>JAGRBZ010000033.1:0-16725 GCA_020433805.1 Anaerolineae bacterium
GAGCAGTTTGCTTCGCTTTATCTGTAATTACACTAAATGTAAGGTCAACTATAGTTTAGGGTATCGACTTCTTATACGATTCTAGCAAATCGCAAACATACTTCTAACACTCTAGGCGTAGAATAAGAGGTGAATAAAAAGAAGATGAACTAATCTCACAAACAAGGAGGTATGTAAAAATGGAACTCAAAAATTTAGCCCCTTGGCGATGGGGTGAACGTAAAGTACCGGTTCGATCCGAACTTCAAAGTTCACACGGTTCGCTGCAACTCGACTTCGACCGACTTTTTGACGACTTTTTTACCACTCCCTTTGGCTTGAGCATGACACCGTTTAGTCAGTCACTCGGCGACTTCAACCCAACCATCGACGTGAGTGAAACCGATACCGAATTCAAGGTTTCGGCTGAACTGCCCGGCTTAAGCGAAAATGATATCGATGTCTCAGTGGACCACAACATCTTAACGATTAGCGGCGAAAAGAAAGCCGAAACAGAAGACAAGCGCGAGAACTATTACCGAGTCGAACGGTCGTATGGCTCCTTCCGACGCAGTATTGAACTCCCCGGCGAAATGGATCCCGACCAAATAGAAGCTACATTCAAGAACGGTGTTCTGTCGATTACGATGCCCAAACCCGAACAAGACCAAGCGAAACGCATTACCGTTAAAACCAGTTAATTGAACCGGTATAATCCCAATTAAAAAGAGGTCAGTCTTAGGACTGGCCTCTTTTGTTTATAATTTGCCGTCTTAATATTCTAACTTTTATTTAAGCGCAAGCTAATGGCATACCTATATTAATTGGTTATAGTAGACTCAACTTGGTAATGTTTCAGTGAGGGGGTAACATCGCCAAAAATAAAGTTTTGTCTCTATACTGCCACAGCGACGAAACACAACAACCCTTATTCATGTATCTCCTTCTAAAAGTAGTCTTTCTCTTTTCTCCTTATCATCCTCTAACAAACCGGCCTTAGAGCCGGTTTGTTATTTTTCAGCGCTCCTTGATTAGACAGGCGACAACCACCGAGCCAGAAGTTTTTTTGCGTGCGCTAAAGCGTCCGGACCCTCGCGATAGAGCTTTTTAGCCAACCGTGTTTGAAACTTAAGCGACTGCCCCAACGGATGGGCCAGCAAGCGGGCACGATAGTCATCAAACGAAAAATCTTGATGATGAAACGCATTCATGAGTGTGGTGGCCGCAACATCGCCATACCCCAAGGCCTGAGCAATACCCTCGCCAAACGCAGGCTCGACACCGGCTGCGTCACCAGCCAGCAAAATGTTTGCTTGAGAATAAATACCCTTTTCCGAAAACCAGCGCTCGGGATGCCCCTGCCAACTTTGGGGCGGCCGATCGACCTGTCGCTGCTGGAGAGCCTGGCTGAAGATTGACTTCAAATCGGCCCGCTCATTATTAGGATAGACCCGGCTATCGAACACACCGCGATTGACACACGGAACTCCGGCCTCGATACATGGAAAATCCCAAACGTAACCCTGCAAATTCTCCGCTACGGACGTAAAATCGAGAACGGCGACATTTTTTGTCACCCGTTCACTACCCCGAACGTCGATAGGCGTAACGACCTCCAGAAGCCGGGACATCCGTGTTTTATCGGAAAGCCGCATCTTAGCGCGCACCACACTTTTCGCTCCATCGGCAGCCACAAGCGCCCGAACCTTGAGTACTCTGCGACTTGTTTGAACCAGAACGCCATCAGTAACCCGTTCAAAATCACAAAAATGTTCATTTTCACTTAGCCGGAGGCCGCGCTTTATCGCTGACAGGGCCAAAGCATGATCGAATTCATGACGGCGCACAACCCGAAAGATATTGCGTTGGCGTAAATAATAGGTGTCGCTGCCGAATCGCACTTCAACCGTATGAACGGGTATGGCCGGCACATCAATTTTGATACGTAAGCGTCCCAGCGTCAGATCGGCCCGGCGGGTAACGCCCCCGCCACATAACTTTTGGCGGGGATACGTTGCTTTCTCGATCACGATCGATCGAGCCGCTAAAACAGGAGCTTTTTGATGCAGATGCAGCCAGGTTGATAGTCCCGCCGGACCACCACCTACAATGAGGACATCGATGTTCTCTGTCACATTACAACCTTATTCGTGCCTACCCTTATTTTGTCCGCAAAAAAAGCCACAAAATACAGAAATGCCCACGAGTCTGTAATTTCGTGTCAATTCGTGTAATTTATGGCTAAACTTTTGAAGCAGACAAACCAGTAGCACAACATTAAACCGTGGAAACGTGAGAACGACGGGAGATCAACAAAATAATCGACAGAATTGACAGGATTATCACGATTTTATCTGTCAAAATTTGGTAAATCCTGTTAATCCTGTCTAAATTTTTCTTCACCACGGTTTAGTGCAGAGCTACCGACAAACTTTGATCAACAACACATTGACTTATTCAAGTCTGAAATTATCGAGATGGATAATGTTCAACTCCGTATCGCCTACATCATCCTCTTCATTCTCAAGTCGAATAAATACGGTTATGGCCTCGGCCTGAGCCTTCACCTTGAGCGACGGATAGCGCCATTCGTTGTCTCGACCATCACGATCGCCCCAGACGACGCTGGCCGCTTTGTAATCATCTCCACCCGTTGGGTCGATGCCGATGGTTTTGAAAATTTTATTGTGGACGGGCGGGCCGCTGGTCCCCTGAAAAAATGAAACCATAGATCCACCAAACGTGTACGCTTTGCCTGGCTGCGCAGCGACAGTCTGGTACAATACGAGGTCGAATTCATAGCGACTGGTCACCACTTGCGAATGCCGCCCGTGAATATGATAATCCCGGCCGCCACCGCGAAAATAGCGCTGCGTAAATTTGCCGAAGACTCCGCTGTCCATAATATGAAATCGTCGACCGCTCTTTTCCCGAATGGTTTTCAGCGTCCAATATTTTCCGTACCGCTCCGGGAACTGGTCTTCTTTCCAAACTTTCTTTTCTCCTTTGCGGACATAGTCCTGATATTCATCAAAGCTGCCGTTTGTGAGGCTGGGATACACTGTACCGCTGGGAACTTTCGGCATTGGTTTCGGATCGGGGCGCTCGGGCTGCGGTTCCCTTTTGGAGTCAGGCGTGGTCGGCTGCTGTGGCGTGGGGAACGGTGTTGAGCCGACGGTATCGGCCCAGGCACCGAAGATATCCGGTATTTTGGCCGCCAGGTTGAGGTCACCGCTGATTTTTATCTGCCCCTGGCGATAAGCCTGGGTGGTATTGAGTTTCCCTTCAGCTAGCTTAATGAAGTTGGCATCATTCAGGGCGATGATGACGTTCGGCGAGTCGGTCTGCACCTTGCTGGTGCTGCACGTGCCATTAGAAACAGTTACTGTCCAAGTGCCGCCATCACTTCCGGAAATTTGAAACTGATAGGTCGCTCGTAGGCTACCGGCTTTATTGGGCCGAAAGCCGTTGGGCATCGTGCGGGCATAATCTGAAATAGTAGGGGTGTCACCGGTCTCCGGTGGGGTAGGCTGTGCCGGGGTGGGGTCTGTCGAGGGAGGTGTCGGCGGGGTGGTATCGGCCTTAACGTGAGACTCCCAGGGGGGAAAGATTTCAGCAAATTTGAGGGCAAGCTGCAGATCGCCACCAACACGGATCTGACCGCTCTGAACGGCACCGCGTATATCCAGACGCCCACCAGCCAGTTTTAGATAGTTGTCGGTACTCATAGTAATTTGTGTGTTTGCGTTTGATGGCCGCCCTGAATTGGTTTGGCAACGCCCATCAATAACGGATACTGTCCAATCACCACCGCCCGTGCCGGAAAGTTGAAGATAATAGGTGGCCTTGAGGCCACCGGCTTTGTTTGAGGCAAAGCTTTTGCACATAGCCTGCACATAATCTGCTACTTTTGACGAGTTACTCACAAGCCTCTCCAATTTAGAAATTTATATGGTTTTTAATAAAAACGTGCCTTACACCGAATCACAAATTCTAACCTTTTTCTTAGTTATTTCCTACCAGATTTTAATAGCTAAATTTGTTAAACTGAGTTAATATACAGGTAGACTAATGCTTCGATTTCAACAAGCGTAAACGCCCTTACAGACCGGCCCGATAAAACCAAGTAAAACAAAAATTAATACGTTCATACAACAAAGGTGTTATGCGATGAATTTATCGGTGATAGCGTTACAGAGCCACCCTCCCCAATTTTTTGCCCAATGCCCTACCACCCAACAGCATGTTGCTGTGCGGGACTCACAGGATTTTGATATTGTTAATCAACACGGTACCTGGTGGCGCTGTACAGACTGCGGCGGATGGCATGTGTCTCTGGATAAACATGTTCCGGAAAAAACAGACATTGTTAATGTGCTCGAAGGGGTCGTTTAAAATTTGGCGAACCCTTGAAATAACTTAATTTTCAAGCAGCAGACCGGCCTGCACAGGATCGAAACCTTCAGGCCATACGGTGGCATTATTATATGTTGCCCCATCAAGAACTGCGCCTTGTAAATTCGCTTCATTCAGATCGGCTCTGGTTAAGTTGGCCTCACGCAAATCAGCTTCGCTAAGATTGGCTAACTTCAAATTGGCTCGCGTTAAATCGGCTCCTTTGAGGTTGGCCTCAGCCAAATTGGCCCCTTCCAAATTTGCAATAAACATATCCGCCCGGCTAAGATTGATCCTTTGTAAATCAGCTGCAACCAGGCTTGCCATAAACAGGTTAGCCTGTGACAGATTAGCATCGCTAAGGTTTGCGCCGTTTATATTGACCTTACTAAGATTTGTATTTTGTAAATCGACGCCTTTGAAACTGTGGCCATCAAAACCATGATTAATGAGCGTCCAAACCATGCGCCACTTTTCATCGATACGGGTGGTCTCATCCATTTTGACACCCATTAAGTTAGCCCCGTTCAAATCAGCACCGCGCAAGTCGGCTCCCACCAGATTTGCTTCAAAAAAATTGGTCTCGACCAAAACAGCCTCATTAAGCCGGGCTTGAGTCAAATCGACTTCCCGTAGATTGGCCTGTCTTAGATCCGCTTTCCTCAAATCCACTTCTGAAAGATCCGATAAATGCAGATTCGCCAGTTCCAATCGGGCTTCACTCAGGTTGGCCTGGCTGAAGTTAGTGTGTCGAAAGTTGCCCCGGCTGAGATCTGCCTGCCGGAGATCGAGAGCGCTAAGATCAGCCCAGCTTAAATTCACTCCGGTCAAAATGACACCAACAAGTGAGGCTTTCTTAAGAAATGTACCCCCTAAATTGGCACCACTTAGATTGGCTTTATTTAAATCGGCATGATCGAAGTTTGCCCATGTTAAATCGGCAAAACTCAGATCGGCTTCACTGAGATTAGCCTCGCTTAAATTTGTTTCGACCAACTTGGCTCTGCTCAGATTGGCTTGGCTAAAATCGATCTGACCCAGATCAGTATCACTGAGATCGATTTCGCTGAGATCAATTTGTCGTAGACTGGGTTTAATGCCTTGTTCAAGGGCCGTTTCGATGATTTCTGAAACCTGTTCACGAGTCATCGTAGGCATAGAATTTCCTATTTCCCTCCCTCTAAGTGCCAGATAGTTTTACACGAAGTATCCGGTTAAAATTCAAAGCATGATTACTTTATCATGTATATGGTCAGAGTTCAATCTCTACTACACTTTTTGCATAGCTAGTTGTCTGCCGCAGCAGAAGTGGGGGTCGATGTTGGGGCCGGCCGGCGGGGAGGAATCAGCGTGGGGGTAGGTGCCTCTAAATTTTGGAAGGTATAGCTTGTAATAACCCAGCCGTTGCTGCGCCGATTGAGCGTGTAGGTTAATTCGAAAAAGTCTTCTACAGCAATCGACGTACCGCCATACGTCCACTGTTCGCGGCTGGTAACGTACACTTGACGTTCCGAAAACTGCGAACTGATGAAAGGATGTTGAAGATAGTTCAAACCAACCGTAAATGGGTTAGCATAACGTTCATTCATGTCGATAGCGAATGCTTGATTTCTCCGTAATGCCCAACCGGTCCAAAATGTTTCCATTGCTTCCAAATCTTCGTCACTGCCTGTCTCGATGGCCTGCCGGAAAGCTTCGTTTCCATCAAGCAGCGTCGAAAGGATGGCCTCCTGCTCGCCGGCAGTTAGCGTAGGAATGGGCGTTGGCGTGGGTGTGGGTGGGGTAGGCGTCAGGGTGGGTGTGCCGGTGTTGGTTGCCGTTGGTGTGGCCGTGTTGGTCGGTGTATTGGTTCGTGTCGGCGAGGGAGTAAAGGTAAACGTGGGTGTTGCTGTATTGGTTGCGGTCGCCGTAGGGGTATTCGTCGCGGTTGCTGTTGCGGTGGCGGTGGCAGTCGCGGATGGTGTATGGCTAGGGCTGGGCGACGGCGTGTAGGTGTTGGTGGGTGTTGCGGTCGCCGTTGCGGTTGGGACATCCGTTTCCGTTGCCGTCGGGGAAGGGGTGGCTGTTGCGCTCGGTGATGGTGTTGGGGTATGGGTTGGTACTGTTGGTGTCGGGGTTGATGTCGCCGTCGCTGTCGACGAAGCTGTCGCGGTGGCCGTATTCGTTGCGGCCACGGTGTTCGTAACGGTCGATGCCTCCGTTGAGGAGAGCGTTGTCGTTGATACGGATGTAGACACGAGGGTCGCCGTTATGGTGGTCGAGGCAGCGCTGATGACTTCAGTCGCCGAAACCGTTGCTGTTGGCGTGCCGGTCGGCGGGACAGTAGCCGAAGGTGTTAGAGGCACAGCCGTAGAGGTCTGTGTGGTGGTTGCTGCATCGACAATGGTATCCTCTTGAGCGTCTTGCGGCAAGGTTACCACCACAGTTTGGGCCGGTTCCAAGGCTTCCATAGCGAGCCAGCCTAAACCGCCCCACACGAGTATCCAGGCGGCTAGGCCCAGAATAAAGATACCGGCTCGCCCCAGGCCATCATAACGGGCGGTGTTGAGCGTAATCGGGCCGACCTGTTGCTTGCCGCGCAGCACCGCCAATACCAGAAGCGGACCGATCGCAATAAGTATAAGCGGCAAGAATAAGATTAAAATAATGAGTCGGCCAAGATCAGCCAAGCCTCGCATAGGCTCCTTCATCCTCTCTATTAGGTTGGCTCATTGTATTAAGGCACGGCAGAGAGTCAAAAATGGTCAGGCGAAAAACCATCAAAAAAACCTCTACCCAAAGGAGAGGTTTTCTATCGGTGTATCCAAGCGCTTAAATCAATAGGTAAAAAGCTGGCATTGCCCTTACATTAACGATTCGCGAACGATCAAATTTGTTTGTCGTATCTTCAAGGAAAGGTCAACAGCAAAGTTACGCATAACCAGATAACCGATTTGATAATCACTTTCTAACAGACTCACAAAATCGTCGCGGTTTATTTCCAGTAGGCGGCACGTTTCAGATCGGCAGCGGGCCGACGCCGAACGCACGCCGGGATCGATAATAGCTACCTCACCGAATGATTGACCGCGTCGCAGTATCGCAATGGTGGTCGGTTCGTGAGCGTCGGTACCATCGCCGATTGTGTCCGGATCGATTTGAATTTCGACCTCACCTTCGGTGATAATATAAAACTCTCGACTCGGTGAATTTTCTTCAAAAACAACTTCGCCCTGGTTAAAGTTCCGCTCTTGACAAATTTTTTCAACAAGAGCAAGCTGGCTGGGAGTTAAATCTTCAAATATATCAACTTGCTCAAGGACATATGAGTGAGACATGGGGCACTATTCTCCTTAAGGTCTTCGCATTTAGCACTGTTTTAATCATCTTAACATACGCATAAATGCGGGTCAATGGGACTTTTGGTGTGAGATAAATCGTCCTAAAATGGGTTTGTATGTCGTGTTAAAATTCTAACCGTGGTATATTTATTTTGCAAGCAGATGGCTCGATTGTTAAACACACGGCTTTGAAATTCAATTTTTTTCAAAAAAGATTAAAGGCAGCCGTCTAGCCCATTTCACCGTTCCTCAGTATAATATCATTATCGCAAAAATTTATTACAAACGACAATGTCTAGAAAGCAGCAATCTCTTGGCTAGAGTGTATGTCTCCCTTGATATTGAGACAACCGGATTAAATGCGGACCGTGATGAAGTTCTTGAAATTGGAGCTGTTCGCTTTAAAGGTGATCATACCTATGAAGAATTTAGTGTTTTGGTCAACCCCGGCTGTCCGATCCCCTATAAGATTCAGCAGTTAACCGGCATCACGCCCGACGATGTGGCCGATGCTCCTCCGATTAGTGCCGTAATAACAGATCTCAAACGCTTCGTTGGTGACAGTCCGGTTATTGGACACAACATTAATTTTGATCTCGCATTTCTGCGCAAACATGGCGTTCTCCAAGATAATATTGGCATCGACACCTTCGAACTGGCCAGTATTCTCCTGCCGCACGCCAGCATCTACAGCCTGTCGGCGCTGTTGGATTACCTTGAAGTACCGCCGCCCGATGATGGTCAGGCGCACCGGGCTTTGGATGATGCCCAAATGGCCCGCCAACTGTTTGAAGCCCTTCTCGACCAAGCGCGTCGGCTCGACAGCCGCATTATTCAAGAAGTCGCCCGCGTTTCGGCCAAAACCAGGTGGCCGCTATCGATTGTCTTCCGCGACCTGAGCCGCGAGCGTCGTTATACGGCACCCGCAGGTACGTTAGGCCAACAGTTGGCAGCCAAAGGGCTTATCAGCGACTCGCCGACTGAGGGCGGCTTTGCTTTGATGCAGATCGCTCAAAAACGCCCCGACCCACCTCTAAAACCGGCGATGGAATTGACGCCGCTTCATCTAGAGAAGCTGTGCCGCATGCTGGAAAAAGGGGGCTTATTTGATGAAAACTTCGCCAACTTTGAGTACCGGCCGCAGCAGGTCGACATGATGGCTAACGTCATCGGCGCGTTCAACGAGTCGCAACATTTGATGGTTGAGGCCGGCACCGGTACCGGCAAGTCGATGGCCTATCTTATCCCGGCGCTCTATTGGGCCGTGCAAAATGGACAGCGTGTGGTTGTGTCAACCAATACCATCAACCTGCAAGACCAACTGCTCAATAACGATATTCCCCGGCTGCAGCGCATGCTACCTGTTAAATTCAAGGCGATTGCCCTCAAGGGGCGCAGCAATTACGTCTGCCCGCGTCGGGTTGAGATGTTTCAAGCCAAAGAAAATCACTCGTCAACCGAACTACGGCTGTTGGCAAAACTGCTCACCTGGATGCCCAGCACGACTACAGGTGATCGAGAAGAACTTTTCATGCCTGATTACGGCGAACAGGCCCTGTGGAGCCAGGTGGCCTCCGACGGCAATATTTGCACCCCGCGCTATTGCACCGCCGAAAACTGCTTCTACGCCCGCGCCCGCCGCGAGGCCGAGTCGGCCCACGTGATTGTGGTCAATCACGCCCTATTGATGTCTGATATTGGGGTTGATAGCAATATCATTCCCGAATATAAATACCTCATCATTGATGAGGCCCATCATCTGGAAGATAACATTACCAACCAATTGAGCTTTAGCACCGACCAAAAGGCGATGGAACAACTCCTGCGCGAATTGAGCCAGCCCCTGCGCGGCAGCGACCGGCACGTTGGATTTATCCATGAAATTGCGCGACGTACGCTGGCCGCGGTGCCGGGTCACCTCAAAGGCGATATCAACGAGATCATCTATAAAAGCCAGTTGGCTATCGATAAGGGCATCAAAGCCACACGCCAACTCTTCACCGCCCTGTCTAATTTTATTAATGAAATCCCCAGTGGACGCAGCCCCTATAACTATAAGATTCGTCTAAATGATGACACGCGCTCGCAACCGGCCTGGTCTGATGTAGAAATCACCTGGGATAATGCCAGCGCCACTCTCAGCGATGTTTCTAAAACACTGGGCATTCTCTACAGCATGCTCACCGAAATGGAAGCCTATGACATCCCCAACTGGGAAGAGTTGCTGGCCAACCTTACCTCTTATCGCAATCGCGTTGATGAAGTACGCAGCAGCGTCCATCAAATTGTATCCAACCCCAGCCGCGACCGGATTCTGTGGGTAGAGCAGAGCATCCAAAATCGGGTTATCTCGCTGCATAACGCACCGCTGCATGTAGGCCATTTGGTGCAGCAGCATCTGCTCAAAGCCAAAGAATCGATCGTCTTCACCTCAGCCACGATGCGTACCAATAATTCGTTTGAATATTTTCAAGAGCGGCTCGATCTGTGGGATGCCGAAGGCGCAGCGGTGGGTTCACCTTTTGATTATGAGAACAACACCCTCGTCTACATCCCCATCGACGCGCCGGAGCCAAACACGCACGGCCATCAAAAGGTATTTGAAGAAGGACTCATCGAACTTGTTAAACGAACAAAAGGCCGCACGTTGGTACTATTTACCGCGTACAGCCAGTTACGCAACACAGCTCGCAATATCAAGGGGCCGCTAGCCGAGGCTGAAATTGTGGTGTACCAACAGGGCGATGGCTCGAGCCGCCGGCAGATTCTGGAGAACTTTGTCACCGCCGATCAAGCGGTGCTGCTCGGTACGCGCTCGTTTTGGGAAGGGGTTGATATACCGGGACCGGCTCTCAGCTGCGTGGTTATCGCCCGTATACCGTTCGCTGTTCCCAGCGATCCGATTATTGCCGCCCGGTCGGAAACGTTCGACGATCCGTTTTTTCAATATTCCATTCCACAGGCTATATTAATGTTTCGTCAGGGCTTTGGTCGGCTTATCCGCCAGAAAGAGGATCGCGGCGTTGTGGTTGTGTTCGACCGGCGAGTCATCACCAAAAGCTATGGTCAGGCATTTCTCGACTCGCTGCCCAGCGTTACGGAACGACGCGATGCCCTGGCCAACTTACCGACCCTGGCCGAGAACTGGATTTATCACGGCGGATTATAACAACAAAGACATTACACCGTTTATGCCATTTCGATGCCGACGGCGGAGACATTTCTACAGCATTCGCAGGCAAACGTCTATTGAAGGGATTTCTCGCTTCTTGCTCGCAAGAGCCTTGATCACGCAATGCCGTTTGGAGTCTAAGATTACGAAAAAGATACGCGGAAACAAAGCGATGAGGGACAAACTCTCTATCGGCTAACTTTCCTTAATTCTCGTATTTCACAATACTTATGGAGGATTTTTATGATTGAAGCCAACGATTTACGCAAGGGAACAACCTTTACGCAAGATAACGACCTATTTAAAGTTCTGGATTACAGCCACAACAAAACGGCTCGCGGTAGCGCAACCATCCGGGTAAAGGTTCAAAATTTACGGAGCGGTGCCATTTTCGAAAAGACGTTCAACGGCGGCGAGCGCGTTCAAGATATCAGCCTCGACCACAGCCAGGCCCAATTTCTGTACAGTGACGACCATTTTTATTACTTTATGGACACCCAAACTTACGAGCAGCCGGCCCTGTCCAAAGAAGCGGTCGACCATCTTATCCCGTACCTGACCGAAAATATGGAGGTTAAAATCTCCAGTTATCAGAGCGAACCGATTGAAATTGAGATTCCGCTAACGGTCGAATTGGAAGTGGTTGATGCTGAGCCGGGCTTTGCCGGTGATACCGCGCAGGGGGCGACCAAACCCGTTACGGTTTCAACCGGACTGGTGGTGCAAACGCCACTCTTTGTCAACATCGGCGATACCATCCGTATCGATACCCGAACCGGCGAGTATATCACCCGCGTATAGCCTATCGCGAATAATTCTAAGACGATTCTTATAAACGTGCGCTACCATAGATTAAATCACGCAGTAACAACGGTTACTGTCGTTGTATAAAAATAACGCAAGTTGCTCTCTTCATCTCTGCTTCATTACCCCCCACTTTTCATTTGAGGGCAACTGCGTTAATTTAAGTGAAAACTAAACAGATAGTGAAGTAAAGTGATAGTTCTATGAAAACGCCAGCAGGTAAAGAATGTAAATATTACTTTGGCGACTTCCATCGCGGACGCAACGAGCAGGCTTGCCGACTGATCGAACGCAATCCCGACTCGCCGCCGTGGAATCCTAAGTTGTGCGAAACTTGTCCCGTCCCGGAAATTTTGCTCTCAAACGCATCGGACACGCTCAAGCTCGACGGGAAAGTCGTCAAAAAGTTTTTCGGATTTAAGCAAGAGGTCGTTGTCGAGGGCTGGTGCAGTGAGTGCTTCAGCGCGGTACCAAACCCGAAATTGGGCTGCCAAAACTGCGCTCGACGATCAGGCCCTTCTATTTTGGATCTAAAAGAAAGCCCTGAGTAATCGCGAAACAGGTGCAGAGCAAACCTGCATCGCTGTGTCAATAGCAGCATCATACCGTCTCCCAACTCGTATCTCCACGTCTCCTCCATCCTCACCGACTCGCGCTAAACTTCAAAGATGACTATAATCCCACACAATTCGACCAGGGCAGTTTTTAAGTGTTGATCGATAATTTCCCCCCGACCAACTTTATACCTACCGCATCGGCTATCGACGGCATCGAGATATATAAGCCTGCACCGCTGCCGCAGCAAGAGCATCGTCCGGTAGTACAATTCAACTGTCCACAGTGTGGGGCCGACACGGCCTACAGCGCCACGGATGCGGGCTTAACCTGCGTCCATTGCGGCTACTACGAAGCGCCCTTGCAAAAGACCGTCGGTCGGCAAGCCGAGCGCTTTGAGTTTACCGTTGAAACGATGGAGCGTGTGTCTCATGGCTGGGGCGAGGCCCGCAAAGAGTTGCAGTGCCAGGGTTGCGCGGCATATACCACTATCGGCACCGACTCACTAACCCACACCTGCCCCTTTTGTGGTTCAAACCAGGTTATTCAACACGCTGCTCCGCAAGATGTCTTACGCCCGCGCTTTTTGATCCCTTTCAAAATTGAATCCAATGATTGTCACGCTATTGCCCGAGAATGGTTGGGCCAAAGTTGGATGACGCCTAACGCTTTGCAGCGGGTCGCCTCTATCGCCAACTTTACCGGTATTTACCTGCCATTTTGGACCTTCGAGTCCACCACCAAAGCCAATTGGAAAGCGGAAGTCGGCCATACCGAAACCGAGCGGTATTACAGCAACGGCAAGTGGCGCACCCGCACCAAAACCGTGTGGAAATGGGAGTCGGGTCGCGTCACGCTACCTATCAGCGATCTCCTTATCGAGGGTACGAGCCGTGTCAGCCCCATATTGCTGGGGCAAGTCAACGGCTACAATCTACACGCATTGGCCGCTTACGAACCGAAATTTTTAGCCGGTTTCCAGGCCCAAGCCTATGACATTCAGCTCCAGGCCGCCTGGACTCAGGCCCGCCACCATATGCGTGAAGAGACACGCCAGGCATGCCGTAATCAAGCCAGCACGTCAAAAATCCGTAACTTCTCGATGAATCTCGATTTCGATGATGAAGGCTGGCGCTATATTTTGCTGCCGATGTATTTGGCCGTTTATAAGTTTGAGGAAAAAACATTCCAAGTGATGGTCAACGGCCAAACCGGAGAGATTGCCGGTCAGCGACCGGTGGATTGGTTGAAGGTGTGGCTGGCAATAGGTGCTCTGCTGGCACCAGGGCTAACGATAGGGTTGATCGGTTTTCTTTTATTGATACTCAACGACACCGGTTTCCCGATCATGATTGCTGGGTTTGGGCTATTGGTTGTTGGCTTGATCATCAGCTTTAAAACCTTTACCAAAGCTTCGGGGATGGACGATGCTTGAACCGCCTCAACTCGATGCGATGTGGAAAACCAACCTCAAAGCCACGCTGTGCGAGCAGTGCGACAGCCACTACTTGCTTCCTCCCCAGCTTATGCCCTTCACCTGCCCCACCTGTTTCCAAAACCAGCTGATCGACATCGAGGTTGAAAACCAACCGACCGACTTACTCCATCACTACGCACCCGAACTGCTGCTGCCTTTTACGGTAGCGGAAGAGACGTTACATCCTAAAATAGAACAGTTTGCCGGACGGATCTGGTTTGCGCCGGGAGACCTGACACCGAAAACCTTGATCAGCCGCTTGCACCGTCTTTACCTGCCCATGTGGCTGGTCGACAGCCAGGTAGAAGCGTTATGGCAGGCCGAAGTGGGCTTTAATTACGAAGTGGTCAGCCATCGCGATGAGTTCGATCAAAACAGTGGCGGCTGGAGCTCACAGCAGGTAACGGAGCAGCGCATCCGCTGGGAGCAGCGCGTTGGGCGGCTGACACGCCAATACGATAACATGATGGCTCCGGCGCTAGAGCAGCACACAAGCCTGATGCAGCGGCTGGGCGAATACGATCTCAAAGCAGCCGAACCGTTTCAACCCGATGCGTTGCAGCAGGCCATCATCCACCTACCCGACCGCCCACCGACCGATGCCTGGTCCGACACGGTCCCCGCCTTCCATGAGGCGGCGGCCGAAGAATGTCGACAAGCCAGCCAGGCCGATCACCTGCGCAATTACCGCTGGTCATCAGAATACCGTAACCAACATTGGACGCTGCTGATGTTACCCATTTACACGACCTATTATCTGGACGATCAGCAGCAGGCGCATCCCATTTTCATCCACGGCCGGACGGGACGGATGAGCGGCACGCTAAAAGGCTCCATGAAGCGGGCCAGAAAAATCGCGTTGATGATTGTGGCCGTCGCCTCCGTTATCTTTTTGATGAGCTTAATTTTAGCGGCGGCATCCTATTTTATGCGCCCCTTACTGGTATTAGCCGCTATCGGCTTACTGGCGGCCCTTGTTGTTGGCATGCTGGCCATAACGCCTATAATAGGGGTCTGGCACTTTAACCGAAGCCAGACGACAGATTGAGAGAGAGAAGAGACATGACAAAAACATTACGTTCGACAGAAGGGCAACCGCTGCCCTTGGGCAACACCGTTACCGACGACGGCATCAACTTTGCCATCTTTAGCCGCAACGCCACCCACGTTTGGTTGCTTCTGTTCGATGAACCGACCGATAATGAGCCAAGTCACATTATCGACGTCACCCACCGTACGGGCGACATCTGGCACATTCATGTGGACGGTTTGAAGCACGGCCAACTGTACCTCTACCAAATTAACGGCCCGTACGAGCCACTGGAAGGGCACCGTTTTAATCAGCATAAAGGGCTACTTGATCCCTACGCCAAAGCGCTGACCGGCTTTGAATGGGACTTTAGCCAGGCCTTCGGCTACGATATCCATTCGCGCGATGGCGATCTCTCTTTCTCAACCGTGACCGATTTGGCCGGGCTGCCCAAGTGTATCGCCTACGGTCCCGATGGCTTCGATTGGCAAGGCGACCGGCCCATCAATCGTCCGTTGTCAGAAACCATCGTCTATGAGACCCATGTGCGCAGTCTCACCAGCCACCCCAGTGCCGATGTTGAACATCCAGGCACCTTTCGCGGCGTCATCGAAAAGATCCCGTATCTGGTCGATTTAGGCGTGACGGCGGTGGAACTGCTGCCCATTCATCAATTTTATGAACACGAGTTCGAGCGTTACAACCCGCTCAACAATCAGCGGTTGATTAACTACTGGGGCTACAACACGCTTTCCTTTTTTGCGCCCCATTATGCCTACAGTCACCTACCCACCGACCGCGGCCAGCAAATTGTCGCCTTTAAGGAGATGGTTCGAGAGTTGCACAAGGCCAACATAGAGGTTATTCTCGATGTTGTCTTCAACCACACTGTCGAGGGCGACCACACCGGCCCCATGTTCCATTTTAGCGGCATCGACAACACCATTTACTACATGCTCGAAAATGACAAGCGCTTCTATCGCAACTTTTCCGGCGTAGGCAACACCCTCAACTGCAACCATCCCATCGTACAAGATTTTATCATCGACTGTCTGCGCTACTGGGTGCGGGAAATGCACGTCGATGGCTTTCGCTTCGACCTGGCTACTATTCTCTCTCGTGATCCCAACGGCAATATCCCCGCCGATCCGCCCCTGCCGATCCGTATTGCCGAAGACCCGATCTTGCGCGATACCAAGATGATTGCCGAACCGTGGGACATCGGCGGCTATCAGGTAGGCCACTTCCCCGGCTCGCGCTGGGCCGAGTGGAACGACAAGTATCGAGACGAAATCCGCCAGTTTTGGCGCGGCGATCCCGGTCTGACCGGCGCGCTGGCCCAGCGCTTTTCCGGCAGCGCCGATCTGTACTACCATTCGAAACGAAAGCCTAACTTCAGCATCAACTTTGTGGCCGCTCACGACGGTTTTACCATTAATGATGTGGTTAGTTACAACTACAAACACAACGAGGCTAACGGCGAAGACAACCGCGACGGCCACAACCACAACATCAGCTACAACTTCGGCCACGAGGGTCTGACCATCGATCCCGGCATTGAAGGGCTGCGCAGCAAAATCATCAAAAACTATTGGGTGACGCTGCTGCTGTCGCAAGGCACACCGATGATCAACGGCGGCGACGAATTTCGCCGCACGCAGATGGGCAACAACAACGCCTACTGCCAAAACAACGAAATCTCCTGGTACGATTGGCACTTGGTCGAAAAACATGCCGGTGTTCACCGCTTCGCCAAAAGCATTATCGCCCTGCGCAAAGCACACCCGGTTTTCCGGCGCAAGAAATTCTTCACCGGCTCCGACATCGACGGCGACCGTTTCCCCGATATTTGCTGGTACGACTGGACAGCCCGTCCCGCCACCTGGTCTGCCGACAGCCGCAGTTTGATGCTCACGTTAGACGGCTCAAAAGAGGTAATTGGCGCTAATCGTGATGATGTTGATGTTTTGATCATGTTCAACACCAACGTTCG
>JAGRBZ010000033.1:16735-36097 GCA_020433805.1 Anaerolineae bacterium
TTTTAACCTGCCGCCTTCGCCCCATAAAAGCGACTGGCAGCTCGTCATCGACACCAGCCTGCCCTCCCCCCTTGATATTCGCTGGCCGGAGCAGACTATCAATATCCGACCGCCCCGCAAGAACTATCTGGTCAAGGCTCGCTCAGTGGTGGTCATGTTTGCGAATTGGGATCGGGTTAAGGCGTGAGGTATAATAAAAGTAGGAGGTAACCAGCCATGACAGAAAACCAACTGCTTGAACGTATTACGCTTAATCCTAAAGTGATGATGGGTAAACCCGTCATCAAAGGTACACGGTTAACCGTAGAGCATATTTTGCGCTTATTAGCTCAAGGCGCATCCTTTAGCGAAATTCTAGACGAATACGAAGGATTAACAGAGCAAGATATTCAAGCATGCTTACTCTTTGCTACCAAATCTTTGGAAAGTACCGTTTTCATGCCGTTGTCTACGGAAACGGTCTAAATGCGGTTTTTAGTCGATGAATGTACAGGGCCGGGGGTCGGGCGATGGTTGCGAGAACAGGGGCACGAAGTCTATTCCGTATATGAAGAGGCCCGCGGCGTAGATGATGATACAATCATCAAGCTAGGCTACGCTGAGAACTGGATAATCATCACCAATGATAAAGATTTTGGTGAGAAAGTATATCGAGAAAAATACCCCCATCGCGGGGTAATTTTATTACGGCTTGAAAACGATCGGACACCAGGCAAAATAGCCGCATTGCAGAGAGTATTGGATAATCACGCCGATAAATTAAGCGATAATTTTGTTGTGGTTACAGAGAAAGCAATCAGATTTGCAGCTAGATAAATGTAATGAATTAACATACGGGATAGCCCAAGTTGACCTATCGGTTATTTCCCTCTCAAACCTTTTGCGGCAAAGCGAGATATGCTATAATTGAAACACCCCTTTTTCGACTTCACTTGATGTCGTTTATTCCATCCCACTGCCGAACCATAACCTTTGTTTGTTGGAAGAATTAGGCCATCGTCCTGATAAGGTCGAATGAATATACCTGTCGATTACACTGGACGACACTTTTTCAGCCAGCAAGAGTCGTTAGGGTGCTCATTTCAGGAGAGACTCACACAAATATCAGTAACTAAATTTTGTAAGGTAACGATATGGCTTTGACAAAACTCACTGTTGTACTGAGCTACTTCATTTTTCTGCTTGGGATATTATCAGCCTGTTTTTCGCAAGAAACATTACCCGATGGATGCCCACCAGATTGCCGAAAGGTTGATTTTACCGGCGTTAATTTGGAACAAATTAATTTGCAGGAAGCTGACTTATGGCAAGCCGATCTCAGTGGAGCCAATTTGCGTGAGGCTAACTTAGGCAAAAGTGATCTCAGTGGAGCTAACTTCAGCAATGCAGAGATGTACAAAGCCGACTTAAAAGCCGCAAATCTGACGGGGGCAAATCTGAACCAGGCCAATTTAGAGCAAACCAATCTATATGGGGTTGACCTGCGCGGGGCTGATTTAAGAGGAGCTAATCTCGTCGGTGCTGACTTGAGTAAAGCTAATTTACAAATAGCTGAAATTGACGCAACAACGCAACTTGATAATAAATGGCGGTTGGTCTGGGAGATAATAAATCAAAGTCAAAATACACCACCCTCTCGTGATCTATGGAAAGCCGATTTAAGTGGGGCAAACTTAAATGGTGTTGTTTTATTAGACACTGACTTGAGGCAAGCAAACTTAAGCCGAGTTGATCTAGGCAAAGCCAGTCTTGTGAGAGTGAATCTGTACGGTGCTGATTTAAGGGAAGCTAATTTGAGCCAAACAGATTTTGCTTCAGTCAATTTGAATGAGGCAAACCTAATGAATGTTGATTTCACAGAGGCTAATCTAAGTAGAGCTGACTTGAATGGGGCCAACTTGGCGGGAGCTAACTTGAGTGGAACAAATTTAAATCAAGCCAAGTATAATGAGTTTACAATTTGGCCGGAAGGGTTTAAACCAGAAGAAGCAGGGGCCGTTTTGAGTGAATAACAATTGTAACTACAGTATTGGCAATCAGGTGCTAATTTACAACCACCCAAGCATCCTAAAAAGCCCGTTGGTGCTGCCCCCCAAGCTGCGTTGAATGAGCAAGGCTTGTATAAATAGTGTCACTCTAACGGCGGCACATTGGGAGCATTGGGTGGCTTCAAATCCAAAGCAGGTAACATCCAGCTCGTAGCAAAGAAGAGGGAAGTTAAAAACGCCCCAAGCTAAATAATGCTCAAAATACCAATCTTATTTGGTTAAACTCTAGCGGAATGGTACGATGCTGAGGGATAAACTGACAATGAAAGTAAATCTTGGAGAAATAGTATGAGTTATTCAAATGTAGCCGATTTGACGGTAGACGAATTCAAAAATTTAATCAAAGAAGTTGTCACTCAAACGCTATTAGAATTATTGGGCGATCCTGATGAGGGTTTAGATCTGCGAGAAGAAATAAAAGAAAGGCTGCATCGTTCACTAGCTACGAATGGGGAAACTCGGTCAGCCCAAGAGGTTGCGGCGAAACTGGGATTAGACTGGTAACAAGATGTACGATGTAGAATTTACCCTCGAAGCAGAGGAAGATTTATCGCGCTTAAGTAAAAGTATTGCCCAACGGATATTCAAGAAGATTCATTGGTTGACTGAAAATTTTGAACTGATAACGCCGGAACCGTTGACAGGAGGTTTTAAGGGATTGTATAAGCTCCGAGTTGGCGATTATCGGGTTCTGTACACTTTCAGTCAGAACGAACAGAATGTAATAGTCGTTCATCTGGTGAAACATCGACGAGAAGTATACAAAAGTCAGTGATGGTACAGTCAAGAGACTGCCTATCAAATAAATTACTGTCTGCGCATTATGCCGAAATACACACAAACCAGAATCCACAGCCATCCAAAGCAAAGTATTCCCCTACATCCCCAACTTCTTCAACCACGTTGGATTATCCTCCGTCGCCACGCGCAGGATGGCGCGAAAATCGGACAGCCAGGCTTCCAGCTCGGTCAGTTTGGCATTGCGGCGGCCCGTGGCCTGGCGAGCGTTGCCTTTGTTCTGCTTCTGGGTGACGCGGGCGGCGACCACCGCCCGGACCAAATCGGCTTCCGCTTCGAGCTTGGCCGGATTGTAGCCATACTCGGCCATCTGCCCCAAGAGATCGGCATCGTGCAACAGGTTGGTATAGAAGGTCGTCGCCTGATCGAGCCACTCGGCCAGGCCAACCTTACGCCGTCCCCGCAGTTGCAGCGCCGATTCCGCTTTGAGATTGCCGGCCAACGCAATCCGGGCTACCTTGAGCGTGCGCATGTAAGCCTTTTTCGCCGTGGCCCACGTCTTTTTCATCGCCTCCGTAGCTTCATACTGAATGCCATACGCAATCAACTGTTTGTGATCCAATGCTTTCGCCTCGTCAAGCAAATGTTTACCGGCTTGCACTTTGCCCTCACCATAACCAAACTGACTCAGCGCGGCCATAAGGTCGGGATCGTCCAGGGTGTTGTTGATCATCGTCTGGGCGGCGTGCATGCGCTCTTCGATAGGTTGGTTTCTAAAGTCGGACATAGGAACGTGATCCTTTCTATGATGGGTGATTAACCACCTGAAAAGCACCCATAACCGGGTTACTTGTCGTTTTCAGGCGGTTATATAGGGCATCAAGACAGTGATTTATCACTTTCAGGCGGTTATTTACAGTACCAAGGTTGGTTATTTATCATCTCTAGGCCGTTATATACGGCATCAAGGTAGTGATTTATCGTTTTCAGGTGGTGATTTATGCAATCAAGACCGGTGATCTATCGTTATCAGACGGTTATTTATCACGACACCCGTCTATGATACGGCATGAGGGCGGTCAATGACTAGAGGCAAAGGTACTTTCTTTGTTTACCCGAAGGTACTTACGGCTTTAGAACGGGGGTGGATTAGGTCACGCTGAATAAACCGTGGTTGAGCCAAATCGACCCTTCGCCGAGCGTTAAAAAGCCCGTCTACTATCGATGAATGTCGACTGAAGCAGGCTAACTTACACTATAATGTCGCTTTACTACAACCAAGTCAGCCGACTTTTTTTGACGGTACCCCGTCTTGTAATTACAATGTAATTATCACAAGTGAGGTGTATTATGACCGTCAAAACTCGTATTATTCAAATTGGAAATTCGCAGGGCATCCGTATCCCCAAACCCATCCTGGAACAGCTTGGGTTCACCGATGAGGTTGTGTTGGAAATATTGCCCGACCAGTTGATTATTCGTTCTGTCCAACAACCTCGACAGCGGTGGGATGAAGCATTCAATGCGATGGCAGAAGCCGGAGATGACCACCTCTTGGATGACGACTCCCTCACATTGACCGAATGGGAAGAAAATGCGTGGGAATGGTAGTCAAGCGTTTTGAAATCTATTTGGTCAATCTTGATCCCACCATCGGACGTGAAATCAAAAAGAGACGGCCTTGTTTAATTGTCTCCCCCAATGAGATGAACCGGCACATTGCCACCGTCATCATTGCCCCAATGACCACTAAGGGGCAAAATTATCCCACCCGCATTGAATGTAAGTTTGAGCAAAAGCTTGGACAGATTGTGTTAGATCAACTGCGAACCGTCGATAAAAAGCGGTTAGTGAAAAAGTTGGGTCGGATAGACAAAAAAACCCAGCAGTTGGTCTTATCGACCTTAGCCGAAATGTTTGCCGAGTAAAAGTAAACCCCGGCAGCGTTCTTACGGTACGGCCCCCTCAACTTGGTTAGTCGTCTTGCCTCACTTGTCACATTAAACAGCTACAAGGTACAATACGGCCTCTATTACGAAAGAAACGCCTCACCAATAAGGACGCAAAAGCAATGAAAACATCGTTAGAAAACAAATCTTCAACGCAAACCATCCGGGAACGCTTCGACGCAGTAGATCCAATTTTCGAGGAGCCAGCATCCTCGGATGCGGCTCCGTTCGGCATCTGAGGATGCCTCACTCCTTAAATTTTGATCTACTGAATCTACTCTTTAGATTGCCTCATCATTCGTGATGGAAATACCCCTATGTTCTACATCGGTATCGAAAACCACATCTCGCCTAAAAGCATCCTGGATTTCTTTCATACTTTACTACCTCACCTGCATAGTGAAATTTATGAAGATGCATATTGCTATGAGGAACCGACACCCGACATCGCCATCAATTATTATGAGAGTCCGTCCGAATTCAAGGTTGTTATTGAAGTCTCACTCTTGCATAAGCAGATTGATGAAGACACCTTGTGTTCTATTTATACCGAATTGAGTCGCTTGCTTGCCAACCAATTCCGTTGCAAAACGCTTTGTGAGGGTACCCATTATGGAGACAACCCCACATATCCGGGGTATAGTCTTATTTGGAACAACAACAAAGCGTTTTTGGCTGACGACTATGGCTGTGATTTTTTTGATGAAGGCGGCGGGCCGGTCAAGATACTCAGAGAAATTTCAGTTGACTCAAAAACTCAGCATGGTGTACTACAGCAAGTATTGACCTAACGGAGTAAAACCGGATTACAGCGTTAGCTTTGCCCGTGAGGAGACTTTAGGTACAATACCGATATCACTTCGATTGATAGTTTGTATATTTGAATTTTGCAAATTAGGGTTTACCAATGAAAAATGTTCAAGTCACATCGCTCGATGAATTTTACAAAGAAGCGGCCCACTTTACCGGCAGAGATATCGCTTCGCTGTTGCCGCCGGGCATCAATGAAGAGATAGGCCACTTTAACGTCTTTGATATTGCTGAAACCTACAAAGAAGCAAAACGAAAAAACCAGATGCCCTACAACCGCAGAGCTTACTATAAGATAAGCCTCGTTCGCGGGAAAAACAGGGCCGAATATGCCGACAAGGTTATTGATATCCAAAAAAATGCGTTGCTGTTTGCTACGCCGAAAGTACCTTATCACTGGATTGCCCAAGATGACAATCAGTCAGGCTCCTTTTGTGTCTTTACCGATGCCTTTCTCATCAAAACAAAAAGCGGCGTCATCTTAGATGAACTGCCCATCTTTAGATCGGGTGGCTACCCCGTTTTTAAGATTACGGATGAGGAAGCGGAAGAAATAGAGCTTATCTTCCGTAAAATGCAAAGAGAAATCGCCTCGGATTATGAGTACAAGTATGATCTGCTGCGCAATTACGTATTGGAACTCATCCATTATGGTCAGAAATTGCAGCCCGTCACTGCTTTACGGGCCAACCAAAATGCTGCGGCCCGCATTACGTCGTTGTTCATCGAGCTGTTGGAACGGCAGTTCCCCATTGAGTCTACCTCGCAAAAGCTGGAATTGC
Organism: Anaerolineae bacterium; assembly: GCA_020433805.1. GTDB lineage: Bacteria > Chloroflexota > Anaerolineae > 4572-78 > J111 > JAGRBY01. The sequence goes on from JAGRBZ010000033.1 coordinate 23,063, forward strand.
GCTCGGCCAAAGAATATGCTGAACGGCTGGCGATCCACGTCAATTATCTCAACAAAGTCTTAAAAGAAAACACCGGCAAAACAACGACGGAGATGATAACCGGCCGGATTATTCTTGAAGCCAAACTCCTGCTCAAACAAACCGACTGGAACATCTCCGACATCGCCTATAGTTTAGGCTTCGATGAAGTCGCCCACTTTTCCAATTTTTTCAAGAAACAGACGTCGTTAGCGCCTCTCACTTTCCGTTCTTAACTCCATGACCCAGGTTAAATATTGCGGTTCAACAGGATTTAGTGGGGTTGACGCCATAAAACGTAAAACGTGATGCGTAAAAAACAATTACGTTTTGCGTTTTACGATCTTGTCAGCCCCCTGAGTTCCAAAAGAACCTCTATTGTCTTGCTTATAAAGTTACGAGCAGCCCCTATGTTTGAATTTCGCAAACAATAGATTGATGTTTACAAACGCCAAACCCACTTTTTGGCTTATACTGGTGTTATCAAACGACAGTAACAAAAACTTAGGGAGTTAAACAATGACAACAAAAAGTAAAATCGCTTTGGTAACCGGTGGCAGCCGTGGCTTGGGCAGAGATATGGCTATCAACCTGGCTAAAAAGGGCATCGATGTCGTTCTTACCTACAACAGCAACAAGCGAAAAGCGGATGAAGTGGTCGCCGAAATTGAGTCACTGGGGCAAAAAGCGGTTGCTTTCCAGTTAAACACCAGCGATGTGAAGCAGTTCGACAATTTCTTTGAGCAAGTAACAGACTATTTAAGAGGGCAGACAGACAACCCCAATTTTGATTTCCTCATCAACAATGCCGGCACAGCCCTGTATGCATCCTTTGCCGAGACAACAGAAGAGCAGTTTGATGACATGATGAATATCCATTACAAAGGCGTCTTTTTCTTAACCCAAAAAGCATTACCCTTTATCAATGATGGCGGACGTATCATCAATATTTCATCAGGGCTGGCCCGTTTCTCATTTCCCGGCTCCTCAGCTTATGGTTCTATGAAAGGGGCTGTTGAAGTACTGACCCGCTATATGGCGAGAGAGTTAGGGGCACGCGGTATCACGGCCAATGTTGTGGCACCGGGAGCCATAGAAACAGATTTTGGCGGTGGTCACGTCAGAGACAACAAAGAGGTGAATGCTCAAGTAGCCAGTGCTACGGCGTTGGGCCGCGTTGGGTTACCGGAGGACATTGGAGGCGTGGTTGCATTTTTATGCACCGACGATGCACGTTGGATCAATGGGCAGCGTATTGAAGCTTCCGGGGGGATGATGCTTTAAGAAGATCTTAAAACGCAAAAGGGCTATGTTGAAATAATGGATCAACAGGATTTCGTGGGGTTGACGCCATAAAACGTAAAACGTGATGCGTAAAAAAGAATTACGCTTTACGTTTTTCGTTTTACAAACTTGTCAACCCCCTGAGTTCCAAAAGAGCCGAAATAATCATAGCATAGCCAAACGTACATAAAACAGCCCCAGGAAGCTTCCTGGGGCTGTTTTTTTACGATAAATAAAAAAAATGCTGAAGATTTGGTAATATCTTATCCGTTAGATCAATTTGACAACGACGAAGGTCTGTATTATATTCTCCGATGTAGCAATAATACATCACACGGTACAATGAAGTTGTACCACCACAAGGATGTGACACGTGCAATCCACCGATCGTTCCTCGACGAACGCCCTCTCCCGAATACGCACCAAATTGCCCGCGCTGGCTGCTTCTGAAGCCCGTGTCGCCAATTGGGTGATACAACAGCCGGAAAAAATCGTGAATCTTTCAATGGCCCAGGTAGCCCAAGCCTGCGGCGTAAGTGATACAACGGTACTGCGATTTTGTAGAAACACCGGTTTCCAGGGATACACCGATCTAAAACTGTCTATTGCCCGTGATCTCACCAGCCCTACCCAGGTGATTCATGACGACATCACCGAGAATGATCCCCCGGCACTCATCGCCCGTAAAGTGTTCATGGCCAACATCCAGGCTCTATACGATACCCTTGAAGTATTGGATGAGCAAGCCCTCGTGCAAGCCATTACCCATTTACAAAATGCCAAACAAATTTTGATTGCCGGGGTCGGCACCTCTATTCCTATCGTACAAGGCATGTACAACATGCTCATGCGTTTGGGGCTTAACTGCAAAGCCCAAACCGACTCCTATTTACAGCTTATGGAAGTAGCATTGTTGGGGCCGGGCGATGTTGTGGTGGGCATCTCGCAATCCGGCAGTTCTAAAGACCCGGTCTATACATTGAAGCAGGCCAAAGCCAACGGCGCTGCGACAATCTGTATCACCGGCAACGCCGAGTCGCCGATCACCCAATATGCCGATGTCACCTTGTTGAGCGTCGCCCGCGAAGCCCGCATCGAAGCCATTGCCTCTCGGCTGGCCCAAATGAGCATCGCCGATGCGCTTTATGTAGCCGTCGCCTTGAATAACATGGATATCGCCATCCGCAATGAGAAACTTATCTGGGATGCATTGCTGCCCAAAATGTTTTGAGACAATGGTTGCAAAGCGATTTGTAGCCAACTGATTTTAATTCCAGTATTAGCACATTACCCGCACATGTGCGAAGCAGGGACATAAAAATGAACGTTCAGGGAAAACATTATCGAACTATCTGGTTGCACCCCAGCGACCCTACCATTGTGCAAATCATCGATCAACGCCATCTGCCGCATCAGTTTATTATCGAAGATTTAAGTACTGTTGAGGCCGTTGCCCGTGCGATCAAAGACATGCATGTGCGGGGGGCCGGCTTAATCGGCGCGACAGCCGGATTTGGCATGTACGTGGCGGCGCTCAATGCGTCGCGCTCATCGATGGCAGCCTTTATGGCCGATTTAAGGCGTGACGGCGATATTCTGTGCGCCACGCGCCCGACCGCCGTCAACCTCGAATGGGCGGTCAAGCGCCAATTAGAGGCCATCGAGCAAGCCGGACCGGATATTGAGGCCATGATCGACGCGGCCTTACAAACAGCTCAGGCTATCGCCGATGAGGATGCGGAATACTGTCGGCGGTTGGGGGAACATGGTAAGGAACTTATTAAGGAGATCAGCGCCAAAAAAGGCGGCGAGCCGGTCAATGTGCTCACCCACTGCAATGCCGGCTGGCTGGCATTTGTCGATTACGGATCGGCGACTGCGCCCGTGTACGCCGCCCACGACGAAGGGGTAGCTACTCACGTTTGGGTCGATGAAACCCGCCCGCGCAATCAGGGCGCACGACTAACCGCTTGGGAATTGGTGGAGCATGGCGTGCCTCACACCGTCGTGGCCGATAACGTCGGTGGGCATCTGATGCAGCACGGGCTGGTGGATCTGGTTATTGTTGGCACCGACCGTACGCTGTATACGGGCGATGTGGCCAATAAAATCGGCACGTATCTCAAGGCGCTGGCAGCGCATGATAATGGCGTTCCGTTTTACGTCGCGCTACCGTCATCCAGCTTCGATTGGGAAAAACGGGATGGTCTAAAAGAAATCCCCATCGAACAGCGAGGCTCCACCGAAGTCAAATATATCCAGGGGCTGCACAATGATGAAATCGTCCAGGTTTTACTTACGCCTGAGGCCAGCCCTGCGGCCAACTACGCCTTTGATGTCACTCCGGCCCGGTTGGTAACGGGGTTGATTACGGAACGGGGCATTTGTCCAGCCTCAGAAGAAGGTATTCTTAACCTGTTCCCCGAAAAACGAAGCAATCAATAGGAAGTGCGTTTATGACCTACCGTCCTTTAGATGAATTCACGGTTATTTCCTACGTTCGAGAACGCCCGCCGATGGCAGAATTTTTCGCCAGCCTGGAACGGCTCTCGGTTAGCGAGGTCGGCGATGGCAATCTGAACCTGGTTTTCATAGTTCAGAACGAAGACAACCCATCCGAGTCGGTTATTCTCAAGCAGGCGTTGCCCTATCTACGGGTAGCCGGTGACTCCTGGCCGTTAACCCGCGAGCGGATGCGCTATGAAACCCAGGCTCTGCTCAAACACAATGAGCTAGCGCCCGGACTGGCTCCGCAGGTCTACGATTTCGACCCGGAGATGTCGCTGGTTATCATGGAGCATCTCAAAAGCCATGAAATCATGCGGAAAGGGTTGGTCGCCCGCAACCACTACCCTGATTTCGCCGACCACATCTCGACCTTTTTGGTCAATGTTCTTTTCTTTACCTCTGACCTGTACCTGACCGGCCCGGAGAAAAAGCAGCTCCAGGCCACCTTTGTCAACGAGCATTTACGCAAGCTACAAGAAGATTTTGTGTACACCAACCCCTACATGGAGTCGGAGGAGAACAATTGGAATCCTTTACTTGATGAGGTGGTCCAGGCCGTTCGGGCCGATAGTGCTTTAAAGATCGCCATCGCCGAGATGAAAGAAGCCTACATGACCCACGGTGAGGCGCTCATCCACGCCGATCTACACACCGGCTCGATCATGCTAAATGAGCAAGATACGCGCGTCATCGACCCTGAATTCGCCTTTTTCGGGCCGATGGCTTACGACATCGGCGCAGTGCTGCAAAACATCATCTTGAATTACCTGTCCCACTACGGCCACACGCCTGATCGGGAACAGCGCGAAGCCTATCAGGCTTATTTACTGGATGTGGTTCGGGATATTTGGAATGCGTTTGCCCGTAAATTCGATAAAGTATGGGCCGAAAACAACCGTGGTGAGCTAGTCCCTGATGCCTATTGGAACTTCCCTGGCGGTCAGGAAGCCTTTGCCAACTACCGAAGCCGGTTTATTAATCGCCTTTTGCAGGAAACAGCCGGCCACGGCGGGGTCAAGTTTCTCCGCCGCATGATGGGCATCGTCAACGTTTGGGACCTGACCAGCATCGACAACATGGAAACGCGGGCCGTTGCCGAACGCCTGGCGGTTCGCATTGGCAAGCGCTGGGTGCTGGAACGTAAATCTGTCACAACCATTGATGACCTGATTGGCATTGTTTTGGAAGAAACGAAAGATGTTGCCGTTTGAACATTATCTGGGCAAATGCAATAAGTAAGTCCCTATGCTTAAAAGCAACCTAATGTGTAGTGCGTAGTGCGTATTATACGAAATTCTACAGACTACGAATTACGCACTCGCACTACGAGTATAGTATCTCGTAATTAAACCCTTTACTTCATAAGCAACGCTTACAAAGGAGAAAGCTGATGAAAAAGATTATCAATGACCCGGTCGATTTTGTTCCGGAAATGCTGGATGGCCTGATCAAAGCGCATCCCGACCAATTGGCCTACACCGAAGATATTCACGCTATTGTGCGGGCCGATGCGCCGGTTGAGGGCAAAGTGGCGCTGGCTACAGGCGGCGGCTCCGGCCACCTGCCGGTCTTTTTGGGCTATGTCGGCAAGGGCATGCTCGATGGTTGCGCCGTGGGCGATGTCTTTGCTTCGCCCAGTGCCGACCAAATGCTGGCCGTTACCCAAAAGATTCACGGCGGTAAAGGGGTGGTCTACATCTACGGCAACTATGGCGGCGACGTGATGAACTTCGATATGGCCACCGAAATGGCCGATATGGACGACATCGAAGTTCGCACGGTCTTGGTCAAAGATGATGTGGCTTCGGCTCCGCCGGAAGAAGCCGACCGGCGACGCGGTGTGGCCGGTATGATTTTCGCCTTCAAAACAGCGGGGGCCAAAGCGGATCAAGGCGGTTCGTTAGACGAAGTTGTAGCTATCGCCGAAAAAACCTTAGCCAATACACGGACGATGGGCGTGGCCCTCTCACCCTGCACCGTACCCCAGGCCGGTAAACCCACTTTCACCATCGGCGACGATGAAATGGAAATCGGTATGGGCATTCACGGCGAGCCGGGTATGAAGCGGGAAAAACTGCAAACTGCCGATGAAATCTCCGAGCGCATGACCGAAGCCATTCTGGCCGATCTGCAACCCAACGCCGGGGATCGCATCGCCGTGATGGTTAACGGTTTAGGAGCTACCCCGCCGGAAGAGCTGTACGTAATGTTCCGCAAAGTCCACGACATCTTCACCCGGAAAGAACTGACCGTTTATCGGGCTTATGTGGGCGAGTACGCCACCTCGATGGAGATGGCCGGGGCATCCTTTACTTTCATGAAGGTTGATGACGAGTTGGCCGCCCTGCTTGACCATCCGGCCCACACGCCATTTTTTACACAAGTATAGCTTTGGAAGGAGCGCAACGCATGGCAACCGCAATTACCGTTGAGGAAGTAGCGGAGGCGATGGGTCGGGTTTCGGCCCTGCTGCAAACGCAAAAAGATTATCTCACCTCGTTGGATCAGGCCATGGGCGATGGCGACATGGGTATCACCCTTGGCAAAATCGGCCAGGCTCTGGAAACGTATATCCAGCAAGAGGCGACCGCCGATATCGGCAAGTTTTTGGCCGGAGCCGGCATGGCGGCCAACAAAGCGGCCCCTTCGACGATGGGAACCCTGCTGGCTACGGCTTTGATGCGGGCCGGTAAGGTGGTTAAAGGCAAAACCGAACTATCAAGCGAAGATCTGGCCGAAATCTTTCAGGCTGCCGATGTGGGTATCCAAGAGCGCGGCAAAGCCAAACCGGGTGACAAAACCGTTGTTGATGCTATCCACCCGGCCGCCGAAGCCTTTGCCGCAGCCTTAGCGGCGGGCGCATCAGCGGGTGAAGCCGCAGCCAAGGCGCTGCAAGCCGCCGAAACAGGCCGCGATGAGGTTACGCCGCTGCGCAGTAAAATAGGTCGAGCCAGTTGGGTTGGCGAACGCACCGAGGGTCTGGTTGACCCCGGCTGTCAAGCTTTCGTCATGGTGTTCAAGAATATTATCGAATAATTTCTTGAGCAAACCATTTTACGAAATAATTCAAAAAGTCATTTTTAACGGAGGTGCACCCCAAAAGAATGCCTATTTTATTCAACAACGTAATGCCATTTTAATTCAAAGAAGAAAAATCGAGGAGGAAATTCACAATGAAGTATCTTACAAAAAATGCTTTATATACCCTGTTTGTTTTAGTTTTGCTCACCGCACTCCTGGCCGCGTGCGGTGGCGCTGAGGAAGCTGCCCCCCCTGCTGAAGAACCGGCTGCCGAGGAACCTGCGGAAGAGGCCGTTGAAGAAGCGGCTGAAGAAGTTGTTGAAGAAGAGCCGGCTGAAGAAGCCGCCGAGGAAGCTGCTGAAGAAGAGCCAGCTGAAGAAGCCGCTGCAACTGGCGATCTCAACTTTGTAACCGTTGTAAAAATTGCCGGGATCAACTGGTTCAACCGCATGGAAGAGGGTGTTGTGGCCTGGGGTGAAGAGACAGGCGTCAATGCCACTCTGGTCGGGCCAGCTGAAGCCGATGCGGCTCAACAAATCCCCCTAATCGAAGACCTCATTGCCCAGGGCGTAGATGCACTGTGCGTGGTACCGATGGACCCGACTCAGCTCGATCCGGTGCTGCAAAAAGCAATGGATGCCGGGATTATCGTTGTAACCCACGAAGCTTCAAACCAGAACAGCATGGACTACGACATTGAAGCGTTTGATAACATGGCGTTTGGCGCCGGCCTGATGGACCGTCTGGCTGAGGAAATGGGCGAAGAAGGCGAATATGCCGTATTCGTAGGCAGCCTCGGCTCAAAAACCCACAATGAGTGGGTTGATGGCGGCATCGCTCGCCAAGAAGAAGCTTACCCCAACATGACCATGGTTGGCGATAAAAACGAAAGCTTTGATGATGCAGAAGTGGCTTATCAAAAAGCCAAGGAGATTTTGGCTGCCTACCCTAACATCAAAGGCTTCCAGGGCAGCGCCTCGACCGACGTAGCCGGCATTGGTCGCGCGGTAGAAGAGGCCGGTCTGCAGGATGAGGTTGCTGTAGTTGGTACCAGCCTGCCGTCCATTGCCGGCGATTTGCTCTACAGTGGCGCAATCGATGCCATTGGCTTCTGGGATCCGGCTGTAGCCGGGGCCGCCTGTAACCAAATCGCCCTGAATATGGTCAACAGCCAAGAAGTTGGTGTGGGTGCCGATCTGGGTATCGATGGCTACAACGCGCTCATTGGCGAAGGCAATGTTCTTTTTGGTAACGCAGCTGTTTACGTAGACGAAACCAACGCAGAAGATTATCCCTTCTAGATACATTTGGTAATGTAGGTTACACCCTCTCCCCGGAGAGCAGATCTTCCGGGGAGAGGTTTTTGCGGAAGTTATTGAACTTTCAGTCCCTAACTTCACTCTCACTCAGAACGAGTATTGATTAAACTATGACTAACGCATTTTTACGACTGACAGGTATATCTAAATCTTTTGCCGGTGTCCAAGCACTGCGCGATGTCGATCTCACCATCGAGCGGGGTCGTGTCCATTGTTTGGTGGGGGAAAACGGCAGTGGCAAATCGACGCTGATCAAGATCATTGCCGGGGTCTACCAACGTGATACCGGTGAGTATGTCATCGACGGCAAGAACTTGGCGCGGCTCCAGCCCATCGACGCTATTCGAGAGGGTGTGCAGGTTATTTATCAGGATTTCTCCCTATTTCCTAACCTGACGGTGGCCGAAAACATCGCTCTCAATGAAGAAGTGGCCGAAGGACGCCGCTGGGTAAACTGGCAGCAGGTGCGCAACGTTGCAGCGGATGCGCTGGCCCAAATCGAGGTCAACATTCCGCTTGATGTTACGGTGGGCGAGGTCTCGGTTGCCAACAAGCAGCTTATCGCCGTAGCCAAAGCCATGCGCCAAAACGCCCGCCTCATCATTATGGATGAGCCGACCACAGCGCTAACCGAACGGGAAATTCGGGCGCTGTTTTCGGTGCTTCGCAAGCTGCAAGAACGGGATGGGGTTGCCTTTCTCTTTGTCAGCCACAAGCTGGACGAAGTATTGAGTATTTCGGAAAAAATCATCGTCATCCGCAACGGCAAAACCGTGAGCGAGGGTGAGCGCGATGAATATGATCGCGCCAGGCTGGTGTACGACATGACGGGCCATTCCATTACGGAAAAAAGCTATGATTTTGAACCTGACTTAAGCCAGCCGCCCTTGCTTAAGGTCGAAAATCTCAACGCCGAGCCTATGCTCAACGACATCAATTTTGAACTGCGTGCCGGCGAGATTGTGGGCGTGACGGGCCTTCTCGGCTCCGGGCGTACTGAACTGGCGCTGGCGCTGTACGGCATGCAGCCGATCAAATCCGGGCGTATCACCATCGACCAAAAGCCGGTGGATCTGCGCTCCAACCGGGACGCCATCGCGCACGGAATTGGCTATGTGCCCGAAGACCGGCTTAGCGAGGGCTTGTTTCTGGAACAGTCCATCGCCAAAAATGTGGTTGTACGCACCATCGAGAGCTTACGCGGCTCTTTGGGGTTGACCGATCCGGCTAAAATCAGCGGGCAGGTTAGCCAGTGGGTTGATGCTCTGCGCATTAAGACGGCAGACCCGGCCCTGCCCGTCAACACATTATCCGGCGGCAACCAGCAAAGGGTGGTTCTAGCCAAATGGTTAGCCAGTAATCCCAAGGTCATGATTTTGAACGGCCCAACGGTCGGGGTCGATGTCGGCTCTAAAGAAGAACTTCATAATTTGATGAAAAAGTTGGCCGGAGAAGGTATGGGCCTGCTGGTTATTTCTGACGACATTCCCGAACTGCTGGGAACCTGCAATCGCATTCTGCTGATGCGCAACGGCACCATTGTTGAGGAAATCAACACCAAAGAAACGAACGAGAATAAAATCTCTTCCAAACTCATCGAGGACTAGCCAGGTGAAACGTCTTCTACGTCGAAACGAAACGCTGGTAGCCATAACACTGGTCGTGCTGTGTCTGGTTATCGGTTTAAACAATCCAACCTTTTTTACTGTCGGTACGGTTTTTACCTTACTGCGCGGCAGCATTGTGACCGGCATCTTTGCTATGGGCGTACTGATTGTGATCATCTCTGGGGGTATCGATGTTTCTTTTACCGCCATCGGGGTGTTCGCTCTCTATTCCACGGTCAAACTGATGCTCGCTTATGCGCCCGATGCCTCGATCTGGGTGGCCTTCTCGATAGCGGGGCTTATCGGGCTAGGCCTGGGCTTGATCAACGCCTTTTTCATTGCCAAGTTTAAGCTGCCGACCTTGATTGTAACCTTAGGCACCTTGAGCATGTTTCACGGCTTTTTGCTCTTTGCCATCGGCAACCAGATTATTCGGGACGTTCCCCCGGCTTTAACCGAGTTTGCCCGCGCGACCGTGATTGAGATTCCGCAAGCACGCGGCACAGCAAACCTGCATCCGGCCGTCTTTCTGCTGGTCGCTGTGGCCATTCTCATGTGGATTCTGCTTCGATACACGATGCTGGGGCGAGGCATCTATGCCTTGGGCGGCGCGCCCGAAGCAGCCGAACGGGCCGGCTTCAACGTGACCCGCATTCAATACTTTATCTATGGCTTTGTCGGGCTGCTGTCCGGTGTCGCCGGGATGACCTTTGGCGGGCTGGCCCGGCAGGCCAATCCGCAAGATATAGTGGGGATGGAACTTAATGTCATCGCTGCGGTGGTGCTGGGCGGAGCCTATCTGACCGGTGGCCGGGGTACAGTTATTGGGACACTCTTGGGCGTCATTCTGGTCGTAATAGCCAACAACAGCTTGATTTTAATCGGCGTACCGACTGTCTGGCAGCGGGTGGTCATCGGCTTGATTATCCTGATCGGGACCGGCATACCGGCTATCCAAGAACGTCGGGCCGGTAAGATCACGTCCGGTCTGGCCGAGGCGTAGGCAAGTGTTCAGCTATCAGCGTTTAGCTGTCAGCGTTTAGCTGTCAGCTTTGAGCCTAGAGATAACTTTTGACAAAGTTAGTAAAAATCTTTTTAAGCGTGCCGAAAGGCTCTCTAACTATTGAAATCAAGTTAAAGAGCTAATCGCTGACAGCTGATAGCTAACCGCTAAACGCTAACCACTTACAAATAATACACTTAGGAAAAACCGTTTATTATGGACCAAACAGCTCCACCCAAACGCATGTCTCTCCGGCTTCCATTTGATTTTTATACACTCCGGCTCTTTATCATCACTCTGGCCATCTTCATTGCCTTTAGTGTGCTGCTGCCGGGTAAATTTTTGACGGTGCTTAACATGAAGTCTATGGCCGTCCAGTTACCCGAGTTTGGTATTTTGGCCTTTGCCATTATGATCACGATGCTGACGGGCGGTATTGATCTGTCTATCGTGGGGACGGCCAACCTCTCGGCCATTGTCGCGGCGATGATTCTGACCGGCTTGACCGGCGCAGACGGAACGGGGGGCGTGCCGTTAGCGGCTGCTATTCCGCTGTCGATGTTGGGGGCGCTGCTGGTGGGGTCGATCTGTGGTTTGTTCAACGGGTTTCTGGTATCGCGCATCGGCATCACCCCTATTCTGGCGACGCTGGGAACAGGGGCTATCTATACCGGGCTTTCTTTTGTTCTGACAGGCGGGCCGGCTATCACCACCACCCAGTTGGCCTTCATCGGCAACGGCTCGTTGCTTGGGGTGCCGATCCCGATCATCATATTTTTTGTTGTCGTTATTATTTCCGTCGTCATTTTGAATCGAACGGTTTTCGGCTTCAATGTCTATATGTTGGGGACGAACCCTAAGGCAGCGCTGTTCTCCGGCATCAACAGCGACCGAGTCCTGTTAGGAACCTATTGGCTGGCCGGGGTGATCGCCGGACTGGCCGGGATTATCTTCCTGGCTCGAACCAATTCGGCCAAGCCGGACTTTGGGTCCTCTTTCATTTTGCTAACGGTGCTGATCGCCATTTTGGGCGGCGTCAGCTATACCGGTGGCTTTGGCACGGTTGTGGGGCTGGTGCTGGCCGTGCTCAGCATTCAGTTTCTATCGACCGGCCTCAATATGCTGATGCTGGAGCTGTTTCCTTCCAGCGCAGCAATCTTCTTTCGCCAGTTCGCCTGGGGCGGCTTGCTGCTGGGCGTCATGGTGCTCAATTATTACACTGAAAAACGAAAAAGGTGATTAAACACTCATGGAAAAAATTGCATATCTTGGTTTAGGTATTATGGGCCAGGGCATGGTCGGCAACCTACTCACCGCCGGCTATCCGGTTACCGTCTGGAACCGCACAGCCGACCGCTGCACGCCCTTTGTAGAGCGCGGAGCCAAACAGGCCGATACCCCGGCTCAAGCCGTAAGCGACGCCGATGTCATCATGTACTGCTTCAGCGACGACGCAGCGGTTGAAGAAGTTGTATTCGGCAAAGATGGTATTTTGGCCGGTTGCAACGAAGGGCAAATCGCAGTAAATATGACCACGCTCCACCCCGATACAAGCCGCCGCGAAGCCGCCGCCTACGCCGAAAAAGGCGTTAAGTTTTTGGACGCGCCCGTGTTCGGCAGTAAAAACGAAGCGGCTAACGGTGGGCTGTGGATTGTTGTCGGGGGCGAGCAAGCGCTGTATGAGCAAGTAAAACCGATTTTGGAAGTTCTGAGCGAGACCACCCACTACATGGGCGGCACCGCTATGGGCGCATCGATGAAGTTGGTCGGCAACCTGGTTGTCGCCAGCCAGATCGAGGCGCTGGGCGAGGCGATGACGTTAGCCACCAAAGCCGGTCTCGATCCGGAAGACGTGCTGGGCGTACTCCACGTCACCGATTTCAAATCGCCAATCTTTGATGGGGTTGGGGGTGGCCTGCTCAAGCGAGATTTTAGCACGAACTTCGCCCTAAAGTTGATGTTGAAAGACGCCAACCTGATCGCCAAGTTTGCCCAAGACCTGAACGTGCCGACCCCGGCAGTCGCTGCTACCCGCGAAGTGATTAAAGCCGCCGTTAATAAGGGCTGGGGCGAAGAAAATGCTTCGGCCTTTATCAAGCAGTTGGAAGACCAGGCCGGCGTGGTTGTTAAAAAGGGCTAGTAAAAACCTTATTCAACAAAAACCATTATAAATAATCGGTTACTTCTCCCCTCGATTACCGGTGGGTTATGAAGTAACCGATTATTTTATTTTTTCTCGAATACCTCTACGTTCACGTTCATTGCCGCTGCAATC
>JAGRBZ010000339.1 GCA_020433805.1 Anaerolineae bacterium
TGCCGTTGGTCAGCGCGATATTTTCGGGGCCAATATTCCAGCCAAATTGATCCTTAAGCAGCGTCGCCAGCGCCCGTCCAAAGCCGATGCCGCCCCCCGGCGGGCTGTAGCGCCCCGTAAGCTTTTCAAACTCATCATCGTTCTCAAGAATATTGAGCATACGCTGCCGGAAATGAGCCTCCACCGCCGGAATTTGGCCGGGATTACCACCGCCCAGCATGATCATATCCTCACCCTTGGCCGCTGCGCCGAGGTCTTCCATCAGTTGTAGTATGCCTGAACTGCCTGTAAATTTCTTTCCGAATTTTGAAAGACGCACGTGATTTCTCCTAACGTTCGTGGGATATAGGAAAAATATAGGCGCGTCGGGAGACAATCGCAAATGTGGGGAAGATATGAGGAGTTACTTTACCTACGATACGCCCGAAATCAAATCGCCCACCGACATCAAAGCACTGTACATACTCGACTCCGGCGGGCGTGGTTTGTTTATGTTGTTGGCGCAATCGTGGCGCAATGTTTAGGGCTAAATACTTGGCCCTTGTTTTTCCTATACCAAAATCATTATCGAGAAATACCAAATGTAGCAAATTCAGGAGTGTGCCACTATCTAGGCAATTTATGCCAGGAAAGAATATCTTTGCCGCAAATATTCCCACCATTCTTGCATATCCGGGTATCTCTCAACCGGAAACCTACCAAATAAGTTTTCCGTATTTACGCTGGCAAACCGATCTTTATATCTTACCAATTCTTTCCATTTCTCAGTTGCTGTTTTTCCATCTTCTTGCAAGGCCGGTGACGTTATCTTTTGAAAATCCGTATTGCGATCTGGTGCAATGTGCAAAACACTGACCTTTTGCGCTCCTAATTCTTGCCACTTTTCCATTTCGCGGGCTAAGAACTGTTGTCTCATCAACTGGTAAAAAGGCTCATAAAACAAATCACCAAAATCTGATAGCAAGCTTTTATCCAACGGACAACCTTCAGCGTTATATAAAGGGGCATATATGATTGTCCGGTCTGTCCCACGTTTTGAGATCTTGTACGATGCACGGCTATAAGACTCGGTGTATTTCCACTCAATCAAAACGATCTGTCTCATTCCTGCTTTATCCTCAAACATCACAGCCGCGTCAGTGCTGGTGAAATTTGCACCTCTTGTTCGCTTTCTGTTTTTGCCTACCTTTTCTCTTAAATAATTCTCGGCTCCGATCCATTCAAAAGAGACAAATTGTCCTTCCGTTTCCATTGGCATGACCTGCGCTATGTTTGGAAAAACGGGATGTAGCAGTTCGACCAATGCTTCGGGTTGGTTAGCAAAAGCAAATAGAAAATTTACGCAGCAAACCTGGGAATCGCACAAATGATTGCTCGGTTTCCTATCCTGCCCATCGTGCCATTTGATACCCTGTTGCTCAAAATAAGCTAAAGCTGCCTGACGGATTCCCTGAAACAGATTTTCTTCAGCGTTTTCGCGAGGAATACAAAAAGCTCTTGGCTTTCTTTTGTATACGCCATCTTTTCGGGCGGATGTACTGAAATAAGGTGACTCGTACTTGAATTTAGTTTGAATTGGCTTTTCTGCTTCAAGAAATTTACCCATTATAAGCACTCACTGTCTTTTTCGTATAAATCCGTTCTTTCCATTTTGATATGATTTACCACACCCTATAATCTATCTTATCGTCAATTCCTCAAGCAACGCATACCCCCACGTCGTATGAATAAAATTTATCAATTCATCCTTATGTGCCTGCAACCACTCAGGATGATTTCCCGGATATAAATGAATTTCCCAATGACGCCGATGCTTGCTTCTTGGTCTATCATCGATTTTCAGGCTTGAAACCGCCTGACAATGATAAAAGAAATTAACTATTCTCTGTAGCATCCATTCCATATACTCAGATTTTGATAAATCGAACAATTCTAAACACGCTTTCGATGACGAGAGCGGCGTCTTATAAACTCTGAAATTGATTTCGTTAATCCCTTTGGCTTGATTACATGTGCGACACAATGTCTGAGAATTCTCAATCGTTGTTAATCCACCAAAATTGACCGGGATAATGTGATCAACTTCAAGCCTTACCCGTTTCCCTTTTGTTTTGGTTTTTCCACAACACAAGCACGTATAATTATCGCGAACAAACACCTGCACTTTCTCTTGCTCCGTCAATTCTCTTTTGGTGTCTATAACCTCTGACGGCTGAATATCCATGACCGGTTCGCTGCTATATTTTATTCGATGAATAGCCCGCCGCCGTTCCGCATCAAACGCCGTTGAGAAGCGGATGTAATCTTTATAAAACAGTTGCCACAACTTATCCGGCCCATGAAACTCTTGCATCAACAGCTCATCAAGGGTTAAATCATCCATCCGTTGCTGTACGGCATTAAAGGCGATTTGGCTTAAATCATGCTTATTGCGTTCTTCGAACGTACAAAACGCCGGAGCTTTTCCCGACTGAGCCATATGCCGGGCGATGCGAATAACATCTAAATCCAGCGTTTTGTTGACATCGTCCCGCTCACCGTCAAAATATATCGCCAGCCATTCCTCTACCTGGGGCTGAACCACGGCAAGGTCTAAGTTTTCATCTTCCCACTCAGAACCGAGCTTCTGAGAAATTTCTTGAATAAACTTCGCAAATTTAGTCTGCGTATGGTCGTAGACAATAACAAACTCCTTAAATGCGTTCGTTTCATCTTCCACCGTAATCAACACATCAGTTTCATACCAACCCACGGGAATTTGTTCCAGAAACGGCCTATCAGCAAACACAAGACCACTATCGATCTTGCGCGATAAATCTTCAACCAACTTAATAGCGATGTATTGCAGCGGATAATGCCCTCTCACTTTCGCCTCTTGCGTATCCATCTCACCCGCGCCGGGCGTCACAAAATTGAGTAACCGTTTCCAGTTATCCGCAAACAAAACAATATGAGCAACATCTTTCGCTTGACCGCCGCCCGCTTTCTTTCCGCGCAAAGCACGCCCGATCATTTGCGTGAACAAAATTGAACTGGTTGTCTGCCGCGTGATAAAAACAGTATTGACATTCGGAACATCGGTGCCTTCCGTCAGCATTTTGATGTTGATCAACACATCTAACTCATTATTCCGAAACTTCTCCAAAATCAACGCATTCTCAGCCGGTGTCCGTTTATTTCTTTGCTCAGCACTATTCGGCGTGGCATCGATATGGGTATAGACAGCATCAGCCCTAATCCCTTTTGCTTTGAGCTTCTCCTTCATATAGACACACTGAACCCATCGATCGGCAAAAATAAGAGTCTTCCCATACGCATCTTTATTTTGCAGATAGTCATTGACGATATAGTCATTTCTGCCTGAATCTTTCGCCAACTTTTCAACCAAATCTTCCGGCAAGTCACGATGCTCTCGAACCACATGATTATAAACCCGATCATCAACTTCAAATTCCTTGCCGGTATTTTTTTGAATATAGTTAGGCACAGCCAAAATGCCTTGCTTCGTTAAATCAGCCTTATCCGCTTCATAGATAATACCCTTCTTAGCAAACATATCAGTATTAAAGATTTCAAACAGCCAACCCCTTCGGCGTTCATCATTATAAGTTGGCGTTGCCGTCAAACCTAAAAAACAAACCGTCGGCATCACCTCTCGAATACCCACTTTACCCTGACTGCCGCCCACCAAAAGATTTCTGCACCCATACGCCGGCGCGTGATGCGCCTCATCCAAAACCACAAACAATCCTGTATCCTTCGCGTGATGAATATAATGCTCAAACGCAGTAACCCTTTTGTTGCCGTTACCATCCAACGCGCTGCTATTCCAATTCCTGATCGCAGTCTGAGTTGTGATCACAACAATATCATCCGTCAATTCAATCGAATACGGCTTTGCATGCATAGGGTTACTAGAGACAATACGCATATTAATGCACTCTCGTCGATGCGTTTCCAGCAGATTCTCGGTAAACGTTTTATAAGCCTGCTCCAGCAAATGCGAGGTATGGGCCAACCACACCACCTTAATATTTCTCGGCAGCACATTTCTACAAATCCAATTCACCGACGTAAACGTCTTCCCCGCCCCTGTCGGCAAAACCAACATCCCCGATTTATGCCCACCACCATCAAAGGTAAATACCTTCGATAAATGGGCAAAAGCCTCCCTTTGATGCTCAAACGGAATTTTCGGCATAAAATTAGGATTGTTGTGTCGTAGTTGGGTTAAATCAAATGATTGGTACATGGTTTCCTCATAGAGTAATTCTCATCACAACTTTTATTTCAGCGAGTCCCAAAAACTTGTTGTAAACCCTTCATTTTCTATTTTGGGCCATCCGCGAGTTTGGACAAGAGACTTCGTTTCCCCTGTTTCGTGATGATACCTTTGCTCTACATCGTGCAAGCTCATGCCAACAGGCCGTAAAGTATCCATATCGACCAAAAAATAAAAAGGATACTCATCCTTATGCTTATCTTCATTTGCAAGACGACCAGTTGCCGATTGAGCCATAAAATATATCTTACCATTGTAAGAAAACAACACCTCTTCCCCTGGTTCGAGGCCACCTTGAGCAATACGCCCTTCGGTAATCCTAAATTTTCCAGGCGGATCTCTCTGGGGAAGATAATCTCTAAAAAATTCCATAACATCATCTAAGTCAGAAAAAATTTCTTCACTCAATTTAATAATTCGCATTTTATCATCACCATTCTGTTTTGTTTCGATAAAGTGTGAGCGTAAACTTTCATCAAAAGTTACTCACTCTGTTGAGGAACACTATTGAGAGCTTTCCGAATTTCCCTCTCGATATCTGCTTTATCGTACTCATCCTGAACTTCTATCCTTACTATCGGTAATCCTGCCACTTCGCACGCTTTATCCTTGAACTTATCTATTTGCCAACGATGTTCCCATTGATGCTTGGGATCGTCCAGTTCTACAACCAAAATTGGCTCAAACTTTAGCTTATCACAAATAACATAATCAAAATGTTTGCATAAAATGTTATTGTGATGGAACTTTCTATCCTCTGTTTCATTCGACAGCCACAAAACATCAGCCATTCTAACCATTGATAAAATGTGATTTTCTCTCCCCATCAAACTCCTTAACACGCGATAAAATTCTCGCTCCCGAAAGGTTAGCACCCCATTTCGCTTGCGATATTGAGGTGGTTTATTTTCCCAATCAATTTTTTCATATTTATCGGTTATAGGGAGAGCCGGTAGCTTTTCTGAACATTTCGAGTCTGGCTGGTTGTATTTTTCAACCACTGAAGGACTAGCAGATTTGATACCTAATAGTCGCTTAAAAAATTCTAATAATTTTTTCCACATAATACGCTCAACTTTGAAATGTTTCCGCCAGCACCCACAATCAGGTGATTGCAGATTAGCAAATGTATGTCTAAATATTCTAAATGCTGTGTATAATTTGAGAGTCTAGAATGAAGGTGCCTCAATATTTCCTACACGACTTTCAATTTCAATTATAGTATTTATACAATAAGCTAAAACAAACTCTGCATCTTTTTTGTCAAAGTTTTTATTCTGTCGATGATACGTTATTTCAGACATATCATTATTGTACTGTACGTATCCAGCGATTTTTCTGAATTTTAGATATTCTACATACGAGAGGCTTAATACATTCCACAACAAAATTTCGTGAACATTTCTAAGAGAATTATGAATAACTAGTTGAAAGAATTGCAGTTCATCTGCAAGATCATAAGTGTAGTTAAGCTTATTTTTGTTTTGTTCGTTGATTTCAATAGGTGTATTATTTTGGCTAACGTTTATAGCAGCTTTTGAGAAGCTTGGAGCAAAAATCGAATGAACATCGGTGTATCGGTGAAAAAAATAATCTTCTAACTCTTTAATTGTAAAGCTAATACATGCATTTGATTTCTTAACTGCCTCTAGATAATTACCTGAGTTCAATTCTCTTTCCGCATCTTCAATTAGGAGTTTTATTTTTGGATGTTGTATAAGCTTGGCAAAACCAATTTCATTCATTGGAAGATTCCAAACTTGACCAATAATTGCTCTAAGAAAGTATTCGTATATTCGATACAATCACGAACATCAGTCTCACTAGGGGACTTTGCTTTGTGTTGTGCATCATTACGGAAATCGTGAATTTTTTCAACTCTTGCACGATTCGGAAATTCCCCAAGATTATTTTCTTTTAACAAACTATCTACCTGCTTAATGAGATCAGGGAAGGTAAATTCTGGTTTTTTTTTGGAAGTCAACTCTTGAATGACAGTTTTTAATGTCGTCTCAATTGATAAGTCACATGAAATTACAGCAAGTATCCTGTTCATCGAATTATAGCTGTTTTTAGCTTGGATAGTAGCAGATTGAAGTAATTGTTTTGCCAAAACTAACCTATTTGTTACTGTAGGGGCATTGGGTATCATTAGTGTCCTTTTGTTGAAACGCAAAGTATATAATTTTTGTTGTGGAATAGCCTTGAAATATTTTCTCTACTATCCATTCCACCCTTTTTTGCCAACTTCGTGATCCACTGGGCATAGTGTCACGTCCGGTTTGTTATTGGCAATAGAGTCGGCATACTGACTATCACGCATATAGCCAACTAAACTTTTGAGTCATTTCTCAAGTCCAATTCGTTTCATTAGTCTGTCATATGCCTCGACCGTGACTTCAATCTGTCTGGCTCCGATTTCCATCGCAGATTTCGTATTAGGATCCATTTTCATAAGCATTAAGTGTGCTTCGATTCCAAGATCCAGCATCTTGATAAACTCTTTATGAAATGTCTGTGCTTCTAGACATTCAGGTACTTCCAAATTGTCTGTTTCACGTCGAATATCTTGCATATCACGAATAATTGGTTCTAAATGAGTAGGAGAAAGATTACCCGGAACAATCCGATTTGATGCGTCGGTAAAACGTGTCCAATAGTTATTGACAACCTCTAATGCATAAGAGGCCACTTTATCGGTACGACAAGGGTCATTAGGAGTTGATGTAGGGGTAATTGTGGAGGTTGGTATCGGAGTGTTTATCGGTGCTGGTGTATTAGTTGGCACAATGGTTGACATTATTTCTGGCGGATCACCACCTTCTGCTATATTAGTATTTTGAAACGTAGATACATTCGTGGCTGAATTATTAAAGGTGGAAAAATACCAAAAGGAAATACCCGCCATTAAACCAAACACAGTACATGCTACAATAAATAGCCCCCCTAGTATAAACATTTGTGTATTATTTAGTGTCATCTTCTCACCAGCCAATCAGATTATGAGGATTAGCATAATCGATTAATCTTGACAATAGTCATCAATATATACCTGTATTGTTTTTATTTTTTTAGGGTCTCGTAGACTTTCATTTAGATAATCCAAAAAATCTTCTTTGGCATCTTGGCATCCGAGTTGAAAGTATGTTTTAACCAATTCAGTTGGTGGTATATTTTTGTCAAATATCTGTTGCAATACAGGATGGATTTGGATATGAGCTTTTAACTCTTGAATTTTTTCATTATCATCTATTACTCTACCTAGCTCTTCATCCAAATTATAGAGGTATTGGTTTAATGTAGCTCTATAGGCATATAGTCGATAATTTAGATATATTGGTTTTTGGTCAATTAGTTTTTGATAGTTTTTCATTACCTCACCTCACAATAATTTCAAAAATTGAACCACTATTTCTTCTTTACTTACACCTACCTACCCCAACATCCCGCCGACTTATTTCTTCTTCGCAATATGCTAGACTCAGCACAGCCATTTGCACAGCTTA
This sequence comes from Anaerolineae bacterium, assembly GCA_020433805.1. Taxonomy (GTDB): domain Bacteria; phylum Chloroflexota; class Anaerolineae; order 4572-78; family J111; genus JAGRBY01. The sequence goes on from JAGRBZ010000339.1 coordinate 7,789, forward strand.
TGGGTTTGGACGTGACGCTACTCAAACCCAATCATCCCCTACCAAAGGCGCAATCAACCCCATATCCGCCTCTCTCAAATGCACCTCAACAAACTGCGGACGACCGCCGAGCCAGCCTAAAACCGCATCGCGCTGCACTTTCGTAGGATGGCCGGACAGGAGGGTGGCATAAGATGACCATTCCCACTCTCGAAAATCAGGAATAAGCCCATGTCTTTGCGGATTACGGTGAATGTATGTTATCAGAGCTACCAAATAACGCTCATTATCCACAACCTTGCGACCAAACGGGGTTTCAAACAACACGCCGGTCCGTTCGGTAGCCTTGTTAAAAGCACGGGCATAAGCAATAAACAAATTATTAAACGCTCGGCTAGGCTCTCGCAGTTTAAATGGCGGCGTCGGTTTAGAGATTGGTCCAATTTTAGAAATTGGACCAATCTTTTCACACTGCTTCTGGTAATACGCCTCCTGCTCCTCTTCCGTAAACGTGCGAATAGCAAAATGAAAATGATTAGGCAGCAAGCAATAGGCAAACGTTTCAGCCACAGGCTCGATATACTTAGCATACAGCTTCAAAAAATAAGGATAATTGCGGCGTTCAACAAACAAATTCTCACGGTTATTACCCCGATTATAAATATGATAGTAACACCCATATCTCAACGGTTCGTTGGCCATAGCTGCCTCCTGACGTAACAAAGATTGGTTCAATTTCTAAAATTGAACCAATCTATCTTCATTAACCGCCAATCTCCTGTTTAGAGGGTTGAACCTTAAACTTCCAACTCTTTCTCTAACTTAGTCAGCGTGTAGCGAGCCAAACCCAGGTTGGCTTGCGAGCGATGCAGAGCGACATAAATAAAAAGGTTTGGATTCGATCCCAACAACCGAATCAAGTGATACTGCTCGGTTAAGGTAATCAGAATATCTTCAATACCACCTTTCAGGTTGAGGCTTTTCATGACATCCAGTTTGGCCCGAACAACATTGGTATTACCGGCGGCGGCCAAATCAATATCTAAATATTTACTACTAGCGCCGGCCGTTCCTAAAGTCATTCCACTATTCCAGTCTACCAAAGCAGCCGCAATAGCACCGTCGATCTCCATAATTTCATCTAATGTATCTTGAATGTTAGCCATAATTCAATATCCTTTTCATAAATACTAAAACTTTAATTGATATGTAAATATGTCCCGCTTTGGACACCTTTCACCAATCCCGAATCTCCCACTACCCATCCATCCGGCAAACTATCCAACTAACCCACCGGCCCGCTCTTTCTTCGCCAGCTTTGCAATCCGCTGGGCGCAGCGCAACCAGGTGCGTAGTAACTTATAAGCCGCATCCCGCTCCGAGCGACGCTGGGTAGAGGCTTCTTTAGCCTGCTCTTGAACATAGCCGGCGCGGGCCAGGGCTTCTACGCTGGCTGCGTCTTGCTCCAGCAGATCCACCGGAAAACCGTTCGCGACCAAAACGGGCGTAATCTCCGTATGATTCAG
>JAGRBZ010000340.1 GCA_020433805.1 Anaerolineae bacterium
GTTGCCCTATTGAGCACCCAATAGACGCCTTTGCGGGTCTCATGTTCAAGAAAAACCTGGGTTCTAACGCTACCACGATTTCGTGCAGAGCTACCGTCAATGTTGAAGTGGATAAATATCTTTGCTTTACGCCTTACTGCTTCTTCAGGCTAATCACCATTATCCATATTCACCACGAATTTACAACATCAAACCAATGTAACTATGCCCCTAAAACTGCGGGTTGTGATTTGCTTTTCTCCGTGATAACCAAACAGAAGTTAATCACAGAGGGACAATCATCATGCCGATGTAAGATTTTGCCCTCTCGAATGGATGAATAGGGTAGTGTTTGAGGTTTCTCCAAACAATTTGGAGTGGTAGTTAATCAATAGAGGATAGTTTGCGTTTCACAGCCCGCAAAAACACGTCGGGGATTGCGACAACCTGGCGTTCATCATAATTAAAGGTGATGATGCCTGCTTCGGCCAAGGCCAGAGGCTGTCCATCTTTGTTAATGCGATGAAACATGCGGAAGCTTTTGCGCGAAATATCGCCAATGTGGGTTTCGATTTGCAAGGTATCGAACAGAAACCCTTCGGCTTTGAAGTTAACCACCAGATCAGCCAGAATAATACCCGTTTGTCCGTCGCCTAAATCCAACTCTCGCGCGTTGAGTTCATGGAAGACGTGGACGCGAGCGTCACCAATAAGCCCAACGAGGGCATCATTAGCCAGATGGTTGCCGTAGTTGAGGTCGGTTACCCGCACGGTAACGGTGTGGATAAATTCATAGTTCGATTGTTCTTCAAGTTTTACACGCGGCATAAGGTTGCGTCCAATAGTTTAGAGATAGTAATCGAAACGAAGAGTCGAGGAGTGAGCATCCTCAGATGCGAACAGGGTGCGTCACGCCGCTCCGCATCTGAGGATGCTTCGCTCCTCGCTGCAACAAACGCTACGACGCGAGTTTACCCCCGTCGCAGATCGAGCGTATGGGGAAATTCCGGATCGACAGCTACCTTCGGAAGCTCGGCTGGGCCAGGTGGAGTGCCTTCCGGCTCGAAGCTCCACTGGCCGCGTGGCGTGTAGTAGCGCACTACGGCATCGCCAGGGGTGTGGCCGTAACCCCAGAAACGGCTGACGCGGCGCGACTCGGCCACGTTGGCGTTGACCGGGAAATCATCGTAGCTGCGTCCGCCGGGATGGGCCACATGATAGCGACAGCCGCCAACGGAGCGTTGGTGCCACTTATCGATGACATCGAAAACCAGCGGCGAGTGGATACCAATTGTCGGGTGCAGCGATGAAGGCGGCTGCCAGGCCTGATAACGCACGCCGGCTACATATTCACCGTGCGTGCCGGTGCTGCGCAGCGGGATTGATCGCCCGTTACAGGTAATAAGATAGCGGTCGCCGGTAAAGCCGCTGACTTTGATCTGCACCCGCTCGACCGATGAGTCGACATAGCGAGACGTGCCAAAGCTGGACACCTCTTCGCCCAGGACGTGCCACGGTTCGATAGCCATACGTACTTCCAACTCGATGTCGCGGATATTGGCCGTGCCATAGCGCGGGAAGCGAAACTCGAAGAAGGGGTCAAGCCAGCTCATTTGGAAGGGGTAACCCGCCCGCTGGAGGTCATCGATCACTTCTTGCAGGTCGGCCTCAACGTAGTGGGGCAGCAGAAAACGGTCGTGTAGTTCTGTCCCCCAGCGCACTAGCTTTTGCTCGTAAGGCTGCTCCCAAAACCAGGCCACCAGCGAACGAATGAGCAGCATTTGGGAGATGCTCATTTGGGCATGGGGCGGCATGTCGAAGGCGCGAAACTCCAGCAGCCCCAGCCGTCCGCTGGCCGAGTCGGGCGAATAGAGTTTGTCGATGCAGAATTCGGCGCGGTGGGTGTTGCCGGTAATATCGACCAGCAGGTTGCGGAAAACGCGATCAACCAGCCAAGGGAAGACCGGCTCGCCGGGTTTTGGTATCTGCTGGAAGGCGATCTCCAGTTCGTAAAGCTGCTCTTCGCGCCCTTCGTCAACGCGAGGTGCCTGGCTGGTGGGGCCGATGAACATACCGGCAAACAGATACGACAGCCCCGGATGGTGCTGCCAGTAGGTAACCAGGCTGCGCAGCAGATCGGGCCGGCGTAGAAAGGGGCTGTCGGCTGCGCTGGTGCTGCCCATTGTTACATGGTTGCCGCCGCCCGTGCCGGTGTGACGACCGTCTTGCATAAATTTCTCGGTGCCGAGTCGAGACAGCCGGGCCTGCTCATACAGCACTTCGATATTGCTGACCAGCGATTGCCAATCGCTGGACGGGTGGATGTTAACCTCGATCACACCCGGATCGGGCGTAACCAGAATTTTTTGCAGGCGCGGGTCAGAAGGTGGTTCGTAACCTTCGAGCACAATGGGCATCGACAGCTTTTCGGCGGTCAGTTCGATGGCGGCCAGCAGGTCAAGATAATGTTCCAGATAGCTGCACGGCGGCATAAAAATGTAGAGGCGACCGTGGCGTGGCTCGATGCTCAGCGCGGTGTGGACGACATCGCGAATTTGCGTGGCGCGGGGCGGTTCCTCTTCCGGGCTTGAACTTTCGGCACGCTGCTGTACAAGCTGATGAAAATTCTCTAGCGGCTGAAAGTCATCAAATTGCGAACGCTCGATGAACGGCTCGACCTCTTCCTCTGTCACCCAAGGTAATGAACTCAACGGTAGGCGCAGTCCCATTGGTGAGTCGCCGGGAATGAGAAACATCTGGTCTCGGCGGAAATCCCAAGGGCTGCTGTCCCAGGCTTGATCCCGATAGTTCCAGCCGAGGGGGACAACGTAACCGGTTGGCTGGCCTAAGTCGCGCTCCAACAGTTGGGCTAGCCGCCGCCGTTCGACCGGATCTTTGAGATCGGCTTTGAGCGGATCGACATTGGCGGGCAGGCGGCCTTCTTCCCACAAAAAGTAGAAGATGTCTTCGTAGCCGGGTTTGACATATTTGGTGGGTATTCGCAGCCAGCGGCACAGCGCATCGGCAAAGCGTTTGGCATGGTCGATGCCAAAGCCGTAGTCGGTTTCCTCTTCGGCCAGTAAGCCGGGGTAGCGCCACATCGGCCCGCCGTCGGTGCGCCAGTAGCAGGCCAGTTTCCAACGCGGAATCTGTTCGCCGGGATACCATTTGCCCTGGCCGTAGTAACGAATGCCGCCTTTGCCGAATGTGGTTTGCAGTCGCCGGATGAGATTACCGGCCAGTTCGCGCTTGTGGGGGCCGTCGGCAGCGGTGTTCCATTCGGCAGCCTCCATATCATCGATGGAAACGAACGTCGGTTCACCGCCCATCGTCAGGCGAACATCGTTGGCGGTGAGTTTCTCATCGATCTGCTGGCCTAAAGCGTTGATGGCGGCCCACTGCTCTTCGGTGTAGGGTTTGGTTACACGCGGGTCTTCGTGAACGCGCCGGACGGAGTTATCGAAGTTAAACTCGATGACCTCGCATTGGTCGGTATAGCCGGTGACGGGCGCGGCGCTGACGGGATCGGGCGTACATGCCAGGGGAATGTGACCCTCGCCGGCAAAGAGGCCGGAGGTAGGATCGAGGCCCAGCCAGCCCGCGCCGGGAATGTAGACCTCGGCCCAGGCGTGCAGGTCGGTGAAATCTTCTTTCGGGCCGGAGGGGCCGTCGAGGGCTTCGATATCGGCGGTGAGCTGAACCAGATAGCCGGATACAAAGCGGGCCGCCAACCCCAAATGCCGTAAAGCCTGAACCAGCAGCCAGCCGGAGTCGCGGCAGGAGCCAAGGGCTTTTTCAAGCGTTTCTTCACAAGTCTGGATACCCGGCTCCATGCGGACGGTGTAGTCGAGATCGTTCCACAAGCGTTGGTTGAGGTAAACCAGAAAATCGACGATGGGTTTTTCAGAACGGTCGACGCCGGACATCCACTCCGTCAGCAGCGGGCCTTGCTCTTTGATTTCCATGTAAGGGGCCAGCTCTTTGGCCTCTTGGGCAGAATAGTTGAACGGATATTTTTCGGCGGACTCTTCCACAAAGAAATCGAAGGGGTTGATGACGGTCATGTCGGCCACAACATCGACCTCAATGTAGAGTTCGTCGGCGCGTTCAGGGAAAACAACGCGGGCCAGGTAGTTGCCGAAGGGGTCTTGCTGCCAATTGATAAAATGCGGCTCGGGCCGAATAGTCAGCGAGTAGGCTTCGATAGGCGTGCGGCTGTGCGGAGCCGGTCTCAGCCGGAAAATATGGGGCGACAGCGCCACCAGACGGTCGTAGCGGTAATGGGTTTTGTGGTTGAGCGCAACGTGGATGGACATAACAACTCCTTATTGAGGGTTGATAACAAAAAACGCTCACCTGGACACAACAGTGTCGTTGTTGGGGTGAGCGTCATGGCTGTTTAGTTTATGTATAGATTGGATAGGTGGTTGATACGTGATTGCGACCTTGTCATTATAGGGCGGATGTCGGGTTCGATGTAAACTTCCGCCGATTATACTTGTGGGTTAAAAACTTTGCAAGCCGATCGCCGGTTAGGTTAGAGGGTAGAAAGGGAGAACTGTATTTTTTTTGCAACTTGCAGTCAGTCTCGCTCCCGCCTAAAATATTAAGTACTATTCATCAGGGTTTCGTCAACGGTGATGGAACCTATTCATCTCCATGAATGAGATATGTGAGGACAAAAATATGACAATTGCTATTCCTACAATACCCCCTAAAGAAAAATCAACCATAAACGAGTCGCCCGGAATGCGCATGCTGCTTTCTGCTTACAGCCATCTGGATGAAGCGGCTGAACGGCTGCAATTATCGTCGGGTATGCATCAACGCCTGCGCAACTGCGAACGGTCATTAACCGTAGCCCTGCCTATTCTTAATGATGAGGGCGAGATCGAGGTGTACACCGGCTATCGAGTGCAGCATACCAACGTACGCGGGCCGTGCAAAGGGGGGGTACGCTACCACGCCGATGTTTCGCTTGAAGAGGTGACGGCCCTGGCTCAGTTGATGACCTGGAAGTGCGCCGTGCTCAACCTGCCTTATGGTGGTGCGAAAGGCGGCATTTGCGTTAGCCCTAACGCGCTTTCGGAAAATGAACTGCGTCGGCTAACTCGGCGCTATACCTATGCCATTATGCCCATTATCGGCCCTAAGCAAGATATTCCAGCGCCCGATGTTAACACTGACGAGCGTACGATGGCCTGGATGAGCGATACCTACAGCGCTTTTCATGGTCAAGCCACCCACGAGATTGTTACCGGCAAACCGATTATCCTGGGGGGCAGTCATGGCCGGGCCGGGGCGACCGGCCTGGGTGTGGCCATCATCGCCGAAAGCACCTTGAAGCGCAATAACTTTCCTGTTGAAGGAACCAAAGTCGCGGTTCAAGGGTTTGGTAAGGTGGGCTATTGGGCCGCTTTCTATCTGGCCCAAGACGGTTGCAAGGTCGTGGCTGTCAGTGATGTATCGGGCGGCTACTACAATCCCGACGGATTGGATGTCGAAAAGATGTTTAACTATACCCGCACATCGCCGACGCGCACGTTAGAAGGCTGCCAAGATGAATTTGCCGTTGAAAGGATCACCAACGAAGCGCTTTTAACGCTGCCGTGCGATGTTCTCATCCCCGCCGCGTTGGAAGATCAAATTACGTCACGCAATGCTGATCAGATTCAAGCCAAGTTCATCGTGGAAGGAGCTAACGGCCCTACCAGCGCCGGAGCCGACAAGATCTTAGCCGAGCGCGGGATCATTGTTGTGCCCGATATTTTGGCCAACGGCGGCGGCGTGACGGTCAGCTATTTCGAGTGGGTGCAAGGCTTGCAGGCGTTTCCGTGGGAGATAGAGGTTGTTCACAGAAATCTGCGACAGTTCTTGGATATCGCCTTCCGGCAGGTGTATGATTTCAGCGAACGGAACAACGTTAATTTACGGCAGGGTGCGTTTATGCTGGGGATCTCGCGGGTGGCCGAAGCTATCATTCAGCGCGGAATTTTCCCGTAGGCTGGTGTATTACACCATCACCAGATCGTCTTAAAACAGTTACTTTTTAGATAAATCTTCAAGACGTAAGCCTAAATCTTTGAGGATCGCTGTAAAAGGGTACCTTTTGGAATTTCTTTTGAAAGGTGATTGGGGATAACTGTGCGTAAATCCGTCTCTGGTCGCCACCAGATTTCATGGCTACCTCCGGCTTGCCGTAATGGTTCACAGCCTAGTTTTCTAAGCTTTCGGCGAAGTTCGCGGTAACGCATGCTTCAAGCGGTTTGTAACAGGGGATGAGGAAGTTCAAAAACCCAAACTACGTCCGATAACGCGACTTCCGGAGCGTTGGCAATAAAAGTCCAACCTTTTTCCTGGCAAGCCTCAAATAATGCCTGAGCAACTACCGGAAGTTCTTCTAAAAGTTTTTCAAGCGTGTCACCTGTCACAAGTAAACCCTGGATGGCTGAACTCCGAGCCATCCAGATTTTATCCTCATGCGTTATTTCTAAAGGTAAGTTATAAGCCATGATAACCTCCTATATTTGCTAAAGATTGTAGTAGAGAGCGAGTGAAATAGCAAGCACTATTATGCTACAAACGGTTGTAATGTGAGAATATCTTCGCGCAGAGTATCTTGTAACTTCGGGTTATAAAATGCTGCCGCCGGATGGTAGAGCGGTACCACGGCAATTTCGCCATAAGTAGCTTGCGCTTTAATCACCGTACCGTGAACCTGACTGATTTTTTGCTTCTCAAAAGCATCAAATTGCTTGAGAATAAACTCCATAGCAAAGCGGCCCAAGGGGGCGATGACCTTCGGCTGAATAATCTCAATCTGTTGGACTAAATAGGGGGCGTAGAGCTTTATCTCCCCAACACGGGGATTGCGGTTATCCGGCGGCCGATCTTTGACGATGTTGGTGATGTAAACATCCTCACGCTCAAGATCGATTAACCCTAGTAATTCATTCAGTACTTTACCGGCACTGCCTACAAAGGGGCGGCCTTGCTTGGCTTCCTGCTCGCCGGGCGCTTCGCCAATGACCATGATGTTGGCGTGGATGTTGCCTTCGCCAAAGACAGCGGCATAATCATTTTCGGTTCGGTAGGTGTACAAGGGCGACTCGGTCAAGTTGCGGACCGATTCCGCTAAACTTTCTAATTGTGCTTCTCGATTGTTGGGCATAATTCTGACACTGGGTTACTTTATTATTTATAGAATGCGGTTCTTTTCTGCGCTCCGCATTCTATAAATATTGTAACGCAAATCGTTAGTTTGCCCAAAAGTAAATTTCCCTCACACTGAGCTGATATAACATTACCATTTTGGAAGTTACGGCAGGTGTACAAGTGTATCTTCCATTGACGAAGATGCTAAAGCTCTTTTGTAGTCAGGCTGTCGTTTTTCCAAAAAGGCGGCAATACCCTCTCGACCTTCGGCCTCGTTGGCGCTGGCGGCTATCTCCAGCCGTTCGCTTTCCAGTTGTTCATCCAGAGTCGCATAGTATGATTTGTTCATCAACCGCTTGACCCGACCAAGGGTGTTGATAGGCATTTGGGCCACGCGGCGGGCCAGTTGTTGAGCTTCATCAAAAAGTTGTGTATCGCTCGATAATTTGGTGACCAATCCCAGCCGCAGTGCCTGCTCCGCCGGGATCGGCTCATCGAGCAGTGCTATCTCCAAGGCCTTGGCCATACCAATTAAACGGGGCAGCGTGAACGTACCGCCCGCCGGAATCGAGAGGCCATTTGAGGTGTTGGACTGTTTCAGATAGGCCGATTTGGCCATAATGCGCAGGTCGCAGGCTAATGCCAGAAAAAAGCCTGCCCCGGCAGCCGGACCATTGATCGCAGCGATGACCGGTTTGGACATCTTACGAATGCGCGAAATAGAGTCGTGAAGCACGTCGGTGAGAGCCAAGAATGAGTAGCCCGGTGCATCGGGGTTGACCTCTTGGGCAAAGTGCAGATCACTCCCGGAGCAGAAGGCTGCCCCTGTGCCGGTAATGACTACGGCCCGTACAGTGGAGTCATGCTCAATATCCATGAGACGCTGCCGCAATGCTTCCGCCGTGGGCAGATCGATGGCGTTGTACACATTCTCTCGGTTGATGGTTATCGTTGCAATCGATTCGTGGTAAGAAAAAAGAACGGGCTGTTTGATGTTCATTGTCTTCTCCTTAAGTGTGACCAACTTGGTTAGAACTCTAAAAAAATAGAACGCAGATAATCCGGTGCCTATGGTGACAATGACTCATAATTAGCCACTACGACAACTTCGTTTATCGACGTTCTATTGATAAGGTGCTCGATAAAAAATAACAGATTACGAAACTGATTGGGTAAAGAAGGCCCCGGTGGATGACCGTTCGGAACGACGTGCCCGATCAGTATGTCCAAAACCCAACTTATCCAGACGATGCTGAGGTAGAGACGACTCCTCGGTTATCGTGGTGGCCGACCAGCGATGATCTTCGCGGGTTGCCATTTTCCATAGACCGGTGGCCAGTTTGCTCAACCGTTTTTGATAAGCGGAGGCCAGGCCGGCCAGCGATTGCCTTTCGCTGCGGTGTACTTCCAGACATTGCTCCAAGGCTACGCTCCCGATAACCGAAACGGTCATTCCCTGGGCATAAACCGGATTGAGTGCGTAGGCCGCATCGCCCATTACTACAAAGTTATCTAAATAGCGCGGCAATTTATCGTAATGCCGTACACGATTCTCGGTTAGGCGATAGCCGTAAGGCCGGGTGAGCGGCTCGGCATCTTTAATAGCTTCATAAAGATGCGGAACCGGTAAGCTACGGGCAAAATCTAGAAAGCCTTCTTCGCTGGTGGGCGGATAATCGCGTGCCATGCCGACCAGTGTTACTTGCCAGCGATCACCCTCAATAGGAATGATCAGGCCGCCGCGTGGGCTATCGGGAGGTGTAGGACGGATCGACAAGGTTTTCCAAGTGCCGTCGAAATTGGCCGGACGGCGGTAGATGCGGGATGCGTATCCGGGAAAGGAGTTGACTTTGGTTTCACGCGGCGGCTCGTAGCCAAGTTGGGCCAGCCAGGTGGGCGCTTGCGAATTACGGCCACTGGCATCAATAACCAGATCGGCCAGCAGCAGCATCTCTTCATCTTTTGAGGCGTGTCGAGGGCGCAAACGCACGCCGGTAGCCCGTTTTCCTAAGCGGTCAACGGCCAACCCAACCGTCTCATGTTCTTGAATAAATTCGACATTGGGCAGAGCAGCTATCCGCTTATAAATTGTATGTTCGATTAATGGCCGGCTG
>JAGRBZ010000341.1 GCA_020433805.1 Anaerolineae bacterium
GTTGGGGAGTTCGGCCAGTAGGTTTGCGCCGCCGGGCAGGCCCAAATAAAGAATACGCGGCCCCACCGCTTGAGCGACCAAAAGTTCGATTGCGTCATTTTTGAGTTTTATACACGCTAAACCGAGAAAAGATGCTGTCTCCATGGTTATGCTCCCCGTTTGCGGCGTTCGGTTACGGTTTCGCCGCCAATACCCCAGTTATCAGTCTCGACCTCGTCGATAACGACAACCGTTGTCTGTGGGTTTTTGCCCAATACATCAACTAAAAGCTGCGTGGCTCCCTGGATAAGTTGGGCTTTTTGTTGGGGAGTTACCCCCTCTTTCGTGATACGAATATTAATATAAGGCATCGCTGCGCCTCCTTATTGATGATATAAAGTAACGCCGCAAGATTAAGCGAAACCAGATAAAAAGGCAAAATAGAAGCGCCTTCTAGCTTTGAAATCCTACTTACTTCGAGTACAATCATCCCATACTTGACCAAAGGCACGTTGACTATGACCAAACCCGCTATCCTCAGCATTGCGACCGGCGTACCGGATTATCAGCACGAACAGATGAAACTCCACGATCACTGGTTAGAACCGTATATTAACAGCCGACGGGCCAGAGCCATCTTTAGCGCGGCCCAAATCGATACGCGCTACAGCGTTTTACCAACTGTCGATTTTTTGGCCGACCAGCCTAGCACCCAAGCCCGTAATGCTATTTATATGAAGACGGCCCGAATATTGGGTACGCGTGTTATAGAGAAGGCATTGTCACAAGCCGATCTCACTCCGCAGGATATCGACCATTTCATCGTCATATCCTGCACCGGCTTCGATACGCCGGGGCTGGACGTCATTTTAGCGCACGATCTCGGTATGCGGTCCGATTTACGCCGCAGCGCATTAATCGGAATGGGCTGTCAGGCCGGTTTGACCGGTCTCGATCGGGCGCTGCTGGAGCTGACGGCCCGACCCACAAGCCACGCCCTGCTGTTGGCGGTTGAGTTTGGCACGCTTCATTTTCAGCATGGCAGTTCCCTGGAAAATATAATTGCCGATGCTATTTTTGGCGATGGTCTGGCGGCGGTAGTAGTTGGTCCCGGTCGCGCTGCGTGCAGCCCACGGCTAATCGACACGATGACGTTTAGTGATTACGGCCTCCAAGCGCTGATGGGTTTTCACCTGTCAGACATGGGCTATCAGATTCACCTTTCAACTAGGGTATCAAAAGTACTACGCGATATTGTGCCGGAGCATGTCGACGCTTTCCTGGCCCACAGCGGTCTGTCTCGATCAGATATTGCGTTCTGGGGGCTGCATCCCGGCGGGGCGAAGATTATTGACTATGTTGGTGAAGCCTTAGGTCTGGCTGATGAGGCACTACACTATCCGCGCCGCGTCCTGCGTCAATATGGCAATATGTCGTCGGCCACCATTTTCTTTGTGCTGGCTGACATCATTTACCATGGTCAACCTCAACCCGGTGATTTTGCTCTGTTGTTGGCTTTTGGACCGGGAATGACTGTAGAACTATGTCTTGTGCAGTGGGAGTAAATAATGGCAAACGATAGAACCACAGAGCAGTTAATAGTTATGCTTGATCAAAAAAGCGCCCAACTTGCGGCGGTACGAGAGATTAGCCAAGCCATCGCTGAAGCGCGTGATTTAAGCGATACCCTAAACCTCATTACCCAGCGAACCACAGAGGTTATGCACGTCGATTCGGCATCGATTTATCTTTACGAGCGATCGAGTAATAAGCTGGTGCTGGCTGCCTCGACCGGGTTGAACCAAGCCGGTATTGGCCATTATGCCCTACCGTTTGGAGCCGGTCTAACCGGTTGGGCGGCTGAACACCGCGAGACCGTAGCGGTAGCTGATGCCTTTAAGGATCCTCGTTTTTACCGTATTCTCGGCTCGGGCGAGAGTAAATATCCTTCATTGATGTCGATGCCTCTTGTTAGCCATGATAATCTCATTGGGGCCGCCAACGTACAGACGTGCCAGCCCCACGCCTTTACCGAAGACGAGATTGAACTATTTAACTTTATTACTGATCTTACCGCCACCGCTATCGAAAAAGCCCAATTAGTGCGGACAGCACTTGTCCAAGAGATGCACCATCGGGTTAAGAATAACCTGCAAACCATTGCTATGCTACTGCGTTTACAGATGGGACAAGATAAAACGTTATCGCCCAAAGACATTCTGAATGAGTCGATCAACCGGGTTATGAGCATCGCCACAGTTCACGAGATTTTGTCAGAAACCATGGTCGATGATGTGGACGTGCTCGATTTAATCCGGCGGGTTTCTACTACTATCTCCACCAACATGGTTAGCCCTATGGCCGATATTCGTATCTCGGTGCGAGGCAACAGCGTTTATCTACCCTCACAACGCGCGACAACATTGGCCTTGGTTGCCAACGAGCTGCTGCAAAACGCTCTGGAACATGGTATCGCTGACCAAGATGAAGGCAAAATAGAGATTACCCTAACCCACACCTATGAACAGCTGCGACTGATGGTCATCGATAACGGCAAGGGCCTGCCCCCTAACTTCAACGTCAATACCGATCTTGGCCTGGGTTTAGATATTGTCCGGGCCAGCGTTCAAGAGGATCTGAACGGTTCCTTTTATATTGGGCCGACGCTCAAAGGCGTTGGTACAATGGTCAAAGTCATTATCCCAATGGATATCGTTTGAGTTTCAAAATTTAAGGCCATAGATAAGGAGACTCATAGATATCTCCTTATCTATGGCGCTCTCCTCCCTCTTTTCCTTACGCTGCAAGCAATTACATAGAACAATTGCTCTGTTTGATTCCTGAATTTGCCATCCAAAACGTTTTGGAATATACTGCCTTATCTATCCAAAACGTTTTGGAAAGTTGAGACAATGACTGTCACATTGAAAGTGATTGCTGACCGCGTTGGCCGCTCGGTAACTACGGTTTCGCGTGCTTTGGCCGGCTATGACGATGTCAGCGCAGAAACCCGCGAGCAGATAAGGCAAGTTGCCCGAGAGCTGGGCTATGAACCCAATACCATTGCCCGGCAACTGCAAAAACAGCGTACTGATACCATCGCGCTACTCATGCCTCCTGTTTACCCTCGCTTATCCGATCCTTTCTTTAGTGAATTCTTAAGTGGTGTTATTGAACAAGCCAACCAACAAGGGCTTGATTTTCTCGTTTCGCACATATCCTCTACCGACGATCCCGTCGACATCTATCTTAAGTATATTCGTGCCCGACGTGTCGATGGCTTTATCCTTATCAGAACTATACGCCAAGACCCTCGCATCGACCTTCTACGCGATAAAGACTTTCCATTTGCCGCATTCGGTCGAATTGACGGCGACAACGATTTCTGCTTAATTGACAGTGATGACATGTTAGGTGTCAGCTTTTTAGTCGAGCATCTCATTGAATTAGGCCACACTCGGTTAGCTTTTATTGCTGAACCTCTCAACCTAACGAAAGCTTATAACCGTCTACAAGGCTTTCTGCAAACCCTAAAAGCACACAACATTCCTGTTGACGAGACGATGATTGTCGAAGGCGGCTATCGCCAGCGTTTTGGTCGAGTAGTCACGCAGCAACTGCTTGAAAGACCCGATCCGCCGACCGCTATTGTAACCTGTAATGACCTATTGGCTCTGGGCGCGATGAAGACAGCGCAAGAGTATGGTTTGGTTGTAGGTCGTGATATTAGTATCACGGGGTTCGACGATATTCTGCTATCGGAATATGCGCATCCCCCCCTTACTACCATTCACCTGCCTGCCCATCACATTGGCACCATGCTTTGCCGCATGCTGATCAAAACTATCAATCAAGAATCTGTCACAGAGCGACAAGTTGTCATCCAGCCCGATATCGTCATTCGTCAGTCAACCGGAGCTGCCCCATAGAACACGCTGCTCACTTGCATCAATTCTAATCAAACAAGTCAGCGGCTCGTTCCACGTATCTTATTGTTGAAGGAGGACGAACGGATCTAACAACAACCCTGGTATTGAACTGCAATTTTGTATCAAAAAAATTTACCTTGTATGGAGGAGACCGTGCAAAAACTTATTAAACTCTTTTCTCTTTTAGTAATAATGACCCTTGTTTTGGCTGCTTGTGGTGGAGCCGCAACGCCACCGCCCCAAGAGGAAGAGGAACCGGCAGCCCAAGAAGAAGCTGTAGAAGAGCCGGCTGAAGAAGCTGAGGCAGAAGAACCGGCTGCCGAGGAAGAAGAGGCCGTAGAAGAGGAACCGGCAGCTGAAGAAGAAGCCGAAGAGAGTGCCGAAGCCGCACCGGCCGGTGATGTAACCTTCTTCTCGACCCAATTTACGCCGGTAGAAGAACAAGAAGTGTTCCGGGCAATTCTGAATGAGGGTGGTTTCGATGTAACCGCCACAGACGAAGGCCCGCTGTTGGATGTCATTTTGGCGGCGCAGGAAGCCGGCAGTGGCGACATCGATGTTATTGGTGCGCTGCACGGCACCTTCCCGCCTCTGGCTCGTGAAGATGCGGTCATGAACATGATCGACGTGGCCGAGGATCTGCTCGACACCCGCGAGTTGACCGAAGCCTATCTGGAAACCGGTCTGCTTGGGAGTGACGACTATCTGTACTACGTCCCGTGGATGCAGGCCACCTACATTATGGCTGCCCACAATGATGCGCTGGAATACCTGCCCGAAGGTGCGGACATCAATGCCCTGACCTGGGAAGAGTTCTCAACCTGGTGCCAGACGTTGATGGAAGAAACCGGCGAAGCCCGCTGCGGTCTGCCTCACGCCGGGTTGTTCCACCGCTTCCTGGAAGGCTACATGTGGCCCTCCTTCACCGGCGGGATGGTCACCCAGTTTAAGGGTGAAGATGCCGCGTCGATGATGGAATGGGCACGGGACGATCTGTGGCCGTACGTTAATCCCAACTCGATCAACTATGAATTTATGCAAGAACCACTGCTGGCCGGTGAAGTGTGGGTGGCCTTTGACCACACCGCCCGTTTGCTAGATGCGCTCAATGCCGAACCGGACAACTTTGTAACCTTCCCGGCTCCAGCCGGCGCGGCAGGGCGTGGCTTTATGCCCGTTATCGTTGGCCTGGGTATCCCCAACACCGCTCCCGATCCGGAAGGCTCAGCTGAACTGATCGATTACCTGACGACGCCTGAAGTCCAGGCAGAAGTATTAGAACAACTTGGTTTCTTCCCGGTTGTGGGCGGAGTCGATACCTCGAACTTGCCCGAAGGTATTGCGCTTGAAGCTGAGGCTGTTGAAGCCCAATCCAGTTCATCCGACGCGCTGCCGGCCCTGCTGCCGGTTGGCCTGGGCGACCGTGGTGGTGAGATCAATCAGATTTACCGCAACGCCTTCGACCGCATCGTCTTGGATGGTGAAGACATTCAGACGGTATTAGATGAAGAAGGTGCCAACCTACAAGCCTTGTTCGACGAGACCGGTGCTCCCTGCTGGGCACCCGACCCGGCCAGCGAAGGTCCTTGCCAGGTTGAGTAGGTGAGTTAATAGAGTTTGAAGTTTATGGAGTTTAAGGAGTGTATTATGGCTCCTAGTTAGCCATAATACACAGGATAAGTGATCCACGAAGTCACACGAAGGGGCATGAAATTTTTGATTTTCTTATTTGTGTAACTTTGTGTCCTTCGTGGATCGATTTTCTGCCCCATCCACAAACATTGTCGACATGAAACCGTTAAAGTTGTTATCAAAAACGAGGTTGTATATATGACTGATGAAAGGTCGTCTCCTAAAACAAAAAAACGAAAAAAAATCAATTGGGCGCCCTATTGGCTTATTTTGCCGTCGCTCATTTATCTGGCCCTCTTTTTCATCTGGCCGATGTTTCGCGGGTTGGGGCTGGCCGTTTATAACGACGAAGCCGCTCTGGCCTTGCAGTCTGAGCCAAGTCGCGATGCGGCTACGGCCGGAACGCTGCCCCAGGGTACCCAGGTGGAAATCTTAGACCAGCAGGGGAATCTAATACCGCCCGAAGAGGCCGAGCAAGCCAATCTTATTACTGAAGTATGGTTTCAGATAAGCGCGGAGGATGCCGACGGCAACCCGGTTGAAGGCTATGTTTCGGAAAGCCGCATTCGGGTACGGGAGGAGAATGAGGCCGGTATCCCTACCGCCGGGTCGGTCAGAACCCGGATTGGGGCAGGGGCCGGTACCTTGACCGACATTTATAGCGAAGCGAATGAGAACGCTGACGTTGTCGGCCAGCTCGAAGCCAGGGCCGAGGTTGCCATTTCCGGTCTGGAAATCTTAGAAATCTGGTATCAGATTCGGGGTGAAGACAATGGGCAAGCCGTCGAGGGCTGGGCACAGTCGCGTTACATTCAGGTCTTTGGCGAGACAGAAACCGGTCGAATCGACCGAGGTAACACCGGTCAGTTCACCACTGAATATATATCAAGGATGGTGAATGATCGTTTCTTCTGGCCGGCCACCATCACAACATTCCTGCTCATGCTTCTGATTATCCCGGTGCAATTTGTACTCTCTATTGTAATGGCTCTGGTTATTCAAGCCCGACTCAAAGGGAACTCGCTTTTCCTCTATGTTTTTACCATCCCGCTGGGTATTTCGGAACTGGCTGTCGGGATTCTCTGGTTTTCCATCTTTACCCAAAGCGGTTTTATCAATAGCTTTCTGCAAACAACCGGCTTAATCAATACACCCATCACCTTTTTATCGGCCGATACCCGCTACTGGATTCTTATCGCCATCTGGCTGGCCGAAGTATGGCGGGCCACCTCGATTGTGATGGTTATCGTTGTCTCCGGGTTGCAGGGTATCTCGGATGAAGTGCTGGAAGCCGCCGAACTATTTGGGGCTACGCTGTGGCAGCGAGTGCGGCACGTCATTCTGCCGATGCTCAAACCTAGCTTGCAGGTCGCCCTTATCTTGCGAACCATTCTGGCCCTGCAAGTCTTCGCCGTGGTTATTGCCCTGAGCGGCGGCGATGTGGTCACCGTGCTGGCAAACGAAACATTTAGGCAATACTCCGATTTCCGCAACGCCAATGTCGCGGCGGCCTACGCCGCGCTGATCTTGGTAATATCGATGTTCAGCGCCGTGGTCTATTTACGGATGATTCGTAGTCAGGAGGAAATGGCAGCATGAGCACAACGATTTCACCAAAAGATACAATCCAACCGGTGGAGGCCTCAGCCGAGGTCAAAGCCGTTCATCAACAAATGTTGCGTCGGCAAAAGCTCAATCGGGCCGCAACCTACGGCGTCGCCATTCTCATCGCGCTATGGATTTTAGTACCCATCTTCCTTTTAGGCTCGATGGCTTTCACGACACCTGAGGCCGTTCGAACGTATCCTAAGGGGGTCTTGCCCTTTATTCCCTTCTCGTTCGAAACGATGAACTTCTTCCTTCAGTCGGAGGGGATTATTCCGGGCCTTATCAACAGTATTATCGTAGCGATTATCACGCTAGTACTGTCGACGCTTATTGCTGCGCCGGCCGGTTATGCGACCTCGCGATTTCTATTTCCCGGTCGCGACTTCTTCCGACTGTCGGTGCTGGCGGTACGGGCTTTTCCCATCGTTGTACTGTCCATTCCGCTGGCTGTGGTTTTTATCAATCTAGGCATGTATGATAGCGTCTATAGCCTGGCGTTAATGCACACCGCGCTAGCCTTGCCGACCACAATTTTGGTCATCGGCAGTGTTTTTGCCAGCATCCCGTATGAGCTAGAGGAAGCAGCCCAAGTTTTCGGATGTACGCCATTCGAGGCCTTTCGGCAAGTGGTTTTACCGCTGGTGCTGCCGGGTATCGCTGCGGCAGGCGTATTTACCTTTGTCATGTCCTGGAACGAGGTGTTTGCCGCCAGTATTCTGACCGTGCAAAATCGAACGCTGCCGGCTCAGGTATTAGCCGTACTCGGCCAATCATCCGAACCGTATCAGTTTGCCGGTGGTTTTTTCATGATGATTCCGGCACTAGTCTTTATCTTTTTCATCCGCCGCTACTTATTTAACATGTGGGGCCAAGTTTCAAAATAGGAGAACACCGTGGCTGAAATTAAAGTTGAACATGCAAGAAAAACATTCGGCGACTTTGTTGCCGTGGATGATGTAAGTATTACCATTCATGATCAAGAATTTATGGTGCTGCTGGGGCCAAGTGGTTGTGGCAAAACGACGCTACTGCGAGCCATTGCCGGTTTGGGCATGGTCGATTCAGGCCGCATTAGCATTGGGGGGAAAGACGTTACGTATTTGCCGCCTCGCTCGCGCAATATCTCGATGGTTTTTCAAAGTTACGCCATCTTCCCGCATATGAAAGTGTACGACAACATCGCTTTCGGTTTGCGCATGCGCAAGGCTGACAAAACCGAAACCGACCGCCGCGTACGCCGCGCTTCTGAACTGCTACACATTGAAAACATGCTTGACCGTTACCCCAGCAAGATGAGTGGTGGGCAGCGCCAGCGGGTAGCGGTTGCTCGGGCCATCGCGATGAAGGCCGGCGTACTGCTGATGGACGAACCGCTCTCGAACCTCGATGCGCTGCTGCGGCTGGAAATGCGGGCCGAACTCAAAAAGCTGCTGTCTGAGATCGATGTAACCACCATCTACGTTACGCACGACCAGATTGAAGCTTTAAGTATGGGCGACCGGATTGCGGTGATGAAGAATGGAGCCATTCAGCAGTGCGACCATCCGACCAAAGTATACGATTTACCGTCTAACCAATTTGTTGGCGGCTTCATCGGTAACCCGCCGATGAACTTTATGCAGGGCCAGGTACAGCGCGACAACGGCTCCGTCAAAGTGGCTATTGGCGACTTCAAGCTTGAACCGGCCAACCTCTACCAGCCGATGCTACGTTCCTACGATGGCGAACCGATTGTCATCGGCATCCGCGCTGAAAATATGGAAACGCTCAACCAACCGGCCCCGGATGCACTCAAAGTACAGGTCGATGTCGTTGAGCCGCTTGGCTCGCAGAATCTGCTCACCGTGAAAATTGGCGATGACACCGTTAAAGTTTCCACCCACCCCACTTTCGATGTCCAACCCAATTCTGACGTGTGGCTGCGCTTCCCGGCCGACAAAATCCGCTGGATCGATCGCGACAAAGGGAATGTACTGTATCCGGCCTAGACATATAAAAGGTTTGGATCTAGTTAGTGTCATTAGTTTTTCGCCACAACGATTCATAAAAAGTAGTGCGTATTGCGTAGTACGTAAAAAAGCGCTCAA
>JAGRBZ010000342.1 GCA_020433805.1 Anaerolineae bacterium
TCGCCATAATTTGAGCCTTTGTTTATTGCGTAGTGCGTAATGCGTATTGAGCGCTTTTTTACGTACTACGCACTACGTTTTATGAATCGTTGTGGCGAAAAACTAATGACACTAACAAAATTCTAAGACAATTGAGCTTGCATATTGTCCTAAAGTCGACTTATAAAACCTTTAGGGTCTAATTTTTTCCAACGGCGTAACTCATATTATAACTCAAGGAGAAAAGAAGAATGAATAGGCCCAAAAATGTTCTTGGGGGTGAACTAAAGGATTGTTCCCATTCGCCGCTTACCGGATTTTATCGCGACGGCTGCTGCAATACCGGTGCCGATGATGCGGGTGTGCACATCGTCTGTGCTCAGATGACTCAGGAATTTTTGTTCTTTTCAGCAGCCGTCGGCAACGATCTAAGCACGCCTCTGCCCATGTTTCACTTTCCCGGTTTAAAGCCGGGTGATAAATGGTGCTTGTGTGTAGCCCGTTGGGCCGAAGCGCTCGAGGCGGGAGTCGCGCCTCCGGTGGACTTGGAGGCTACGCATATTGCTGCATTAGAGTTTGTCTCCCTCGAGGATCTGAAGCGGCATGCGCTAAAGGTAGAGTAAATCTAACCCTTTAACAGAAATTAACCCTTAAAAATACCAAAAATTAACGAAGGACTCATTTTAATTTGCGTACAATAAAGTAATGACCCAATAAAACAAAATAATGCTCCAGGGGGATGTATAACTATGCCACGATCTGTGCTAGATAATCGAACTTGCTTTTCAATTGTATTTGCTGTTGTTTTTGGTTTTACATTGAGCCTCAGCATCCTAAGCGGACTGGCTTTGGCTCAGGCCCCTACGGAGTCGCCTGCCTCGCCACCGACCGAACAAGTAGAGCCAACAACATCCATCACCACCACGCAACCATTAACTACAGATTTTAGTTTTGTGGATGATTTTAACTACGCTCGAATTGTTAGCGAGGATCCGGTTTATGTTTATAGCCATCCACTGGATTTGCAGAGCGGCCTGCCCCCTACGCGCACCATCGAATCAGGCTTTATGTTTGTTAGCCTCGAGCAAAAAGATCCGATAACATTCAGTAACGGATTGTGGTACGAGATTAACGAAGATGAGTACGTTCCGGCCAATGTCATTACCTATTACACCGCTTCAACCTTCCACGGGGCGGAAATCGCCACCCAGCCTGACAAACCCTTCGGCTGGGTCATTCGCGACACACCTATCTTTACCGAACCTATAGATCAGGCAACCCCAGTCGATCTTCTTGGCTGGCCGGTGGCTCGAAAAATGGCAGGGCCTGATACCCCTTTTATTCCACGCTATACCCACGTGACCATTTATGAAACCAGCTACGCCGGCGACTGGGGCTGGCAGCGTATCGGCCCGAACCAGTGGGTGCATCTATACGATGTCGGCAAAGTGGAAGTCATGACGCGCCCCACCGA
Source organism: Anaerolineae bacterium (assembly GCA_020433805.1). Lineage (GTDB taxonomy): Bacteria > Chloroflexota > Anaerolineae > 4572-78 > J111 > JAGRBY01. Next base: position 1,454 of record JAGRBZ010000342.1, read on the forward strand.
AATCCCTGCCGGAGAACGCTGGATTTTTGTCAATCTGTTTGATCAGACGATGGCCGTTTACGACGAAAACGACCAAATGGTTTACGCCACGCTCGTCTCCACCGGTCGCCAGGTTGAAGGCTGGCGCACACCACCCGGCATCTTCCGCATTTACAAAAAACTGCAAACAGCACCGATGGCCGGCGGCGGCCTGTCTGATCGCTACCTACTGGAAGATGTGACCGCAACTATGTACTTCCACGAAGGGTACGCCTTCCACGCCGCCTATTGGCACGATGACTTTGGCCGCTACAAATCTCACGGCTGCGTCAATATGACGCCCACCGACGCCGAGTGGCTCTACAACTGGAGCACACCTGTCGCATCGCCATCGGTCAACCAAACCAAAGCCAGCGAAGGCAACGAAGGCACCTGGGTCTGGATTTACGATCCTCACGCTTAAACAGGACTTACACAGTTTGAGACCCTAAAGGTTTCCGAAGCTATCTATCAAGCAAAATTTTGGCGCAACCGCGCTTGTATTTTGTCATAAAGCCGACTTATAGAACCTTTAGGGTCTAATCTTTTGACCGGCTTTTTGTTTGGAAGCTATCTGTCTCTAACGACTTGTGGAGGCATCAGTCGCCAGAGGCAGAGCCACCATCTTGTTGTTTCCTTCGTTTTTATTACAATATCCATAGCTGCACAGCCCACTCCTAAAAAAGGTGCGATCAAAGTCTGCTTTGATGCGCCGCCACTCATCACACTCTTGAGATACCACGATGCTTATTTTAGAAATAGTCACCTATATTCTGGCTCTATGGCTGGGTTTATATTTGCTTGGTCGCGACCCGACCAAACCTCAACTACGCTATGCCGGTTTGGGGTTAACGGTCTATGCCTTTAGCGTAGCGGCGATGACGCTGGCCTCAGCAGCCCCATCTAGTGCCGTTGCATTGGGATTAACGCGATTGCATTGGTTACTGCTATTCATGCCGGCCATTTTTTGGCTGGGCGCGATGATTTACCTACTGCCGGAAGAAACGGTTGCACGAGAACGCCTTGGGCGTTGGTGGCCCATCGGCGGATCGGCGCTGGTGGCCGTACTAATTATCCTGAGCTTAACGACCTCGCTTATTTACCACATCACACCCGACGGAGCGCAGCCCGGCCCTGTCTATCCTATCTTCGTGGTACTACTCGGCCTATGTCTGGGTGCAACCGTCGTTCTTATTGTTCAGGCCTATCGAGCTACCCCGACTAAAACCGCATTAGGATTGTTGCTGGTAGGTGCCATCTTTTTTGGTCTATCAGTAGGCATGATGCTGACACCGTTCGATTGGCTGCCGCGTAGTTGGTTGGTTTTGGGCGTCAGCCTCGATCTGGCTATTTTGGGGATTATTATTGCCGTGCTCGATGCCTTTGAAGAGGGCGAAACGCTGCTGCCCGACTTTTTCCGCTCGCTCGATGGGGCACTGCTGTTCGTCCTCATCTTCGCCGGGCCAGTGGTAGTAACCATGCTGCTGGCGACCGGTGCAACCTTGGCGATGCTCGTGCTGCTGGTCATCAACATCGGTGCCGCCATAGCCGTCCAAATTTTTGCCGATCCGCTACAAAGTTCGCTCGACCGGATTGCTTTTGCCGCATTTCCCAGCCTGCGCCGCGCTCGTGCCGATTTACGCAGCGCCGCCAGCGTCCTGCCGAGGCTCAATGAAGCTCTGGAGATAGAGAAACTAGAGGACGATGAGTTTATTCGCCTAACCCGCCGCACCTTGAGCCATTGGGGCAATAAAAAAACCTGGCAACCAGCCCGCTAACCCGCCTGCCCGTAATCGACAGCCGCCTGGCCGAGCGGGAAGCGCCCGATAGCACCCTCGAACGGGCTGCGGAACTCAAACGCCTGCTGGCCGAAAGCATCGCCCAACTCAAGCCACCCACCGAAGATGCGTTCGGCACCACGGAAGAGTGGCGGCACTACAATGCTCTCTATTTCCCTTACATTGAAGGGTTACGCCCCTACAGCCGCCGCGCCGAGTATGATGACCTCGATCCAACCACGGCTGAGGCGCTCGACTGGTTTAGAACCACCGTCCCGGAGCGCACCCTATACAATTGGCAAAATGCCGCTGCCAAACTGGTGGCGCAGCATTTGCGGGAAAAGAATCGAAATGGAGATTAGGGGAGATTGGAGACTGGAGAATAGAGATTGGAGATTAGGTTGTGCTGACATTTCGAAGTTTATGTCATTTCGACGAGCTTGCGAGGAGAAATCCCCTACAACCTCGATGGCAACCGTATATCGTAGGGGATTTCTCGCTCCTTCATCGCTCGAAATGACATCATCCATCGTAGTTTAGACAAATATCAACAGAACCTAGTAATTGGTAATTTGTAATTCAAACATCGAATTATCAAAAATTCTCATAGGCAATCTCCAGTTACCAGTCTCCAATCTCCACTTACCAGTTACTATTTACCGGCTCTTCCACCAGCCGTAGAATTGCAAACCGGCGATGATGGCCACTAAATCGGCTACGATGGCGACGGCCCACCAGCCGCCGGAAGTGAGGGGCAGCACATTTGTAAAGAGAATCGCTGCGCTACCCAGAACCCACAGGGCATTGACGACAATGACGGCCAGCGCTAATGAACGGTTAATTGGCTCACGTGATGCGATCCACCACAGGTCGGCGGCGTACAGGAGAAAGATTATTCCGCCGGTGATCATCATCCACGGGGCACCTACACCTAGAAACTCGACAAGGGGTTGGGCTGCGGCTATAAGAAACAGACCGCTTAATCCGGCGGTGATGCTGTCTAACCGCAGCGAAAACCGTAGCAGATTTGTTCGCATCGGTTGGGTTAATGTTTGGGTTGCCATAAGATAAAGCTCCTTTGATGAATTAAGTAGGGTTATTAGTTTGGGGAGGCTCCGGCGCAAGCCCACTCCCGCCGAAACCTCCCACCGCTCAAAAAATATTTAATTGTAACCCTACTTTACAGCCCAAACCGGTGCCAAGTCGATGAAAAGCACTGCCAATTAGTGCCAAACAGGAAAAAAAGAGCCATTTTATTTACTTTGCCAAATCCTAAACGATCCGGTAGCGCAATATTAAACCGTGGAGAGAGGTAAAGAACCCAGGTTTTTGCCTAAACTGTAAGCATGTTGCCCAATTTAGCCCAAAAGTAAGCCTTTACCGGTCTCATGTTCAAGAAAAACCTGGGTTCTAACGCGACCACGATTGTGTGCAAAGCTACCAACGATCCAATTAGGGGCAATAAACGTGGCAAATGCGGGTACGGATCGCGGTATGATCGCTGGTGGCATCACCATTGTGGCGCAAGACAATAAACAGGAATTGTCCCGGCTCAATGCTACGAATTTGCACACGCTCCGATAAGCCCTGACCATCGTTACCAGCCAGCGTTCTTTGATAAATTGGGTCGGCGTCATCAATGGAGAGCGTATTGTTGTAGACAGCAATGGTAACGCCGTCGCCGCCGATATCGAGTTTTCGGGCGTTGATCCATATCTCCAGAGGCCCGCTAACGTCGCTGGTCCAATACCAACCGATGTCGGCGTTGTTACCGGGATGCCCACTCTCAGGGCAAATACGGATGTAATCCTGGGCGTACCAGCAGGTGCCATACACCCGCTCTTCATGGATAAGCGGCTGCCAGCTATCGGTTCCCGGTTCGCGCCAGATGTAACGCCATATCCCGTTTGCCTCCGAGGAAAAATCCTTGCGGGAGTCAGACAGCAAAGTCGGCGCAGGTTCTACTTGAGGGGATGAGGTTGGCGAGGGTTGGACGGTAACTGCTTCTTGCTCATTTTGCGTCGAAGGAACCGTTGTAGAGATAACGGGCGTGACGGTAGCAGTGCTGGCGTCATCCTCACCCACGCCGCGAGGAGAAGCAGTAGGGCTAACGTATTCCATCGCTCCGGCAATCACATTCGACTCTGTTGTAGAATTTTCGGCAGGCGTATCATCGCCATGAGTACTGCCAAAAAAAGAACCCAAAGAGAAAAACGCTATGAGCACAAGCAGAGCAACTCCCACACCTAAGCCTATATAGAACAACGGTCGTCCGGTTGAGACCGGTTTGCGCTCGGGCAGAGTGGGCAGCAATGGTGAAGCGACGGTACTTTCATCGGGCTTCATGGCATCCTGAACAGAGGCCATAAACTGGCGACCGCTTTGGTAACGATCTTGCGGTAATTTGCTTAAGGCCTTGAGCAGCATCGCTTCCACTCCGGCACTGAGGTTAGGATTTATCTTGCGTGGTTGGGGAACAGGAGTGGTAATATGCTGAACCGCTACAGTGGCCGATGACGGATCGTCAAAGGGGACCTTCCCGGTTAACATTTCATACAAAATAATACCCAACGAATATAAATCGGACTGCGGTACGGCGTTGCTTGAGTTACGGGCCTGCTCCGGGGCGATGTAATGGGCGCTGCCAAAAACCTCACCCTTCGAACCTTGATCAGCATCAAGAGCCAGACCGAAATCAGTTAAAACCACCCGCCCATCACGCGCAACAAGTACATTCGAGGGTTTGACATCGCGATGGATAACGCCTTTGGCGTGGGCATAATCCAGGGCTTCGGCAATGGCCCCACAAATTCTTAAAACCTCGTGATGCGGCAGCAAGGTATCTTCGGCCTTGTGTTCGGCCAATAGCCGTGCCAAATCCACGCCATCAATGTACTCCATAACAAAATAGTAGAAGTCATCTTGATCATCGGCATAAAAAATTTGAACAATATTTTCGTGTCGCCAGGTGGCAATGGTTTGGGCTTCTCGCACAAAGCGTTGTGCATAACCGGGATCGCTGCGATAGCGAGCGTCGATCACTTTAATGGCTACCGGGCGGCGCAGTTTTACGTCACGGCCATAATAGACCTGGCCCATGCCGCCTCGCCCTAAAACGCTTTCTACCTCAAAATTTGCCAGTCGTCGACCAATTAGCGGGTCATTCTGCATTTTCACTCACTTCGTTGGGCAACAAAAACGCCACTTGAAAACCAAGTGACGTGCCGTGCCGCATTGTTATCTTTATAGACGAATATTACACATAACAATAGAATTCCCAGTTACGGTTTGGTGACCGATTTCCTCTCGTAACATGATGATTCTAGCATATCTCCAGGCGGGTTACAATGGTTTTATCTAGTAAATAAGTAAGGTTGAAGGTAGACCAAAAACATTCTCGACTTGTAAATTTTAAGAAGTGGGATTACAAGAGAATCCTTAACGTTTTTGAAGCCTTTAGGGAGCTACATACTATGTCGAGCATTGCATCATTGTCAGTACCGCAGGCGGAATATCGGCTGGGCCGCATCCACGCCTTATTGGCTGTTCAATCGATTATCGTAATCCTCTTGTCGATCAATCGCTTGAGTTCGCTAACGACAGCTTATGTTTTGCCTAATGAATTTCTGCGATGGACTGAGTTAAACAATATGCTCATTCTGCCGTTGATCAGCGTCATTGCCTCCTATTGGCTCAAAAATGAGTTGCAAAGGTCAGCGGCTTCGTCAGATAGCAACCACTTCTGGCGGGGGGTATTCAACGTGGCTTTTCTGGTGGGCGTGTATTTGTTAGCCGCCAGCTACGGGACACACGAGGTAACCAACTATCTGCACCTGCGTTTCTGCCCGCCGGAGGAGACCGGCCAGCTTTGCAACATCATCCGCTTTAATGATGATGACTTTTCGCACTGGGTTTTCTTTGCCGGCTTCGTACTGGTCAATGTTTCGATTTTGTTGCTGCAAGTCATCTATCCTTACAGCCGTGCGTTGTCACTGCGCGATAAAGGTCTGTTGATGGTCAACGCGCTTTTCATCGGCCTGGCCATTTTTGCTAATCTGGCGTTTGAGGAAATCGGTTTTGATCTGTATGTGGTGGCGCTGCTGGCGGCTTTATCGCTGGGGTTGATGTGGCGCAAAGGCAACCAACCATTAGTCATTTACTACAGCGTGGCTTACACTTTGGGGTTAGTAGCAACCGGTGTGGCAATGTTATTTTGATATGCGTTATATACCAATCCCATCAACCGCCACCCCAACCCTTGGATGCGGAATCTCTACCTGCAACAGCAAACCGCCGCCGGGTTGGTTTTGCAGCCGCAGTCGGCCACCGAGCAGTGCCACCCGCTCGCTGATGCCAAGCAGCCCATAATGCTCTTGCGCGGCCAGCTCCGACAGATCGAAACTGTCTTTTAGCCCCTTGCCGTTATCGGCCACCGAGATGAGCAAGGTGCGGGGCGAGGTATGCTTAAGCCGGATTTCGATGGCGCTGGCCCGGGCGTGTTTGCGGATGTTGCTCAACCCTTCTTGTACAATCCGAAAAATCGACAGTTCGATGGCTTCGGGCAGCCGGCCCAGTTTGGTATCAAGCTCCAGGGAAACGGCGATGTTATGGCGCTCGCTCCAATCTTGGGTGTACGATTGCAGCGCCGCGCCTAAGCCCAGGCTGTCGATGGTTGGTGGGCGCAGGTTGCCGCAGATGCGGCGCAGGTCATCGACCATCTGGCGAATGCTGGTGCGCACATCCTCTAGCTCATTGACCAGTTCCGGCGACTCGTTGTCGCTCGATTCGATCTCTTCCAACTGGTAGTTGACGCTCAATAAATCTTGGATAACCTGATCGTGCAGTTCGCGGGCCAGATGCTTGCGTTCCTGTTCGCGCTCAGTTAAGAGGCGGCGCTGGGCAGCTTGGAGGGCCAGGTTGGCCTGATCGAGCGCTTCGACCTGCTCGGCCAGGCGGTCGACCAACTGTTGGTTAAGGGTGTCGCGTTCGACCAGACTGCGCTCCAACATAGCTTGTTGGCTGCGCAGGCTTTCGGCTTGCTGGCGGGCCTGGTAGTAGTTATCCAAAGCCCAGATGGCGGGAGTAATTTGATGCGGCCCGGCAACGCCGACCAGTTCGGCCACAATGGCTTCGCGGCTGGTTTCATCGGTGCGGTGATCGGCTACGGTTTGGCCGTTGCGCAACGTGATGATCCGGTCGGTGACGGCAAAGAGGTGTTCTAAATTCTTACTGCTAAAAACAACGGAAACGCCTTCGCGCTGCCAGCGTTGGATTAAGGAGAGGAGGCGCTGCTGGTAGGCGTAACTCAGCAGCACCGTCGGCTCATCGACAAAAACCAGCTTGGCCGGGTTGGTCATCGCCTGGGCGATGGCTACAAGCTGGCGCTGTTCGGCTGAAAGGTTGGAGACTTTTTCGTGCAAGGAGGGGAAATAGAGACCCAGTTCGTGCAGAATACGCTCGGCCTCAACATCCATGCGCGACTGGCTGGGAATTTTCAGCAGTTGGCTGAGTTTGGGCCAGCCGCGCTCTTGCCCTAGAAAGATGTTGGTAATAATATCGAGATTTTCAGCCAGAACAGGTTCTTGATGAATAACCTCGATGCCGAAACGGCGGGCTTGAAAAGGCCAGTGCAGGCGTTTGCCTTCGAGATAAACATCCCCTTCGTTAGGGGTATGCAGGCCGGCCAGCAGCATCGCCAGCACCGATTTGCCCGCCCCGCTTCGACCGGCCAGGCCAACAACTTCGCCGGGGCAAACTTCAAAACTCACACCCTCCAATACCGACAATCGGCCAAAACGTTTGGAGAGGTTGAGCACTCGCAGGAGTGGTTCCACAAAAAGACCTTAAACTATACGTATGTAACTTAAGCAACGGCTAAAGCGCGTTCTAACGATTGCGCCGTAAGCGGCTTGGTAATGCAGGCACTGGCTCCAATTTCACGCAGCGACCAGGTGATGTCCGATAGCTGAAATGAGGTA
>JAGRBZ010000343.1 GCA_020433805.1 Anaerolineae bacterium
TGGATCACGGAACAAAGTTGGGGGGATGCGTGGAACGGGGAGAAGTAAGGTGGTATACCTTTGCCAAACCCGATAAAACCCGTCCCGTCCTCATTCTGACCCGTAATTCAGCCATCCGCTATCTCAACGCCATCACCGTGGCCCCGATTACCACCACCATTCGGGGCGTACCCTCGGAAGTAAAACTATCTGTATCCGATGGATTATGACCGATTGTGCCGCCAATTTCTACAACGTGCAGACGGTGCCTAAAGCTCAACTTGGGGCCTGGATTACGACCCTCTCGCCGCAGCGAATGGCAGGGGTAGATCATGCCCTACAATTCGCGCTCGGCATTGTTGAACATTATCCGGCGTAAGGGTGAGGCAACTCGCAGAGCAACTCTTTTGCAAAAGCCACTCCATACCGAGTTGCCTCGCTCCTATAAAATCCGGAACCCTTTGCGAAATAGTGTACTTTCGCAAAGCGATTAACTAACTTTTACTGCGTCTCTTCCATCCCACCCATTTTTTCCATCACAAAGGCCATAACCTCTTCGCTGGAGCCGGTCACGTCGACGCTGTTGACAATGGCCTCGATCTGCCCTTCCAACTCGGCGTTGTGATAGTCGACGGCGATAACCGCCGGGGCGAAGAGGTACACCCCGTTCCCCAAATCGGCCAGGCGAACGATGTAAGCTTCGCTCGGAGCAGCGGCGGTTACGCGGACTGCCGGTGTGCCGTTGCTTAAGTTGACCGGCTCGATGGTGGCCTTGGCCATGGCCTGAGCGATATCCTCGTCACCTTCGGCCATGCTCATCAACACCAACGGGGCGACCTCCTCCAATGATGACTCAGCCGTAACGCCCGCCTCGGCAAACATATCGCTGGCGAGGAGCATGACCGCAACCGCAATTTGATCTTCCGGCAACGGCTCCATAGCGTTGCTCAAGTCGATAATCTCCTGGTTCGAGCCGATCGTAACGTGGGGGAAAGGGGCCTCATCGCCAAAGCCATAAGGTTCAACAATCCAGCCGGCCGGATACTCGGCGGTGAAGAAGCCGTTTTCATCGGTGTAGGTTTCGGTCTCGGCGGCCGGAGCGGCTTCCTCTGCTTGCGGTTGGGCGGGCTGCGCACCACAGCCAATTAGTCCAACAGCTAATAGTAGGGTAAAAAGTAGATGGTGCCAGAGTTTCATTATTTCTCTCCTCAAGATAGGGGTTTAATTTGTTAACTTCGGTTATAGGATACCACGCCATGTTTCCCGTTGTCATGGGGGCAGGCTCCTATGTGGGGCGGGAAGTTTTGCTTTAATTAATGGGGTAAGGGGGTAGGTAGTAGGGATTAAGGGGTGTCATTCCCCACTTCACAAATTACGGCTGTATCACGGCATCAGCGGTGATTTATAACACTGGAGCGTAACGTGCGTAACACAAAAACAGCCCAGGCATCGTCACCTGGAGCTGTTTTTGTGTTGGATCATCGTGAGAAAGCGGGGTTATACAACCTGAAGCACTTTTTCCAGCTTGCCGGTGCGCAGGCCGCTTTTACCGTATTTGGCCCGCACTTCCAGCATGTAGAAGCCGGAGCTTAGGCTATCGGGTACCCGAAAGGTAAGGACTTTGGGGGTGATGTCGGTCAACTCCTCGACCTTCACGGCTTGGCTCATATTGAGCAGTCCTTCGAGGTCGACCGGTATAATAAACAGCCCTTGTTCGGCATCGGTCGGGTCAAAGTTGAGAAGGCTGCCCACGATGCGGGCGTTGTGACCGGGTGTCAGTTCCGACTTGGAGCCGCCGCTGTAGAAGTTGGTATAGGCACTCAACTCCGGACGTTTTTTATACGTGGCTTTCTTGGCTAAGGGGATACCGTTTTGCAGGGCTTCTTTGAAGTCTGAACCGGCCTGGACATTGGGCACAATCTTGTGGCGGCTGTTGTCAAATCGGTCTTGCGGGCCGGTAAAGATCCCTTTGATGGTTACACCGTAGCGAACGTTGCGGGTATTGACCTGCCAGCCGTTGCGGGCGGCCATGTTGATGGTTTCATGATACTTATTGATGATGGCCTGGGTATCGGCCCGGGTAAAAGGCGAGCCGTTCAGCATCATCATATCGATGATGTCATCGTCGTCCATCACTTCATTGTAATGAACCGAAGCGTGATAGTTCTCAGCACCATTGCTGAAACCGGTTTTATTGATTTGATATTCTGCACTCATGGTTTGTAAACTCCCTATGAATAGATTTTGTTTTTCCTAAAACCGCGCAGTGGTTAAGGATGTTATTTAGTATACCCAAAACCGTGTTGAGGTCTGTTAAAACTTTGGCGCGTTTGTATGTTAACTGTGTAATGACACCGTTGGTAACATAGAAAAACTGGGGGGTATTTCTACAAAAACCTACAAACCCGGCGCTTGAAGGGGTCATGCCCTGAGTCGGATCGAAATCAGGTGCGGGTAACGACCACAATCAGGTGCGGGTAACGACCACGATCAGGTGCGGGTAACGACCACAATCAGGTGCGGGTAGTGACCACGATCAGGTGCGGGTAACGACCACGATCAGGTAAGGGTAGTGACCACGATCAGGTAAGGGTAACGACCACGATCAGGTAAGGGTAACGGCAATTCGTCGCTGACAGGCCAATACCTATAGGCAAGGGCCAATACATTTGTTTACCTTTAAAGGTAGAGGTTGATTGTGATATAATTAGGTGCTTGGGGACTTTCTGTACGTTATTTATACTGGTGCGTTTACCGCCGACCCGTTTAGAAAATATACCATCGCAATCGGGACAACTTCTCCACACTACCGCTCACTGTAAGCATTCCTTAAAATGACTGTTAGACGACTGAGCAAAGAAAAATAGTTCTACCAGCATCATCTGCCCGGCAAAGTCGGTACCAGATGACCGAGAAGGATAACAGAGCATGATTGAAATCATCAGCAAGCCGTCAAAATTTCGAATTAGGTTGATTTTACTCGCGGTTTTGCTGCTGTTTGTACCGGGGATCGCTGCTCAACAGGAAACGCCTGTACCAAACCCGCAAACCGAAGCGCAGGAGCCGTATCGCATCTTGTACTTGAACTTACGTCCGGGTTTGTGGCCCTGGTTGCTGGCTATGTATTCCGCATCTCGCGACCATCTCCAAAGCATTACCGGCCGCCCCGTGGAAATGATCGTAGAAAACACGACCATCGCCGATGGTGAGTCCCCCGCTGCTCGCCGGGCGTTTATCACGTTATTCCATGAACGATACCATGATAACATCGATTTTATTGTGGTCAGACGTCAGTTTTCACAGATAGAAAGCATTGTTGAAGTTTTCCCAAACGTACCGGTGATTATAACCGATCAGAATTTGGCGCTTGCGACGGAATGGAATACCCCCCCGGATAATGTCCACGAAGTGCGTTATGAAATCAGAGTGGATAAAATTGCCCAAGTTGCCCTCCAAATGCGTCCGCAGACCCAAAAAATTATCGTTGTCGCCGGTCTGGACCCGTTTGATCAATCGTTGGAGGCCTCCGCTCGTGAGCAACTGGGGGATCGCTATAATGGCGTGGAGGTAGGATACTGGAGCGGTGTGCCGGTACCGGAGTTGGTAGAGCGAGTGGCCTCATTACCCGAAGACTATCTGATTTTGTTTTTGGCAACGACGCTGGATGAAAACGGTACGCTCACTATTTCGGCGGATGTTGTCAAAGAACTTTCCGCCGCTGCAACGGTGCCGATTTTCGGTTTTGCCGACACCTTTATGCCTAACGGCATTGTGGGGGGCTATGTTTTCTCATCCAAAGTGAGCGGGCGTCGTTCGGCGGAGATGATGAACCAACTGTTGCAAGGCCAACCGCTGCCCGGCATTACCAATGTGGAAGAGTACGGCGAATACCTGTTTGATTGGCAACAGATGCAGCGCTGGGGCATCCCGGAAAGCCGACTTCCGGCAGATGCTACGTTGCTGAACCGGCCTGATGGTTTCTTTGAACGTAATGTCTGGGTTTTGCCTACCTTGGGCATTGCGGGCGCGTTGCTCGTTTTCAGCATAATAGGATTGTTGTGGCACCTGCGCATGCGCAGGCAGATAGAGGAAGCCATAATGCTTAGTGAAGAACGGCTGAGGTTGAGTACCGACATGGCGGGTGTGGCCGTATGGGAATATGATTTGGTCGAAAACCGGATAACCCGTTCCGCCAACCACGACCGGCTCTATGGGGTGGAGCAACAGGATGAATGGAATGTTGATACGTTTCTGAATTATGTTCACCCGGATGATCGCGAGCTGGCGCTCCGAAACTTACAAGAAGCTCTTCGCCCCGGCGGCTCCGGCCGGTATAGTTTTGATTTTCGGGTGATTTGGCCTGATGGCAGCGTGCATTGGTTGGCGCTTCCGGGTGAAGTTACCGAACGGGATGCAAATGGTGGCGCAACGAAGGTTCGAGGTTGTTTGATAGACATCACCAAACGCAAGCAGGCAGAGGCGGCATTAAGGGAAAGTGAAGCCAGATTGATTTTTGCACAGCATATTGCCAAGCTGGGGCATTATAGCTTTGAAATAGAAACAGCAAAAGTTACCTGGTCTCAGGGAATGTTCGACTTGCTGGGTTATGACAAATCAGAGAAAATCGACCTTGAAAAACTCAATATAAAAATACACCATCCGGATGATCTCGAAAGAATTCTGGGCTGGGCAAATGATTGCATTAATTCCGAAAAGACAACCCCATCTTTAAATGAATATCGGTTGATACGAAAGGATGGAAAGGTTATACGTGTACAGGCAACCGCTTCGATAAAGCATAAAGATGGCAAACCATTTGAAATGATTGGTACCGTACAGGATATCACCGCACGCAAGCAGGCGGAGGAGGCGCTGCGGGAAAATGCGCAGCAACTGGAAGCGATCTTTAACAACAGCCTGAATGCCATTATGGTGGCGGATGATGCCGGAAACTATATTAGAGTTAACCAGGCCGCGGCAGATATGTTTGGCTATCCCGTCGATCAATTACTGCATATGAACGTAGGCGATCTCAGAACGACAACCGTACCGGATGCGGCCGAACGCTACCAAACCTATCTACAAAAGGGTCATGAAATTGGAGATTTTGATTTTGTGCGGCCCGATGGACAGCCGGGCATCGCTCAATATCATGCGGTACGTGTTGATGAAAATTTCAACCTGAGCGTCCTGTCCGATATCACCAAACGCAAACAGGCAGAGGAAGCGTTGCGTTTGAGTGAAGAGAAATTTCGGGGGATTTATGAACAGTCGCCCCTTGCTATCCAGCTCTATGACAAAGCGGGAAAATTGATTGATGTCAATCCGCAAACTCTGGAAATGTTTGGAATTGAAGACAAGAAACATATACGCGGATATAACATGTGGACCGATTCAAATTACACGCCGGAAACAATAGAAGCCCTGCAGAATGGCCGGCCAATCTATATAGCCGCCAGTTTAGACTTTGAGACGATAAAAAAGCGTAATGTATACCCGACAAACAAATCCGGGGTTATCTATGGAGACCTGCACGCCGCCCCGTTGATGAGAGGGAAGGAAATTACAGGCTATCTTGTGCAAGTTATTGACACGACCGAGCGCAAAGCGATGGAAACCAGACTACTGCAAAGCCAAAAGATGGAGTCGATTGGCCGGCTGGCCGGAGGCATTGCCCACGACTTTAACAACATCCTGGTGCCGATCATCGGCTATGTTGAATTGGCGCTGATGCGTTTGCAGCCAACAGACCCACTTTATAGCGATCTGGAGCGGGTCCGAAAAGCCACCGACCGGGCCACCGGCCTGGTTCGTCAAATTTTGGCCTTCAGCCGCAAACAAATATTGGAAATGCGCGTGCTTGATCTCAACGCGATTGTCGTAGATTTCGAAACCATGCTTCAACGCCTGATTGGGGAAGATATTGCATTACAGACATTCTTGGAACCTGATCTTTATCAGGTTAACGCTGACGCCGGACAAATTGAACAAGTGCTGATGAATTTAGCCATTAACGCCCGTGACGCGATGCCGGCCGGGGGCAACATGACTATAGAAACAGCGAACGTTTATTTGGACGAATCTTACATTACCAAATACCAAGGCACGCAAGCTCCGGGCCATTATGTGATGTTGGCCGTTAGCGATACCGGTTGTGGTATGGATTCTGAAACGCGACAACAAATTTTTGACCCCTTCTTTACCACCAAAGAACCGGGCAAAGGGACCGGGCTAGGCTTATCAACCGTCTTTGGCATTATTAAACAACACGGCGGCAATATTTGGGTTTACAGCGAATCGAATAAAGGCACAACGTTCAAGATTTACCTGCCCAAAGTAGATAGCCCCGTTCCAACGTCTAAGACCACAGCCACCCAACCCGCTTCGATGGACGGGACCGAGACCATCTTGGTGATTGAAGATGAAGACATGGTGCGCCAACTGGTGTGCGAAACCTTAACCGCCCACGGATATGAGGTTCTGGAAGCCCAAAGCCCGAGTGATGGCCTGCGGCTTGTCGCCGAGGGCGAAAAGGTCTTCCATCTTTTGCTAACCGATGTTATTATGCCGGAAATGAATGGTCGCGATCTGTACCAAAAAATGGCGGCGCTTGATCCCGATATCAAAGTCTTGTATATGTCGGGCTATACCGATAATGTCATTGTTCATCATGGTATCTTGAAGAAAGGAATCAATTTTTTGCAAAAGCCTTTTACGGTTCAAAGCCTGACCCAAAAGGTAAGGCAGGTCTTGAACCAGGGGGCATTGTAAGGTAGCTCTGCCCACAATCGTGGTAGCGTTAGATCCCCGATTTTTCTTGAACATGAGACCCGCAAAGGGGTCTGTGGGGTGCTCAATTGGGCAACATGCTTACAATTTAGGCAAAAACCTGGGTTCTTTACCGCTCTCCACGGTTTAATGTTGTGTTACCTCTACTGTTTATTACGATAAATTTACGATAAAATCACGATGGATAGCTATACTTGACCCGTAAATAGTCAGGTGACCGGCACTTTTTCATTACATCAACAAATACTTGTCACCTTACTTGCTAAATAAATAGAGTTGTTCCTGAATAGTTATCTATATCATAAGGATTGAAGGGTCAAAGTACAATGCAACATTATAAAAGTGTGATGATTACTCAAAAAGGACCACCCAATGTCCTGAAGGTTGTTGAACATGAACTGCGTTCCCCCTCTGCTCACGAAGTTCGGGTTAGGATTATCTGTACTGGAGTCGGTTTTACCGATGTGATTATGCGTTATGGGAATTACATCTTTTCTCCCAAAATCCCCTTTGTTCCAGGATATGAGATTATCGGGCTGGTAGATGCAGTGGGTGAGGAGGTGACAGGTGTATCGGTGGGGCAACGCATAGCTGCCTTAACCGTCCACGGTGGCTATTCGGAATACATCTATCTGCCTCCCGAAGAATTAGTACCCGTTCCCCAGGAATTAGACGCCGTAGCGGCTTTAAGTTTGATTTTGAACTATGTGACAGCCTATCAAATGTTGTATCGAGAAGCCCATATACAACCCGGCCAAACCGTCTTGATTACAGGTGCTTCGGGTGGGGTAGGCAATGCGTTGCTACAGTTAGGTCAACTTGAGGGTCTAAAAATGTACGGTACAGCCTCAAAACAGAAATATGATTTGGTAACCGAACTGGGGGGCATACCGATTGATTATCGAACCCAGGATTTTGTACAAGTGCTGAGAGAACAAGAACCCGATGGGATAGATGCCGTGTTTGATGCCATTGGCTGGCGTTCAGGCTGGCGGGGCTATCGTATTCTAAAACCAGGGGGCAAGTTAGTCTCATTTGGTCAAACGGCATCCGTGCAAAATAGTAAAGTGAATCAGATAACAGGGATGGCCGACTTCTTACTCCCCACCATCCTCAATTCAGTACCGGATGGGAAAGGTGCGACATTTTATGGCATTACGGGCTTATATCGAAAGAACCCGAAGCCATTTCGTGAAGATTTACCAAAATTGTTCGAGTTATTGGCAATGAAAAAAATCAACCCGATTATTGATCAGGTCTTGCCTTTAGGTGAAGCTGTCCGGGCTAATGAGATGGTAGAGACGGGGAGAGTCAGGGGCAAATTAGTGTTGATGTGTACAGAGGAGTAAGAGATAAAAACTTTTTCGGCCGGTCTGTTTGCCGGATGGTGCCTCGACACAATTATTGACAAAAAAAGCCTCCGTGCAGGTCAATGCAAACGGAGGCTTTTCACTTATTAGCCGTTTAATTAGCCGGCGGTTTCTTTTAACGCCGCCAGAGCCGCATCGTAATCAGGATGCTGGGCGATTTCCGGGACGTATTCAACGTATTGAATCACGCCATCGCCATCGACAATAAACACGGAGCGTTGTTCGAGGCGGAGTTCTTTGGCGTGGGTGCCATAGGCATCGCCAAAAGACATGTCTTTATGGTCAGACAAAGTGACGACGTTTTCAACACCGGCGTTGCCGCACCAGCGCTTTTGGGCAAACGGTAGGTCGGCGCTGATAGTATAGCCTACGACGTTGTCGCCTAAGCTGCTAATCTCTTCGTTAAAACGGCGCGTTTGCGCATCGCAAATACCCGTATCGAGCGACGGGACAACGCTAATGAGGCGTACTTTGCCGGCGCTGTCAGCCAGCGTTACGGTCGATAGATTGTTGGCGATCAAGCTGAAATCGGGGGCTTTATCGCCCACGCTCAACTTTTCGCCGATAACAGTCTGTGGGTTTCCTTTGAAGGTTAACTCCCCGGTACGTTCAGTCATTTTTTATCTCCTTGATAAATTCTTGATCTTTGATGAAGGTCATCGTATGGATTTAACAAATCTGACTCATTTGGAACTCAGGGGGTTGACAAGATCATAAAACGAAAAACGTAATTACGTTTTATGGTGTCAACCCCACGAAATCCTGTTGAGCCACAAATCTTTGACCTATGAAGTATAGTGAAAAAATGTGGCGGTGCAAACCCCTCAATCTATCAAACGCGCCGCTGCGGCGGTATCAACAAACCAATCAAGCTGGCCGTGGCTGGGCTGAACGCGACCGGCCGGCACCTGGCTGCCAGTTGACGCAACAGCTTCGACAGCTTGCGGCAGCATCTCGGCCTTGCTGTCGCCGGTGGTGATAAAGGCCACATAATGGGCGTTGTTGATGACGGGATAGGTCAACGTGATGCGTTTTGGCGGCGGTTTGGGCGAATCGAGAAGGGGAGCCA
>JAGRBZ010000344.1 GCA_020433805.1 Anaerolineae bacterium
GAAGTGGTAGGCCAATTCTGTCGTCGTGGCCCAGTTGTTTTCTATCCGCCACATCTCCCCCACTTCCACTCCCTCACTCTCTATCTCAAATGCTTCTCTGGGGCCACCCGCCGCTGCCGAAGAAATAAAAATGATGTTAAGGCCAATAACCAACAACAGCCAGAACAATCGCTTTAAATTGTTAAGGTTCATACTTGTCTCTCCTGATTTAAAGAGCAATAGGTTTTGTAGAATTAGCTCGTAATGGTAAGAGAATGATATTCTAGTTTCTGTAACCTAATCATATAGGAGGAGCTATATTGAGCGGAACCGTAAAATCTGCGGGTTTTCTAACTCATAATTTGACAGTAAACTGGTAATTTTAACCCAATTCTTAGGGGAAAATTACGTGAATTTGTGCACAATTGGTTAGAAATACTTAGAAATTAGTTGTAATTAGGTAGAAACCCCTTGATTTTCTAACTGTTTTCATATTTTGTTCAAACTGGTATCTAACTGTTCTCTGTTAGTCTTAACATTTGAAATTATCTGCTTAAGGGGAAGAAAAGCGGGCTTTTATGAATACAGATCTCTTGAAATCCCATCGTCACTGTATGGTGGTGCACAATTACTACCCTATTGGTGAACCCAGAGTTCAACGTCAAGCTGAAGCCCTGGCCGAGGCAGGCGCTCACGTTGATGTTATCTGTTTGCGTCATTCAGGGGAACCGGCCGAGGACTATTCGGGCAAAGTAAGAGTCGTTCGTTTGCCTATTCAACGCGATAAGTCACGCGGTATTATTGGGCAATTTTTTGAATACCTTACTTTTTTTGTTTTTGCTTTCTTTAAAGTAAACAAACTCTATTTTCAGAAGCGATACCACGTTGTCCAGGTTCATAACCTGCCGGATTTTTTGGTGTTTTGTGCCTTGATACCGCGCGTATTCGGCGCGACGGTTATTTTGGATATTCATGATTTAATGCCGGAGTTTTATGCTTCTCGCTTCAAATCTGGATTTAATAGTTTGCCCGTAAAATTGGTTCAGTTTCAAGAGTGGGTAAGCTGTCGCTTTGCCAGCAAAGTTTTTACGGTTAGCGAGTGGTGGCGTCAGTCACTGATTAATCGTGGTATCAACCCCGACAAATGCTTTGTGGTGATGAATGTTGCGAATGACACTGTTTTTAATGCTATGGATGCAGAGCCTCGGCGGACTGATACTGCATTTCATTTAATTTATCATGGTACAATTACGCATCGGTATGGTATCGATGTAGCGCTTAAAGCGGTGGCAAAAGCCAAAAAAGAAATTCCTAATATACAATTTACCATCCACGGTCGGGGTGAATATCTATCGGAATTAACGAAGTTAACCCAGGAACTAAGGCTGGACAAAACTGTCCGTTTTAGTACTGAATTAATGCCGATAGAAGAGCTGCCCTTGTTATTGCTTACAGCCGATGTGGGTGTAGCCCCCTACCGACGTGATGTGTTCACTGACGGGATTTTACCAACAAAGTTGATGGAGTATGCAGCCCTTGGTATTCCGGCCATTGTCGCCCGGACGCCGGCCATCGAAACTTACTTTACAGATGAAATGGTGGCTTTTTTTGAAGCCGACAACGTTGATGAGCTAACGGAACATATTATCCAGTTAGCCAGGAACAAGGCTCTTCGACAGCAACTGGCTCGCAATATGACTGCATTTAATAAAAAATATAATTGGACTAATCAACGTCTTAATTATCTAAACATAATATCTCCCGATGTTTTGGCTCAAACTGCGTGGTGAGTTTGATAAGCGGAGTGGCGCGTGCTTAGCCGATACAAAACACAATATTTCTCCTACCTATCTTAAGCCGGGCTATGCTTTTGGCGGATCGTGTCTGCCTAATTAAAAATGATTAAATAACCTGTTACGGAGCAGGTATTGCTCTGAGAGATGTAGCGTAGTTACAGGGTTGATAGATACTGTAGAAGTGAACGAATAAATACATTATGTTGAAATCATGTACCAAATTTAGCCTGGTTATAATTTGTTTTATCTTTTTTCTGAACCTTCCACAACTCGTCTATGCTCAGTGGCCGCCTATTCGCTATTTACGGAATGCAGAATATAACGAAAAAGACAATACAATCACTTATTATATTCAATTTTCGGAACGGGTTGATTGGTTAATGACGGATGTCACTATCAATATTCCCCTGCCTGAAGGGACCAAGTTAGTTGACACATTTACCTATCCCAAAGGCGAATTTTCATTCAATGGTTCAGAAGTTACTTATTTTATGGATGTCGCCGAGCGAATCCAGTACCGTGATGCCTACTTCGTTGTAGAAGTAATAGACCCCGAAAGGACCATCTTTTCTGACCAGGCCTGGATTTCTTGGAGCGGTGATGAACCGGGTACTTATCTAACCCAAACTAAGTTTTTTGATATTGAGAACGTGCCTCTTGAAAATCAAGACGCATCCGGCCCCCGACGTTTAGAGCTTCAAATGAATGCGGAAGTCGATGCCCATACTAATTTGATGACATATAATATTTTTTTTAGGAATACGGGGGATACCGACCGTATTCGAATGCAAGATGTACGGATTAGTGCCCCTTTGCCGGATGGAACGGAATTCATTTCTGCTAATGCTCCATCTCAAATCGCCACTTCCTTTGATGGTAAGGAAATCACCTTTTTTATTTTAGAAGTGCCTCGAAAAACGGATATGGGGCATCTTCAATTTCAGGTATCCACTGAAGGAGTCGATGAAGATTACATTTCCACACACAGTTGGGCAACCTGGAAAAACGTAGGGCGTCGTGTTGTAACATCGGTTCCGGCTCAAGAAGATTTGCGTACAAGCGATTTAGTCGTGCGTCCTCATGTAAACGAGTGGGTTTTTTCAGATCCTATCTATGATGTTCCGGTTTCAAGCTATGACGTGAAAAATCTGGTATTAGAACAAACAGAAGATGGATTAGAGGTAATCTTCTACACTGTCGAGCCTTTCAATCGTGTCGATAGGCTATATGAGTTTGTGGTGTACATTGATAGTGATTGTGACGCTTCGACCGGCGAATACAGATTTGGCCGAGGTGCAGAATATTATGTCATGTATAAATATCTCTACTCTGCTGAAAATCAAAAGGTTTATGTTCGGGCGTGGGATGATGCCACACAAACGTGGCAAAAGATACCTGTTAACAAGACTGGCGCATCGATGGGGGTAAATTCGGTTACCATGTTGTTACCCGATGAAGTCCTGGTCAATAACCGATTTTGCTGGATAACCGAGTCGGGCGATAAATCTCGAAGTGTATCCAAGCGCTTACCGATTGATAATGTTTTGGGGGAGATCATACTGAGCAACCCATTGCCTTCAGTCGGTACTGCTAGTACTGCCCATATAAACAGTACTGAAAACGGTACCTTTGTTGGCTCTGGGAGCCTGTGGCGCTTTCTCCCTAGCTGGTCTGAACCACCGCAAAGTTGGAATACCCTTGAATTTAATGATAATGATTGGTTTTCCGGAAGAGCGGGAATTGGTTATGGAACGAAAGATATAGCCACTGATGTCTCACTATTAACACCCCCGCTCCCCGACGATTTTGCTTCTTTGGTTGGTCAGAAAGCGGTAACGCAAACCGGCGTTGTACTGGCTGTGCTTCCTTCGGCTACAAATCAGACTGTTTACATGCGTCAAAATTTTACCGTTGTTGATCCTTCCCGGCTGAGTCAATTGAGCTTAGATATCAACTATGTAGGTGGTTTTGCGGCTTATCTAAATGGAATTGAAATTGCCCGGCAAAATTTGGGGGAACCCGGTACGCCTATTTTTGTTGAGCAATTAGCCGACACCCAAAGTCTAAACGTCCGTCAAGAAACTATAAATTTAACTGATTATCTCACGACGCTTGTTCCCGGTACCAACGTGCTGGCAATTGAAGGACATAAACCCTCTACAAGTGACCGGTTATTATTAGATCCAAAACTTACCTGGACGTTTGACCCTTCGGTGTTAAATAACTCTGAAAATGACACACGGTATTTACCGGAGAATTTGGCCGCAACTACGGCTGCAACTTCTACTGCTAACTCTACTGAAATTGCCGGTAAGCTTGCTATTCCAATCATGAATAAGTATCAAACCGATTACGATGTGCATATCTTCGCCCTGCCGGATGGCGAAGAAATTACAAATATTCCCAATGCCCGCCAGCCAAATTTTCACCCTGACGGACAGCGCCTTTTGCTTAATCGTGAGGGTGACGGTGTAGAAAACGTTTTCGAACACACCCTTGCAACAGAGGCGGAAAGGCAAGTGAGCGACTCCCCTACCGATTGGCATCCGTTTTATGACCCTTGGGGAAATCGGGTGGTATATGGCAATGACCAGCTCGCCTTGAGTGGTATCCCCGTTCGTAAAGTAGAAGATGGAGAAGTGCAACATCATGATAAAACCGGACGAGTAATTTTTACGGGAGTACAGGCACCCTTTATCTATTTGCAATGTAGTCTTCAACCGCCGCATCTTGAAGCGGATGCCCATTGTCGTGATGTGGCTGTATTTGGGATTTTGGTTCCGGCTGGGCAGATGGGCGATTTGCGAGGTACCAATCCGGTCTGGACATCAGATGACTACATTGTGTACAAAGGATGTAACACGTGGGCCGGGTCCGCTTCGTGTGGTATTTATAAGGTTCCCTCGGCTTCTACAAAAGCACTTAGCGATGGTTTTATTCCCAGACAACTTACCAAATTTACCAGTGACACGCCATCGGATACGAAAGGCAATTGGATTGCCTTTTCATCACAGCGGGATGGTGATTGGGAAGCTTATTTGGTAGATTTGAATGGTGGTAATCTTCGTAACTTATCCAATAGCCCTTCTTCTAACGATGGCCTACCTGCCATATCTCCCGACCAAAAGTGGGCTGCCTTTGTCTCTGATCGTGATGGACAATGGGCTATCTGGATTGTACCTCTTGAAGGAGGAGTATCTCATAAAGCATTCGATTTGCCGACCAATACGCCTTGGGGCGCAGGGGAGCAATCTTGGCTGACTGAACGTATTTCTTGGAGTAAATAAAAGGGTTGATAAGCTTTGAAAGCCTCAGGATTATCATAAGCAAAAGTTCTCGATAAACTTTGTAAAAGTATAGCCGTCTCTTCGCTAAAAACGTTTCTCGTTAAAGCCTCTCAGTGACTGCTGGAAACGAAGATGTTTCGTCATTCATCGTGCCTGCAGAATGCATTAACAGGATCAATACACTCTAACTATATTCTTTTCTTCATCAAACCGTTTCTATATTAAAAACTGCTAAACTGCCATAGCAATTTCTGTGTTTTTTTCAAAACTACGGTTTATTTACATGCACTAGCAAACAAACCTTATATATAACTTAAGTCCCATCCTGTGAGGAGGAGTTGTGAAAAATATTCGTATCGGTGTAATTGGTGTTGGTAGTATGGGCGAGCGACATAGTCGTGTTTATTCTGGGTTACGTAACGTTGACCTTATTGGCGTAGCTGATAAAAATATTCAACGTGGTCAAGAGGTTGCTGCTGAGTATGAAACGCAGTTTTTTCAAGATTACCGTCAGCTTTTAGAATTAGTTGATGCCGTTAGTATTGTAACTACCACGCCATCGCACTTTAGTTTAGCCACGGAGGCACTAGAGAAAGGGGTACATGTTTTAGTTGAAAAACCCATTACCGAAAATATTGAGCAAGGTCGGGCGTTAATAAAATGTGCGGCAGAAAATGAGAAAATACTACAAGTAGGTCACATAGAGCGGTTTAATCCGGTGTTTATAGAGCTTAAAAACGTTGTTAAAGACCGACCACTTATTGCTGTTAATATTAAGCGATTAAGCCCTTTTGATAGCAGTAATACGGATGTTGATGTTATTCGAGATTTAATGATCCACGACCTCGATTTAATCATTAACCTGTTGGGTAAAAACTTTGAAAGTTTGAGTGCGTGGGGACGCTCTATATCGACTCAGGCGATTGATCACGCTGTAGCCAATTTTTCGTTTATCAATGGGCCTGTTTCGACCTTGTTTGCCTCTCGCGTAACCGAGCAAAAGGTTCGGTCAATTGAAGTTATTGCCGAAGGGGCCTATATAGAAGCCGATTTGCTGGGCAAAACGCTTATGATCCATCGGCGCACTTTTCCTGAGTATGTGGGCAAACACAATGCCGGTAAATATCGACAAGAAAGCATTATTGAAAAAATACATGTACCGATGGTCGAGCCGTTACTTTTAGAGTTGCGCCATTTTGTGGATAGCATATCGGGCGTAACGAACTGCGACGTTACCGGCCACGATGGCGTTTTCGCGCTGCAGTTGGCTCAGAACATCTCGCAACAAATTTGCTTATCCCAAAGTTTTCAGCAGAATGACCTTTTCTCGCAAACGCCTCAGTTCGCTACGGTTTGAGGCTTTATAAAGTTTGTAGATAAGGATACATTTATTTTGTCTACCTTAGTAAATAGTTGGTCAGAGCCTCCGCTTGGTATGAAACTTGATAAAAAGCAGGTTCATATTTGGTCTGTTTCACTTGATCAACCATTGGAAACTATAGTTCAGTTGACCGAACTGTTGTCAAGAGATGAGCGTGAGCGAGCCAACCGTTTCATCTTTGATAATGATCGTCGGCATTTTACAGTTGCACGTGCTAGCCTTCGTTTAATTTTGAGTCGTTACCTGCAAACTGTCCCGCAACAGATACGATTTCATTATACAACGCACGGCAAGCCGGAGTTAAGCGGTTTCGGAGGCGGTTGGCTCTATTTCAACCTTTCTCATTCTCACGGTTTAGCTTTGGTAGCGGTTGCTCGTGATAGCCGCCTGGGGATAGATGTAGAATGGGTGCGCCCACTTGATGAAATGGATGCAATAGCCAAGCGCTTCTTCTCTCGAGTGGAATATCTGGCTTATTCTAAACTACCGGCGGAGCAGCGAGCGATAGGTTTTTTTAACTGCTGGACGCGTAAGGAAGCCTATATTAAAGCTATTGGGGAGGGATTGTCCTGTCCCTTGGCCAGTTTTGATGTTTCGCTCTCCCCCAATCAACCGGCTAAGTTACTTAGCATCAATAATGATCCCCAGATAGCTAAATCCTGGTTTATGGAGGCAGTGACGCCTGTTCCGGGTTATGTAGGTGCTGTTGTTATTGAAGGGCAGACCATACAAATCTCGTATTGGCAGGGTAATAAAGACCTTTTTGAATTTCAAGAACATTCTAACCGAGTTTAAAGGATTTTCTTAGGTACATTTTACAAACAAACATTAAAATAGATACACTGGTCTAACGATTGGTTTTTATTGATATCAATATCATGATCGAGGAGGGTGAGTGATTACTTATGCATTAAGGCCAATCCGTAAATCAAATATCATGGTCAAAGATATAGGGAATGAAACGCTTATTTACAGCCTTGACCAAGAAAAGGTCCACGTTCTTAATCCTACCGCGCGAGTAATCTGGAAGCTGTGTGACGGTGAACATTCTCTAACCGATATAGAAAAAGAGTTGCGTTCTAAATTTTTCATTGCTAGTGACCATGATGTACTTGATGATGTCTGGCAAACATTAAGCAACTTTGCCTCGCAAGGTTTGTTACAGAAATCCATTTAAATCAGGCCCTTTACAGAAAACCTCTTAGGAGACAATATGGTCCCGTTACGCATACTTTTCATTAGCCCTTATATCCCCTCTCCTATTCGGGTGCGGCCATATAACTTGATCAAACATTTGGCCAAACGTGGTCACCAGATTACTTTGCTGGCTTTGATACCACCTGGTGAAGACACCAGTAGTCTGGATACTCTACGAAGCTGGTGCCATAGCGTAGAAACGGTTGTGCTGCCGCGTTGGCGCACGCTTTGGAATACGGCCTCCGCTATTCCTGCCGGCATTCCTCTGCAAGCCGCATATTCTCGCTCACCTGAAATGGCCGAACGTATCCGGGAAATCCAAAAAAAAGCCACGTTCGATGTGGTGCATATTGAACATCTTCGCGGCTCAGAATTAAGCAGTGCGGTCAACGGTATACCTATTGTGTTTGACTCTGTTGACTCGATTACGTTGTTATTTGAATACGTCTGTACTTCAGGGCCAAATTGGAAAAGCCGTTTGATGGCCCGCTTAGACTTGGAACGTACCCGCCGTTACGAAGGAAATTTGCTCAAACGCTATCCGCACGTATTAGTGACCTCTCCGAAAGATCGTGATGCGTTAGTTAAGTTTTCAACGGTTCACAATCCGCAGCGCTTTACCGTTTTGCCTAACGGTGTCGATCTAGAATACTTTACCCCCATCGACTCGCCCCGTGAAACGGAAACCGTAGTTTTTACGGGTAAGATGAGTTATCATGCTAACATTGCTGCGGCTTTAGATGTAGCCAAACACGTTATGCCGTTAGTTTGGCGGCAATTTCCTCAAGCACATTTTGTTATTGCCGGTAAAGATCCGGCTCCTGAAATAGAAGCGCTTACTGACGATGATAGGATTATTGTTACTGGGACCGTGCCTGATTTGCGCCCCTATCTGGCTAAGGCGACTGTTTCTGTATCTCCGATGCGGTATGGCGTTGGTATTCAAAACAAAATCTTAGAAGCTATGGCTATGGGTACACCGGTCATCACGACGTCAAACGCATTAAGCTCTTTGCAAGTAACCGAAGGCGAAGAATTAATCATCGCTGATACGCCCCAGGCTGTTGCCCGCCATATCATCGAGTTATTCAAAGATCAATCGCTGGCTCAACGCGTGGGTAATGCCGGGCGTTGCTACGTAGAAACCTACCATGATTGGAATGTTACTGCCGAAAATCTAGAAGCCGTATATCGTGAAGTTATGCCGGTTAAAAACGGCTATTATGCTAAAGCATAACAAAAAACCTCGATTATTTCCTCTTTGCAATATAAGGTTTGAACTGTTTGTAACAGCGAAACCCTAAAGTACCCATATTCACTTACAAAATAAAAACCTACTCAGCCGGTAAGCAAAATCAGCCCCTCAGCTACATCTCTGCGTGAAGCGGGTTTTTTAAATTGTTCGTATTTTGGGCCAACGAGAGGCACAAATTAGCAATTTGTGCTACAAAACTTCTGAATTCTCGTCAACTGCGTAAGTCGTATTATTTAGAAGTTACGCAGTTCAGATTGGTTCAGTCTCCAACTGAGCCTTCAATCGGAGTTCAACCGTTTTATACCTT
>JAGRBZ010000345.1 GCA_020433805.1 Anaerolineae bacterium
GTAACCCTCTACTAGTAGAGGCAAAGGAATCACGGTGATTCGTAACCCTCTACTAGCAGAGGCAAAGGAATCACGGTGATTTGTAACCCTCTACTAGTGGAGGCAAAGGAATCACGGTGATCTTTTCCCTTTATCCGGCACTTACGCACTGCATGTCATTTCGTAGCCGAAGGCGAAGAAATCCCTGTGACGATACGCTTAAAAAGGTGTTCGGTTGGAAAACTTTGGCGCGACAACGTCCATTTTTCCCTTCGAAGGCTCTATCTATTGAAACGTCCGAGGGATTTCTCCGCTGCGCTGCGAAATGACACGCGGTGCAGACCAGACCTGACAGGTTTTCGACGATCATGTCGGGCCAAAGCGGTATTGCAAATGGAATATTACATTGGTTGAAGGATAAGGTGGAAAACCTGTCACCATATATTCGCCCGAATAGAAAGCAATTCTATTTTTTGACGCGAATAGAGCCGGTTTCTATTCACTTTGACAAAACATAAATAGAGTACCTGATGATACCAACAGATTTTCGTTAGAGTTAGTAGTCAGGCTCGACAACGCCATATATGGGAGAATCGTAACCTCAAATTCCATATGTAGTAGAAAGTGTTCAAGGACAACGATTTTCAAAAGGTATTTGAGCTGGCAAAATACGCTTAAATGCTAACTCTAGTGAACTTGCTTCAAGAGAGCCAAAATGCACAAAAAAAGGCGCATTTCTGGGGTTAACTCTAATGAATATTTTGATGACCCTATAGCTTTAGTAAGCACACAAATGTAATTAGCCCTACATATAGAGAGAAATAGCTTTCGAGCTACTGTATGTAGAGGTATAAATTTTCGTTAGAGTTAGCAAGTCTAATATTAGACATAATATAGCGAGTTTTTTGACATAACTGCCAAAAACCGACTATTTTGACTGGTTACTTAACCATAATCAGTTAAGTTGAGTAGCATTCGTGACAGTTAGTTCCTGAGTTTGAATAAACTCGAATAGATACCCCTTCTATTCGCCCGAAAATACGGTGTCAGGTCTTCGCTACGCGCCTGCGGCTCCGCCGCACCGCCCGAACAGTACCCAGAAACTCATAGAGAAGGGGGCCGACACACTCGAAAACCGATCTCATCGTAACGGTAGCTAGGATTGCGGTAGAAGCGATACGACGCGCGCGCGAGGTTATGATAGTCGTCCCACGAGCCCCCGCGCAACACCCGCCGGGCGCTAGAACGGATGTTTTCTCGGTCCGCGTCCGAGGCAGGATTTTCGTAGTCGGTCAAGCACCACTCCCAAACGTTGCCGCTCATCTCTTCCACACCGTAAGGACTGGCTCCCTGCGGGAAGAGGCCGACGGCGCTGTTTTGCCTGAGGCCGGTTTCAGATGTGTTCCCTTTAGCTGCGTCAAACGCACCGGTATAAGGGTACTCGCGCCCGTCTCGCCCACGGGCGGCTTTCTCCCACTCGAACTCCGTGGGCAGGCGCACGGCCCAGGTCGCAATATTAGCCAGATCGTAGCCACCGCCCCAGCGCCAGGAAAGCCAGCGGCAGAAGGCTATTGCCTGATACCAATTCACCATCTCACGCGGGTGGTTGCTATACTTGAACCTCTGCTCATCCATTCGGCGGTCGTAGTCATCTGCTGCTAATCCGGCGAACCACCGATTTTGGGGATCGCTGTACCCCTGTGGGTCATCCAGAAAAGTTTGGAACTGGGCATAGGTGATCGGATAGCGGCTGATTTCAAACGGGGGCAGGCCGGGGTGCTTTCCATCTTGATAGATCCACTCACCGTCGTCGGGGATCAGTATCCAATCGATGTCGGGCAGCGTGACACCATCCTCACGGACGATGAGGTGAACCCCCCGGCGGCGGTCAGCGTCGAGGGTTGGGTGGCCCAGCACGCGGTAAGCGGCGGCGCGCCCTGGCGGGTTTTCCTCGACGCACCGACTCCTGGCCCCTTCGATCAGCGCCGTGCGGGCTGCCGAGGAGAGACTGGTGTGGCCGGCTTGCAGTTCGGCATTTTCGAGCAGAACGGTCAGGGCCAGCTCTGGGTTATGGGAGGCCAGCCAAATAGCGACCTCGTTGGGGTCGGTTACCTCGCCCAAAATAACGGCGGTCTCGCGCCAGACGCTTGGCTCCCACCACGGGCCGTCCAGGAAAGCGGCCGGTGCTTGCCCCTGCTCCATCGCAGCCAGCAAGATGCGGGCGGCAAAATATTCCTGCAGCAGTTGGTGGCTAAAGCGCCAGCTTGTTTCGTCAAATTCCAGCAGGCTGGCCGCTTGGGCGGCATCCAGCAGATTAGGGTCGATCTCCGGCGGTAGGGTATCAAGCGGCAGGGTGGTGCCTTTGGCGCTTTGCATCGCATGCGCTAGCTCGGTCAGCGTGGCGATAATGGCTGCAAAATCGGGAAAAGGCTGGCCCCGTTTGGCGGCGTTGGCTTTTTCCCGTTGCAGCAGCTTATCGACAAAGCCGCCGAACAGGGCGCTACGATTGGCCGGGATTGCGCCGTCGGCCTGGTAAATCGAGGTCAGCAAAAAGCCCAGGTAAGGTTTGCGGCACAGTGGAATCAAGCGTGCGCCGCTGTGCATTGCGCGACTGGCTTGCCAGTCGCTATAATCTATTTTCTGCCAATCCCATTTAGCCTGAGCATCCCAGAAAGTTTGTCCATCCATCTTTTTCCAGGCTTCAAATAAGGCATCGCTGCCGCCCATCTTGTCCCACAAAACAGCGGCCTCTTGTTGGGAAGGGGAGTAGTTGTTGATAAAGGTGCGGATGGCCGGTAAATCGAGGTCGCGCAGGCGCACCTGTTGCAGCGGGTAAAGGGTCTGTAAATCGTTTTTATAGTCGTGGTAGCGGCAGGAGACAATGAAATGGGTCATTGGCTCCAGATAGGTGGTGACCTCGGCCAGCAGGTCGCGCCCGTCGGGGCCGGTGCGGGGCATCTCGTTGAGGGCGTCGCATAGCAGCAGCAGCCGTTTTTGTCGGGCCAGCTCATGCAGGTAGGGGGCCAGCCAGCTCGCCGCTCGCTGCACAAATTCAGCAAAGGAAAGGGGGGCTTTGGTGGTCGGGTCGCTGCCTTTGAATTGGTTGAGTTTGACCAGCACGGCAATGCGGCTGGTTTCGTCATCACTCTGCCAGGTGCGGCAGGCGTCGAGCAGCACCAGCAGCAGCGTCCAGGTTTTGCCGCTGCCCGGCTCGCCCAGCAGCACGCCGCGCTCAACGTGGTGCAGCAGGTGCTCGCGTACGTTGGCAACGGTGCTGCTCGGCTCCCGGTCGCGGCCGGTCACTTCGGCGGTCGCGGCGGTGTGCATCGTCTCCAGCCAGTCGAGAGGATAATCGATAAGGCCGGCAAAGGCGGCGTTGAGGGGCGCTTCTAAGGTCTGTTTATCGCCCGTTTCTGCAACAAATAGCTTTTCCAGCAGGTCGGCTTTGATGGCCCGGCGCAGTTCCTGGGTGTAGGTTTGAACGGCCTGGTTGAGGGTTTCGGGTGAGGGTGGGCTAGCAGGACTGTTGGTTAGGATATAGGGTTGATAGGTTTCATAGCCTTTAGGATTATGGTCTTTCGCTAAGTCCAGAAGTTCTTCAAAGCATTTTCTTTTGTCGGCGTATTCAATGAGCTTATCAATAACCTTATCTTTACCCATTTCTGATGACAATAGATCATAAACCGACCTGAAATTAGGGTTATCATAACAGAGGCGGCGAAGTTCACCATCTGTAAAACTCTTGGTGAGTAGGGTTCGGATGTTTTTGAGATTGAATCCCTTGTCGGAATGGGATCGTTCTGTCACAGCATTATCCTTTTCAGGACTTAGGCAACCCTTGGATTTGGTGGCGTAAATTGCCAATTTACTTGTATGCCCAAGGTGCGGAACAATTTAGCAAATTGTTCTACGCGCTGCGTAAGCCCTGCTTTGTTACAAACGGATTTATGGCAAGAAGCTAACGGGTACGATAGAAGATGAAATGGGAGTCATTGAGGTCGAGTGAGGATCGTTTCGAGATCGGCAGACAGCTTTATTTTACCTGACTTTGGGTCGGGGTGACAAGTGGGAAAATAGTTTGTTTTATAGGGTATTTTGAAACACTGATGCACTGAATTTTATGAGTTCACTGAACTATGTTTGTTTTTCAGTGCGTTCAGGTTCATCAGTGTTTCAGTGTTTCATCTGTAAATATTTTCGCAGGCGATCAGCTAAGTCGATGCCGTAAACAAGCTCTACGAATTTTATATTTTGTTCGCGGGGTGAAAGGTGTGAGTACTGTTGCCGAATGGTACGGCGGGAGAGACTCAGCGTGCTTTGGGTAATCGATAGCATCAGACGAGACCGGCGAGCCTGACCGGCGTTACGTAATAGGTCAATTTGAATAGCCTCGGCATTTGGATGGGTATCATTCGTCTTGGTTAGCATCGTATTTATTATAATCCTGTTTTTCTGTAATCGAAAACGGATGGATACAACGGGCGGCGTTCCGTGATGGGGCGAGATAGAAACACTGAATGAATGATGGAAATGAAGGCACTGATCCACTCCAGGCACTGTTCTCATTAACTTCGTGTCAAGAAAAGCCCTGTAGATTGAAAAGTAGTATTCAGTGAACTCATCATTTTCAGTGTTTCAGTGTTTCAATGAGCGGCGGTTGCCCCCGATCTAACCATCAAACCCGCCCAACTATCCAACCAACCTAATCAGTGTTATAATCGACACTCCACACAACATCAATGAGAGGAGTTCACAATGGCCCAAGACAGAGTAGCATTATATTTACAAGATGCCCACGATTTACGCGAGGGCATGAAGTTGGCCCAATATGCGGAAAAGAATAACTTTGAGGCGGTCTGGCAGGCAGAGAGCCGGCTGGTGCGCGATGCTATCGTGCCGATGGCGGCCTTTGCGGCGGTGACCGAGCGGATTAAGGTCGGCTCCGGCGTGATCAACAACTGGACGCGGAACATCGGCCTGCTGGCGGCGACCTTTTTAACACTGGATGATCTCGCGCCCGACCGCATCATCTGCGGCATCGGGGCCTGGTGGGATCCGCTGGCGGCGAACGTGGGCATCAATCGGCGTAAACCGCTGACGGCGATGCGCGAAACCATCGAGGTTATGCGCAAGCTCCTGAATATGGAAAACGTAACCTACGACGGCGAGTTTCATAAGGTTAAAGGCATCGAGCTGGATGTGGTCCACGGCCGGCGCGAGCCGCGCAATGTGCCGATTATGATCGGGGCGACCGGGCCGAAGATGATGGAGATGACCGGTGCCATTGCCGACGGCGCGGTCTTGAACTACTGCGTGCCGCCGGAATATAATGAAGGTGCCATAGACCAGCTTAAAAAAGGTGCCGAAAGCGCCGGACGCACGCTGGATGACATCGACCGGCCCCAGCTTGTGGTCTGTTCGGTTGATAACGATAAAGCCAAGGCGCTCGATGGGGCGCGTTGGCTGCTGACGCAGTATATCGCCCAACAGCCGCACATCACCAAAGCCAGCAACACGCCCAAGGAAACCGTCGAGCAAATCCAATCGATTTTGGGCTGGCCGGCCACCAAAGAGCAGATCAAAGAAGCGATGAAGCTGGTGCCCGATGAGTTGGTCCAGCATATCACCGCCAGCGGTACGCCGGAAGAGGTCAAGGCCAAGGTGCGCGAGTATGTCGCCAACGGCTGCACCTGCCCTATTCTGTATCCGCTGGGTGATCCGTATTTGATGATTGAAGTCTTTTCGGATGGGTATAGTAGTTGATGGGTGATGGGTAACTGGAGATTAGAGATTGGTTAGTGTCTCTAAGTTTTCGCCATAATTTGAGCTTTTGTTTATTGCGTAGTGCGTAATGCGTATTGAGCGCCTTTTTACGTACTACGCAATACGCACTATGTTCTATGAAATGTTGTGGCGAAAAACAAATGACACTAACGAGATTGGGAGATTTGTAGGGCTAATTTCTTTATTAACCGGAGTTCGATAATAAAAGTCCAGTATGTCATTTCGTAGCCGGAGGCGGAGAAAATCCCTCAGACATTTCAAGATTATGAAGCATTCACGGGGAAAAATGAGCGTTGTTGCTTCGAAATTTCCCACCCGGACACCTGTTTAGGTGTACTGGCGGCATAGGGATTTCTCCGCTGCGCTACGAAATGACATCAAATTATTCGTTTTCCAATTCCTAATTCCTAATTCCTTCCCGTGTTTGACAGCAACTGAAAACTGTGTTAATTTTGTCACAATCAAATTCAGCGAGCCGTGAAGCTCTCAGACATAGGCGCTTACAAGCCTTTGTCCGGGAGCTTTTTTGTTTATTCCGCAAAACGGACTCCAACAACCTAAAAACAACGTTTTTGTCAAACTAATCAAACTGTTATATCTTACCCTAATTCACCGTCTCAAAGAGATCTTTATTCATGAAGCCTTCGCTGTTCAAACGTCTTCAACTGGAGCGCATCATCGATGCGCTTTTGCCTCTTATTGCGGTCATCGGCGCTCTTCTGGTTGGTGCAGTCGTGTTGATTCTGCTCGATACCAACCCGGTTGAAGCTTATACCGCGATGTTCACCGGCGCGTTTGCCAACAAAAATGGTCTGGCCGATACCATGGTCAAAGCCATCCCGCTGCTGCTGGTGGGTCTGGGTATCGTCATTGCTTTTCGGGCCAACGTTATCAACATTGGTGCTGAAGGGCAGCTTATTGTTGGTGCCTTAATTTCTACCTATCTGGCCGTAGAACTGGGCGAGACATGGCCCAACTATATCGTCATCATCCTGTGCATTATGGCCGGGACGTTGATGGGGGGGCTGTGGGCCGGTATCCCCGGCTACTTGAAAGCCTACCTCAACGTCAACGAAATTCTCAGCACCATTATGATGAACCAGATTGCCATCCAGATCGGCTTCTTTCTGCTGCGCGGCCCGATGATCGATCCCAAAGAGCTGGAAGCCGGAACCAACATTCCCCACTCGGCCCGGCTGCCGCGCCCCACGGATCTGCCCCGTTTCACCGATATCGCCCAATGGTTCGGCTTTACGGAGTCGGCCAAAGATTTGAATATTACCGGCTTTCAGGGTGAAATCTACGGTCTGCTGGTCGAACCAACGCGGCTGCATATGGGGTTTTTTATCGCCATTCTGATGGCTATTTTGGTTTACATCTTTCTGTGGCGCACCACCATCGGCTACCGCATCCGGGCGGTGGGTCTCAATCCGGCGGCGGCGCGCTATGCCGGTATTCAAGTGCCACGCACCATTATTTTGTCGATGGCTCTTAGCGGTGCGTTTGCCGGGCTGGCCGGAGCGGTTGAAATTTTGGGGCTACACCACCGCATGTTCGAGCCGCTGGCGGTTTCGGCCGGATACGGGTTTTCCGGTATTGTGGTGGCGCTCTTTGGAAAACTGCACCCCATTGGCGCTATTCCGGCATCGATCCTATTCGGCGGATTGCTGGTGGGTGGTGATAAAATGCAGCGGGCGGTGCAGGTACCGCAAGTGTTTGTAACCATGCTGCTCGGTCTCATCGTCCTTTTCGTGGTGAGTAGTGAAATCTGGTCTCGACGCCGCGCCCGACGCCGCGTATCGACTCAAACAACGGCGGAGGAAAACGCATGAACGAAGGTTTAAGCTTTTTAGCCATTCTTGTCGGCATCATCCACTCCGGCATCCGGCTGGCGACGCCTTATCTGTATGCGGCCATCGGCGAAACGTTTGCGCAACGCTCCGGCGTGCTGAATTTAGGGGTTGAAGGCATTATGCTTATGGGGGCTTTTAGCGGTTTTTATGTGGCCTTCGTGACCGGTAACTTGCTGTTAGGCGTTCTAGCCGCCGCCCTGGTTGGGGCGTTGATGGGCCTGGTCATGGCCTTTATCAGCGTCACCCTCAATGCGGAACAAGGTATCAGCGGCATTGGCCTCTATCTCTTCGGCCTGGGTGCTTCGAGCCTCCTCTTCAAAACGCTCCTTGGTACGGTGGAGGGCGTTGACGGTTTCTCCGAACTTCAATTTTGTCTGGCCAGCATCGGCATCGACTCGGCCTTTTGTTTAAGTGAGATCCCCGTTATTGGCGAAATTTTCCTGACCCACAGTGTGATGGTTTATGGTGCGTTTGCACTGGTGCCGTTGGCCTGGTGGGTGCTTAATAAGACGACCTGGGGCTTGAGCATTCGTGCCGTCGGGCAAAATCCGCAAGCGGCGGACTCGCTGGGCGTAAGCGTGGCCCGGGTACGGTATATGACCGTCACCTTCGGCGGCTTGCTGGCCGGTATTGCCGGCGCGTCGCTGTCGATTTCGCTGCTGAATATCTTTCAAGAGGGGATGACCAATGGACAGGGTTTTATTGCCGTCGCGTTGGTCTATTTCGGCAGTTGGACGCCGGTCGGCGTGTTGCTCGGCGCGCTGCTGTTTAGTCTGGTTAATGCCCTGCAACTGTGGGTTCAGGTGCTCGGTCTCAACATCCCTTCCGATGTGGCGGTGATGATGCCCTATCTGCTCACCATCCTGGCCCTGGCTTTTCCCTTTAAACGTGCGCTACAACCTTCGGCGTTAACCAAGCCTTTTGAACGTGGTGAAAACTGATAATCCGATTTCTCTTTGAAATCCGGTAGGACAAAGTTAACTTTGTCCTACCGGATTTCAATGTAAGGATGTCAAATCACGAATTTAAGGTTTTACCCCGTAACACAAACGTAGTATAATCGTTACCTGATAGTAGGGTAAGGAAGAGAAGAAGTCCAATTCTATCAGAGGGAGGTAATGCGTTATAGAAAAATTATATTCTGATTTCTGCTAAGTTGGGGAATTAGAAACACCCTTTACGATATCAAATTTCTGTATTAACGCTTTGTCCATGGAGGAGAAATAAAACAATGCGTAACAAATTGTATCTATTAACACTGTTACTGATCGTAGCAATGCTGGCTGCGGCCTGTGGTGCTGATGCACCTGCACCGGCCGAGCCGGAAGAACCGGCCGCAGAAGAACCGGCCGAAGAGCAAGTTGAAGAAGCAGAAGAGATTGCCGATGAGGCCGTTGAGGAAACCGTAGCCGAAGAAGAAGCGGCTATCGAAGGAGAACCGGTTGAGGAAGAAGAAGCCGCCGATGCGCCTGCCGAGGAAGACCCCCTCGGTACCGTCGTCGTTGCGGCTGGTGACCCCATCCGCATCGCTTCCGCCCTTGTCATCGCCGG
>JAGRBZ010000346.1 GCA_020433805.1 Anaerolineae bacterium
CCTCGTTTCCGACGGTTGTAAATTTAATTATTATAAATTACTTGAGTTTAGGCAATGTGAAGTAAACAATCCGCTAACAAAGATGCCGATGGGTCTTCTTATTTGGCGTGTTAAATGCAGGGGTGTTTTGTAGTCGCTTCATGGATGTACAAACGTGACTTTTATGTTATTATTTTAATCCAGAGTAATAAGTATAGAGGCTTTATAAAACTTTTTAGATGCGTTTGTTGCTGTCCAAACTACACGTGAATAGTAACATAGAAGAGGTATTTGTCAAGTAGTACAAGATAAAAAAAGAAAAAAGAAAGAGAAATATCTTGTATACAAAAGTAATTGACAGTTATCTGAAGTTTTAGTATACTTTTGAAGTTCGATGACTGAATCCCCTCATTTACCGGAAATTCTCGTCTAAGGAGCCGAGGCCATGTTAATCCACGAGCGTCAGAATCAAATTCTTGACATGTTGGCCGACAAACAGGCTGTTAGTGTGGCTGAATTAGCCGACCATCTGAGTGTATCAGCCGTCACCATCCGCACCGACCTAAACCAACTGGCCGAGCAGGGACGATTGGTTAGGACTCACGGCGGAGCCATGTTAGTTGGTGAAAAAATACGTCAGGAATTGACTTTTGCCACCCGTCAGCAAATCCGTGGCGATCAAAAGGATCGAATTGGCAGATTGGCGGCTACCTTGGTCAACCCTCGCGACTCTATTTTGCTCGATGCCAGTACGACGGCCTTAACCGTCGGCCAGGCCCTCAAATATTGTGAAGATTTAGGCGAGTTATCCATTATTACAACCGGGGTGTGGACGGCTTTGGAACTGCTGCGCGTACCGCATCTCAATGTTATTTTGACCGGTGGTACGCTACGGAATACAACAGGATCGATTATCGGCCCCATTGCCCGCGATGTCTTAAGTAAGGTTAACATCCGCAAAGCTTTTTTGGGGGCGTGGGGACTAACCGTGACGCACGGCTTAACCGAGGCCTACCTACAAGAGGTCGAGTTGAAACAGTTCATTGTGGAACGCGCCCAGGAAGTAATCGCTGTCGTCGACAGCAGCAAGTTTGGACAGGTTGGCCTGGCCACTTATGCACCGATAGAAAAGGTCACAACTGTTGTTACTGACGACGGTGCGCCGAGCGATATGGTCGCTGAACTGCAAGCGCGGGGGATAAACGTGTTTGTTGCTGATAGTTCTTCGTGACGTTCCTCGAAGTAATGTTCATCTGTACCCAATAAAAAAGAAGTTTATGCTTACGCCTCGTACCCATGCGGGTGGGATTTGTGCCAGCGCCAGGCACTTTCGATGATGTCGCGCAGGTTTGGATGCTGAGGCTGCCAGCCTAGCTCGCGACGAATTTTATCGCTGCCGGCGATGAGCACCGCCGGGTCTCCGGGTCGTCGGGCAACCATTTCTGCCGGAATGGGGTGTCCGGTGATCTCACGCGCCGTGTCGATGACCTCTTTGACACTGAAGCCTTGCCCATTCCCCAAATTATACAGCCGACTACTCTGATCGAGAGCGCGGAGAGCCAAAATATGAGCCTGTGCCAAATCGAGTACGTGAATGTAATCGCGGACGCAGGTGCCGTCGGGCGTAGAATAATCGTCGCCAAAAATTTTGATCTTCTCCCGTTGGCCCAGAGCGACTTGCAGCACAATGGGGATCAGGTGCAGTTCCGGGTTGTGATCCTCACCCCGTTCAGCCGACGCCCCCGCTGCGTTGAAGTAGCGGAGCGCCGCGTATCGCAAACCGTGAACACGATCGAGCCAGTAGAGCAGTCGCTCCAAAATGAATTTTGACTCGCCGTAGGGGCTACCAGGCACAATGCGTTCCGCCTCATCTATTGGCATTCGCTCCGGATCATCGAAAAGATTGGCGGTCGAAGATAAGATGAAGCGACGTACCTTGTGCTTGATAGCGCTTTGCAGGAGATTGAGACCGTTGATCACATTCTCGCCCAAATACAAAAACGGCTGCTCCATCGACTCCCCGACCAGGGTGTGCGAAGCGAAATGCATGATTGCTTCCGGCTGATGCTGCTCCATCACCCCGTCGATCGCTGCCCGGTCGGCCAGATCGCCTTGAACAAACGCCGCTGCCGGATGGACGGCGGCACGATGGCCCTGGTACAGGTTATCGAAGACCACCACATTTTCGCCCGCCTTGATTAACTGCTCAACAACGATACTGCCAATATAACCGGCTCCGCCGGTAACGAGAATTTTCATTATTCGTTTTCTCCCGGAAAATAATAAGTTTGATAGACACGGAGCGAAGCATCCTCAGATGCGGAGCGGTTTTGCCCAACCCGTTCGCATGTGAGGATGCTTACTCCGCATATTTACATTAAATTTTTATTGTCGATGTTGTCTCACGTGAGACTGCCGACTTACGCTAATTTTGGCTGACCACCTCAGCTCCATTCGTGGCAGCACAGACATAAATCGCTGGCTCCAGCCCCGTGGCCGATTGGTAGCATCGCGCCACCGCCGTCGTAAAGGTTTCGACCGCCTCGTGCCGAACCAAGGCCACAGCGCAGCCGCCAAATCCGCCGCCGGTCATACGCGCACCATAGCAGCCTTCGATTTGGTGAGAACAGGTGACAATGGCATCTAAGGCTTGATTGGTTACTTCAAAATCATCACGCAGACTGGCGTGACTGTCGTTCATGAGGCGACCAAATTCAGCGGCATCTCCTTGTTGCATTGCCTCGGCGGCTTGGAGAGTCCGCTGGTTTTCGGTGATGATGTGACGGGCGCGGCGGCGGGTTATGTTGTCGAGTTGGTGAGCTTGGGCTTGGAACTGCGCGAAACTTACGTCTCGCAGCGCAGGCACGTCGAAAAATCGGGCCGCTGCTTCACATTGCGCCCGTCGTTCATTGTAAGCCGAGTCGACCAACCCCCGGCGGCTTTTTGTATCCAGAACCACCACCGCCGTCTCGACCGGCAGCGGTACCGGCTGTGTCTCCAACGAGCGGCAGTCAATTAAAAGGGCGTGTCCGGCTACTCCGGCTGCTGAGATCAACTGATCCATGATGCCGGTGTTGAGGCCGAGCCATTCGTTTTCGGCACGCTGGCCGATTTTGGCCATCCCCTTGGCATTCCAAGGCCGGTTCGAAACGGCAGCAAAGGCGCGGGCTGTGGCCAGTTCTAATGCGGCTGAGGATGACAGCCCGGCCCCGGCAGGGACGTCGCCGGCCATTACTCCCTGCCAGCCGGACAAGGTAGCCCCTTGCTGTTGCAGCGCCCAGGCGACACCTTTGAGATATTCCGGCCAGTGGTGGCCGGCAAACTTTAAGTGTGCTAGCGAGAAGCGGGCGGTTTCGTCAAAATCAAGCGAATGAACAACAACCTCGTTTGTCTGGGTTGGTGTGAGGGCAATCCAAACCCCGCGATCGATGGCCATCGGCAAAGCAAAGCCGTCATTGTAGTCGGTATGCTCGCCGATTAGGTTGACCCGTCCCGGTGCGCGAACCACCAAACGCGGTAGCTCGCCAAAACGCGCTTCAAACGTTTTGATAACCTGTTGGTGAAGTGACATGGCTAAACTCCTATCGACTTGGAACGGATTGTTTGTAATGGATCTCCGATTGGGCTTTCAGCCGTTCGGCGGCCTGCTCAGCCGTGAGATCCCGTTGGGCTTCACCTAACATTTCGTAGCCGACCATAAACTTTTTAACGGTGGCCGAGCGCAGCAGCGGCGGATAGAAATGGGCGTGGAGTTGCCAGTGAGAACAGTTGCCCTCCGTTGTCGGTGCGCCATGCCAGCCCATCGAGTAGGGGAATGAGGTTTCAAACAGGTTGTCGTATTGGGTTAACAAGCGTTTGAGGATGCTAGCCAGCGCGTCACGTTCCGGGGCAGTCAGATCGGGCAGGCGCAGCACGTGGCGGCGTGGTAGCAACAATATTTCAAACGGCCAGACCGCCCAATAGGGAACAACCGCCAGCCAATCGTCGTTTTCGACGACAACGCGCTCCTGTCGCTCTGCTTCCAGGGCGGCGTAATCGACCAATAGTGGTGAATTGTGCTTATTAAAATAAATCCACTGGTTATTTTCTTCTTTGGCCGGTTCGTTGGGCAAGACGCTGCCGGCCCAAATTTGGCCGTGGGGATGGGGATTTGAACAGCCCATAACGGCCCCTTTGTTTTCAAAAATCTGCACCCAGCGAAAACGTTGACCCAACTCGGTGACTTGATCGGCCCATACATTGATCACCTGTCGAATATCCTCAACCGCCATCTCCGGCAAGGTTAAGTCGTGGCGTGGCGAAAAACAGATGACCCGACAGGTGCCTTGCTCGCTCTCAGATTGAAGCAGCGGGTGGGTGGCAGGCATGGATTCCGGGGTGTCGGGCAAGAGAGCGGCGAAATCGTTGGTAAAGACAAATGTATGGTCGTAGTGCGGATTGTTTGCTCCGGCGGCTCGCTCGTTGCCGGGGCAGAGATAGCATTTCGGATCATACTGGGGTCGCGTTTCGGTCTGTGTTTTCTCCACCTGTCCCTGCCAGGGACGTTGGGTTCGGTGCGGCGACACCAAGACCCACTCGCCGGTTAAGGGATTGTAGCGACGATGGGGATGTTGGGTCGAGTCAAAGTTGGTCATAAGACACCTCCTTGTGGGCTAGAGTAACTATTCAGCCATAGAGCATTCTATCGACAGGCTAAGGCTAAGGCTGAGGCGGAGAAAAGATAACTTTTTCTTAGCCTCAGCCTTAGCCTTAGCCTTACTTCG
The DNA here is from genome assembly GCA_020433805.1 of Anaerolineae bacterium. Lineage (GTDB taxonomy): Bacteria > Chloroflexota > Anaerolineae > 4572-78 > J111 > JAGRBY01. The sequence goes on from JAGRBZ010000346.1 coordinate 4,743, forward strand.
CGCTATGGCCGAATAGAAACAGTTTTTAAGAAATCATATACGTCCGCTTAGTGATACTCCGGCAGCCTATCACCGTGGGCGGCGATCAGGTCATCGACTAAGTTCCAAATCTGCTCAAGGTCTAATTCCGCTGCTGTGTGCGGATCGAGCATGGCGGCGTGGTAGATATGCTCCCGTTTGCCGGTCAGGGCGGCTTCGACCGTCAAGGCCTGGACATTGATGTTGGTTTGCATGAGTGCTGCCAGATGAGGCGGCAGGCTGCCTACGTGCGTTGGCTGAATGCCGTTTTTATCGACCAAGCACGGCACCTCGACGCAACAGCCGTGGGGCAGGTTATCGATCAGGTTGTGATTAGCCACATTCCCGTAGATGGTTCGCGGCTGACCGGTCTCCATGCTGTGAATAATGTGCGCACCGTACTCGACGCTGGGGGTCACGGTATTCATAGTCCGAAAGGTTTTCAAGCCGCTCTCTCGTGAGCGCGGCATCACCTTAATGTCAGCTATCAGCTCCCGTAATTTATCTTCAGCCTGGGCATCCGCTTGGCCATCTAATTCTTGAACATAGTTCCAGGCGACGATTTGCACTTCACAGCGGCCAAGATATTCATCCAACGGAATGTTGAACTTTTCGATGAGATCAGGGCGGTCGCGTTTGATAAACCAGGGTACGTATTCGCTGAAATGTTCGCTCGACTCGGTTACAAAATAGCCGAGGCGTTTGAACATCTCATAGCGAACACGATTCCAGTCGGGTACGCGGCCCTCGTTGATGACTTGCTGCAAACGGGGGTAAAGGCTCGCGCCATTCATATGCTCAAATTTGAGGAAGAAGGCGACGTGATTGATGCCGGCCACCAGATAGTTAATGTCGCTGACTGGCACGCCGATATCTTTGGCCAGTTCGGCGGCGGTGTGGGGTACGCTGTGACACAAGCCCACCGTGGCGATGTTTGTGGCTCGATTGACGGCCCAGGTGTTGATGGCCATCGGATTGACATAGTTGAGAAACGTAACGTGCGGGCATAGCTCTTCCATGTCGCGACACATCTCCAGCATCACCGGAACTGTTCGTAGGCCGCGCATAATGCCGCCAATGCCCAGCGTATCGGCGATGGTTTGGCGGAGGCCGTACTTTTTGGGAATTTCAAAATCGATGAGCGTGCTGGGCTTGTATCCGCCGACCTGAAACATCGCGATGGCGTAATCAGCACCGTCGAGGGCCTCCCGGCGGTGCAGCGTTGTTTCTATTTTGGGTTTCACCTTGAGGATGTCGGCCACCCGGTGGGCGATGGCTTCGGCCTCGGCCAGTCGCTGGGCGTCGATATCGTGCAAGCAGATAGTTGTCTGGGCCAGCTCCGGGAAGTTGAAGATATCGCCCAATAGATTTTTGGTGAACACAGTGCTACCGGCTCCGATAAATGTGATTTTTGTCATTTTAACCTTGCTCCTTTGAAATTGGTTGGTTGGGGTTGTTGGATAGTTGGATAGTTGGGTAGTTAGTTGGTTGGTTATCTGCGAACCATCGAATCATCCAATTAACATATTCAGATCGCAGCCTCTATCATACTCCCAACCCTCGAAATTCATTCTCATTCTTAGCCTTAGCCTCAGCCTTAGCCTTTGTTTCTCAAATTTGTCGAAGATACAGTGTACGGCTGTAACCCACGAGCTGACCAGCCTCACCAGGAATACCCAGCGTCATCAATTCATAACCGCTGGCGCGATAGACCTCCCGATCGTGGCGGTCGACGGCCCGGTAGGTTGCCGAGGGGTTCAGGCCTTGCAGCGGTGGTGTAGGTCTTAACCAGCCCAATTGATGGTCGTGTACCGTGACAGAATAAACAGTTTCGTGCCCGCCTGGTAGTACGTACTGGATAATCGATGCGCCAAACTCCTCCAGACGCTGGAGACGATAGAGGTCGCCATTTTGGATAATGTGCCGGATACGTTTGTAAAAGGCGATGTAGGAAGCGTATTCGGCCAACTCGGCCTCATCGAGTTCATTAAGGCTGGAGCCAATGCCCAAGGCACCGCGCATAGCCACATCAAACCGCAGACTAAGAGGACTAATGCGGCCGGTCTGGTGATTGAGGGCGTGCGTAACCCACGCCTCCATCGCCCGTGCGGGATAAGCCAGACTAAACCCTTCTTGAATGCGTATGCGATCAAAGGCGTCGGTGTTGTCGCTGGTCCAGACCTGGTCGGTGCGGCCCAAAATGCCCAAGTCGATGCGCCCGCCACCACCGGAGCAGCTCTGAATATCGAGGTTGGGATGGTTTCGGCGCAGGCGATCCATAATGCTGTAGACGCCTTCAACGTGCTTGCGCCAGAGTGCTTTGCCCGCGACCGAACCCGGCTCGCTCGTGTAGCGATTCATATCCCATTTAAAAAAGGCAATCGGATATTCATTCACCAGGTTATCGAGCGCCTGAAAAATGGTCTCAACAACCTCCGTCCGGCCAAAGTCCAGCACCAACTGGTTCCGGGCCTCAGAGCGTGGACGACCGGGGAAATGGAGCACCCAATCGGGGTGTTGGCGGTACAGGTCAGAGTCGGTGTTGATCATTTCCGGTTCCACCCACAAGCCAAACTGCATCCCCAGCTTATGTACTTCTTCGATCAGCGGATTTAACCCTTCCGGGAAAATGTCGGAACTGACGACCCAGTCGCCCAGGCCGGCCCTGTCATGCCGCCGTCCGCCAAACCAACCATCATCCACACAAAACAACTCCACGCCCATGGCCGCAGCCTTGCGGATTAGCTCAAGTTGGCCGTCGTAGCTCAAATCAAAGTAGGTGGCTTCCCAACTGTTGTAGAGTACCGGCCGGTCGCTCAACTGCCGGTCGGGTCGAGGCAGCACGCGCTCACGGGCAAAGGCGTGCATACGGCGGCTGCCCCCCCCCCAACCGTTGGCACTGACGCCGCAAACAATGGCTGGAGTGACGTGTCGGTCACCAGGGGCCAGGGTCAAATTAAAATCAAAGGGATTGTAGCCGACGTGAATTTTAATGGCAGAGGACGGCAACTGTTCAAAGGTCAACCGCCAATTACCGCTGTAGGCCAGTTGCCCGAAGTAAACCGTGCCGCTTTCTTCCCAGGCCTGACCGGGCCGGTTGAGCAGGAAAAAGGGATTGGTGATGTGGCTGGTCTCGATGGTCCGGCTCTCAAGGATATAGAGATTGTGCGGCAATTGCTGGCGTTGGGTGGTAAATTCTCTGGCCCATGTGCCTGTAACCGCGGTTAGCTCGTTGGTGCCATGGGGCAGATTTAGGGTGGCGAAACCGCACACCTCGACCTCGATTGCTTTATCGCCCAAATTGTTCAGTTCGCACCAGCGTTCGATAATGTCGTGTTCCGGCGTGAGACGATAGCATAAAGTTACCTGAAACGGCTGAACCGGATCGTTTAGCTGAACCCGCAGCGTTTCCCGGCGGGTACTGTTGCGTGTCGGTTGGCCGTGGGTTGGCGACAGGCCGGGTTGCGCATCGGTTACAATTTCATGATCGACGTAGCGCAATCGCACATCACGGATGGGCAGATGGGGTGCTTCTTCGGCTTGTAGCTTGGGTGGAAGCGAGGGAAAGTTAACTTTCAAAGACACTTCGTGATAACTGACCTCGCCAAAGGTAACCAGTTCGTCAGGGCGAGACTGTTGCTCAAAGGAACTTTCACCCTTGTCCGGGCCATAGACTGTCCAACCGCTAATCAATGCGGCCTCGCTATCGGCAGAGGCAGGTCGCGGCCCCCAGCCCAGATGGACCAGTCGATTTTCTGAGTCGACCTTAAAAGCATAGAAGCTGGTTTTTAAGAGCAAATTAAACGTTCGCGTTTCCGGATTGAAATGGATCATAGGTAACTCCTCGATATGTTATGAAAGAATATCTCATGCCCCGTCCAGATGCGTAAAGAGTCAGGTCGCCCATGTCATTTCGTAGCCGGAGGCGGAGAAATCCCTCAGTAACTTCAATTGATGAAGCATTCGATGGTAAAAAATTAGCGTTGTGGCGTCAAATTTAGCCAGTCGAACACCTCTTAGGCCGTATTGTCACAGGGATTTCTCCGCTGCGCTGCGAAATGACATGATACACATCTGTTTCCCAATTCAGATAGATAAAGCCCACTTGATCGGGGCGTATAATCAGTCAATCTCGGCTGATGGTTACAATCGAGCCGGTAGCTAAATCATCGATGGTAGACACTGCTCCATCGGGCCACTGAATTTCCAAACGCTCGACGCGACTGCCGCCGGGCAGGCCAAAATGAAGTCGAGCTGGATCACCGGAGAGGTAACCGCTGCCGGATCGCACTTCGCGCCGGTAGGTGCCGGTGCTGGTATAGAGAATTGCATGCGCACCCAAGCCCCGATCATTTTGACTGTCCGGCCAAAACAAATCGACTTCCA
>JAGRBZ010000347.1 GCA_020433805.1 Anaerolineae bacterium
TCTTTCCCAGGCTTATGTCAATATCTCATTGTAGTACTGGCAGCAGACCGCCTGTTTTAATCCGCGTTGCGAAACAAGGCAGCCGCACGACGGTGATCTGGAATCCCTGGATCGAAAAATCTCGGCGCATGGCCGACTTCGGCCCATACTCAGCAGATCCAATTTTCGAGGAGCGAGCATCCTCAGATGCGGCTCCGTTCGGCATCTGAGGATGCCTCACCCCCTCAAATTTTGATCTTACTGATACTATGGTGTGTGTCGAGACGACCAACGCGGCTGATGATCTGGTGACCGTGCCGGCTGGTGGCTCGCATCAACTGGAAACCCTCATCAATGTAACGTAAATTTACGAAAAGCCTCCCGGTCAGGTCTTGTTTCTTAACAAAGTGTGTTATGATAAGATATCTCTAATAACATAGCTGAAAGAGGAGGGTGCTAACAAATGTCCAAACGGTTGGTTGTTGTGGTTGGAATGATTGTGTTGGTTGCTGTGCCAACGTTGTTTCTTCTTGCCAGTCGGTCTCAGGCGCAGGAGGAAACCCCGCAGATTACGCACGGGCCGATTAGCGGCGAGGTTACAGATAGCTCGGCGGTGGTCTGGGCCAGAGGCAATATCAGCGGGACACTTACGTTTGAAGTTGCGGAGACCGATGATTTTGCCGACCCCATTGCGATAACCACAGAAGTAGGTCTAGAGAACGATTTCACAGGCGAAGCGCTTGTCGAAGATTTGGAACCGGCCCAAACCTACTTTTATCGCGTTAGCCTCGATGATGGTGATCCGGTTGAAGGTCAGTTTGCCACGGCTCCGGCTTCGGATGACGCAGCCGCGTTTGATTTTGTTTTTGGTGCTTGTCTGGGCGGTCAGGGGTATTGCCGCAACCCTGAAACCGGCTGGGATATTTTCGAGGTCATGGCCCAGCAAGAGCCGGACTTTTTTCTCTTAACCGGCGATACGATCTACTCCAGTGGAGCCTGCCCCGTTCCTGATAACGTTCCCGGCGCGGAAGAACCGGCTCAAGATTTGGAGTCGTTTCGATCCCGCTATAAATACCATTTGGAAGATGATGTTTACAGCAGCTTCCTGGCTCAAACACCGGTCTACGTTGGCTGGGACGATCATGAAGTGCGTGATAACTACAGCGGCCCCGAACTGGAGTTGCAAAACCCTCAGCGTTTGCTCGATGGCCGGCAGTCTTTCTTTGAATATTGGCCGGTGCAGCAGACCGATGTCGAAACCGATACCTACCGTTTGTACCGCCAATTTTCCTACGGCGCTCAGGCCGATTTCTTTATCTTAGACACGCGCTCCTACCGCGATCCCATCGTCAACTGGGACCCAAGCCCCGTCACTTTTGAACCCAAGACGATGTTGGGGGCCGAACAGTTCGCCTGGCTGCAGCAAGGATTGGCCGATTCGGAGGCCACCTGGAAGTTTGTGGTTACCAGCGTCCCCCTGTCGTATCCCACCGGTTTTCCTCAACCACAAGTGGAAGGGCGCGACAGTTGGGCCAACTTCACCGACAAATCCGGCTATGAGACCGAGTTATTATCGCTGCTCTTTTTCATCGAGAGTCAGGATGTCGACAATGTGGTGTTCCTGACCGGCGATACCCACTGGCCTTTCGCCATCAGCTATGACCCCGACCGCGACGGCGAACCCAACTTCTACGAATTTGCCTCCAGCCCCCTGAGTGCCATTGTTTTGCCGCCGGCCCCGGCTCTGGATCCGACCCTCAACCCGACCGTGCTCTACGCCGAAGGAGAATTTCAGGGTGATTTGTTCAACTTCGGGCAGATTTCGGTGGCTGAGGATGGAGCCTTGACCTTTACTGTGATTGACCGTGAGGGTACAGAACGATTTTCGCAGACGGTTAACCCTAACTAAGGGGTTTAAATAAAAAAGGCGTGACAACGCTATTGTGTCACGTCTTTTTTTCTTCGTTTTTATTACTACTACGAGATTTTGACATAAGCCTGGGAAAGAAACCAGGGTTTTCGGTGAATTCGACCAATTTTGCGCCAAAAACGGCTCACTAAGTGCATACTTTCAGTTCTGAAGTTAAAATCCTGGTTTCTCAGACCGAAGTCTCGTTGTAGTATTATGCTAAGCGAGCGAAAGTGCCTGTTCGATTTGATTTACCATTTCTTCGGATAGCTCTACTTCGCTGCCGCCTACATTGTCTTCCACCTGAGAAACGCGGGTCGCCCCGGTGATAACACTGCTCACACCCGGATCGCGGAGCAACCAGGCCAGCGCCAACTGAGCGCGGGTTATGCCCAGTTCGTCGGCAATCGGTTTCAAACGGCGTACACGTTCGACGTTATCGTCATTCAAGTAGCGATCTTTGGCCCACGGCTCTCGTTTGAAGCGGGAGTCAGCGGGAATGCCATCGTCATATTTGCCGGTCAGCATCCCCATAGCCAGGGGTGAGAAAGGCACCAAGCCGATGCCGCGCGGCTTCGCTACGGGGAGAATTTGGCTTTCTACCCGATCGCGATAAAGCATAGAATATTGAGGTTGTTCCACCTGGGGCGGATGCAGGAGATACCGCTCGCATACGGCAACCGCCTCGGCGATTTGCGATGCCCCCCACTCAGATGTTCCCCAGTAAAGAACTTTGCCCTGCTCGATGAGGGTGTTCATCGCCCGGGCTGTCTCCAGAATTGGGGTTTCGGGATCGGGCCGGTGGCAGAAATAGAGGTCTACGTAATCCGTGCCCAGATTTTCCAGGCTGCGGTCGATACTCTCCAGAATGTGTTTGCGCGATAAGCCCCGATCGTTGATGTCGTCGCTCATCGGCCAAAAGACTTTGGTCGAAATGACCAATGTATGGCGTGGGTAAACACTCAGCAGTTTGCCCATCTGTTTTTCAGCTTTGCCTTTGCCGTAGATGTCGGCCAGATCGAAAAAGTTGATGCCCAGTTCGTAAGCGCGCTCAACAACGCGGGCTGCCTCACCGTCATCAACTTTACCTTCGCCGTAGTTTATCCAGCCGCCCAGGGCTACGGTACTTACCTTTAGACCGGCCTGGCCCAAACGTCGATAATTCATTGTTATTCCTTTCTGTTAGATGTCGATTTTAGGTAATGTGCGTCAGGAGGAATAGACACTGAACCTGGATTATTCGTCTTCGTTATCTTTTTGGGCTTGCCGTTTGGCCTGTTGAATGAGCTTAGTGGTAACGTTTTGAGCATATACACACATTGCGCCATTCTGGCCAATACGACGATCATAAACCGGATAGCCTTCAATAATCAGCTTATCTTCCGGAAAGTTTGCGATAGAGTCTTTTACTTTCGTCCACTGCTTTTTCGCAATAAAGACCAAATAGGTGGTTGGTTCGCTGGGCGGCAAAGGCAATCCTTTGGGTAAACTGGGTGATTTTGCGCTTTGCAAACTGGTGAGAACAACTCTTTCCTTTTCAATGACGCGGCCAGGTTTGCCGATTAATGTCATTTTCACCGTTTGTGCCTCTCCTTTCACGGCAGCTAAAAGTTGGCCGAGCAAAGGTTTCAGCTCGACCCATCTCATAGGTTTTACTTGTTTATCTTCTTTTGATTTCTTGGGGGTTTTCGGGGTAAAAACTCGCCAGCGTTCCTGTGCGGACAGCTTGTTTTTCGCAATCTTGAAAAATACACCGCCAAGGGTTCGATGTCTAGAGCCATCGTTTGTCTTTAAACCACCCTCGGCTTTTAACTTAATCGCTTCTTCCAGTAGAGCTAAAACTCTTTCGTCGCCGATCACTTTAACCAGACGCTCGATCGTGTTGAGCGGAGTGGTCTGTGTTTCTCCTAAAGTCTTAGCTACTTTCTTCGTAGTTTCCGATATTGGTGTTTTTGTGGTTTTTGTCTTTTCCATATATCTCCTACTCCCTCGACAGGTTTCAGTATAGCATAAGATTCAGCCTTCTACAATGCTGATACCCAACTTTTTCCTATTAAAAGGGAGTGTGTAATATAATTGTGAGCTATTACCAAAAGTTCTATAGCTTTTCCCACAGAAAATCGTTATAATGGATGGAATAATCAGACGTACAGTCAAGCCATCAGCGTCAAGTTCGGGAGTGCGTGAATGAAGGTGAAAATTTGGGGAGCACGCGGATCTATTCCCGCCCCTTTGGCGCCGCAGTCGGTTCGTGAGAAAATCGTTGCGGCGTTGCTTAACATTGCTGAAATCGATAAAAAGGCATCTCAGGAGGAACTCCTTTCAGCTTTGTTGGCGCAAAATCAGTTTGGCAAGGTTGAATCTGAGTCTCAGGAATCCCGGCAAAAGCGTCAGTCCAAACGTCGGCAAGTTGTTGAAAATTATTTAGATAATTTATCACCGCTGGGTGGCACTACCGCCGGGGGCAATACTCCCTGCATTGAGATTCGGGCCGGCGACGATCTATTTATTATTGATGCCGGTTCGGGGATGCGGTCTTTAGGGTTGGAACTCATGAAAGGGCCGTGGGGTAAAGGTCAGGGCGTTATCCACCTGTTTTTTAGCCATCCCCATTGGGATCACATCCACGGGTTTCCCTTTTTTCGACCTGCCTTCATACCCGGCAACCAGATTCATATTTACAGTGTCCACGACATCGAAACGGCGCTAAGGCGTCAGCAAGAAAAGATCAGTTTCCCCGTTCCGCTTGATTATATGCAGGCGACGATGCACTTTAACCACATTGAGCCAGGTGAGGTCTGCGAATTTGGCGATGTTCGGGTTCGCAATATGTACAATCACCACCCCGGTGATGCTTACAGCTATCGCTTTGAAAAGGGTGAGAAAGTTTTTGTTTACGCCAGCGACTCGTCTTACCCGGAAGGTACCGATTTGCGCCCTTACGCGAACTTTTTTGCCGATGCCGATGTCTTGGTTTTCGACTCGCAATTTACCCAAAAAGAGTCTGATGAAAAAGAGGACTGGGGCCATAGTTCCTCATTTTTTGGCGTTGAGATGGCTCAACGGGCCAAAGTAAAAACGCTGTTGCTCTATCATTATGATCCCACCTATTCCGACAATGATCTTGAGAAAATATTGGCCGATACCTTGAAGTTTCAGGAAAACCAGTATCCTGATACACCGCCGGTCAACGTCATCATCGCGCAAGAAGGCCAGGTGTTCGATTTAACGCCGGTCAAGAAAACGCAAATTCAGCAGGTTCCCGGTAGCAAAGCGGCTATTCTTAAGCCAACCGGTATTTTTGATGAACATCTCGCTGTTGAACTCCGCGAACAATTTACACGAATGGTCGATACCGAACGACCTGCTTATCTAATTATTGATATGTCGGGCGTGGAGATGCTGCAAGTGGCCGGACTGCGGGCTTTGGTCAAACTTAGAAATCATCAGCGCGGTATTCCAATGGCGTTGGCTGAACCGTCTCAGAGTGTTCAGCAGCTCATCGAGTTAGCCGGCTATCTCGACTTTTTTGCTATCTATCCGTCGGTACATGCCGCACTTAACGCCCTGCGCTCTCGTGAAACGCTCAATCTGCCCGGCCAAACCCTTAAAAATCGCTATCGTGTAGACAGCAAAATTGGTGAAGGGCGGCTGGGTACGGTATTTAAGGGTGTTGATTTGGAACAAAATGTTCCAGTAGCCGTTAAAATTCTCTCTTCTTCCTTTAGCGATGGCGCAATCGAGCGGTTTCTGCGACATGCCCGACAGATTGTTGAGTTGATTCATCCTAATATTGCGGATGTGTACGATTGTGACGTTGACCGTGGTATTTCGTTTATGGCCGAAGAGTATATTGAAGGGCGTACACTGCGCGATATGATCAATGAGCAGCCCGGCCAGCGCTTGCCGTTGGAAAGTGTTCTGTCTATTGTAGAAAGCATTACCCATGCCCTTGAGTATGCGCATTCGGCTGAAGTTGTTCATGGCGATCTCAAACCGAAAAATGTCTTGCTGGCCGATGGTGAGATTAAGATTAGCGATTTTGGACTAGGCCGCCTGGAAAGCGGTCGTGCTTTGGTAAACATTAATGTCCCGCTGGCATTAGTGACGGCACGTTATTTGGCTCCTGAACAGGTATTAGGGCATCCTATTGACGCTCGAACGGATTTATATGCGTTGGGGGTCATGATGTATGAGATGCTAACCGGTCAACCGCCTTTCAAAGGCTCAGATCAAGAGGTGCTGGACCATCATCTCAATAAAACACCCACATTGCCGCGTGAACTAAATCCCAAGATCCCCTTGATGCTCGATCATCTGATTATGCGCCTGTTGGATAAAGATCCAAATAAGCGTTATGCCACGGCCCGACAGATTCGGTATATCCTCAACAGTATTTCATTAAATGGCAGTGGCGAGATAGTACAGCGCAAAGATCCCCGTGAGCAGTGGCCCGCTTTGGTTGGTCGACAAAATGAACTGCAAACGCTTTTTGAGCTTTGGGAAGAGACCCAAAACGGACACGGGCAGGTTGTTTTTCTGCATGGCGAGACCGGGTTAGGCAAAACACGCTTGATCCGAGAGTTTATTTCCAGTTTGGATGACACCACGGTTCTGGTAGGCACCTGCCAAAAATTAGAAGGCAGCCCGCCCTACTATCCTTTTATCACAGCTGTGAATAGCTACTTTAATACGACACTTCCTGAAGAGACTGAGCAGCGTATCAGTCATGTCTGGAATGAAATTGTGCAACTTGTGCCGGAAGCCGGCCAAATGGTGACCAATGCGCCTGTGGCGTCTACCAGCGAAACAACCACGCGTACGAGTTTAGCTACACTCTCTGAGTCGATTGCCACAGCGACCACTCAGCGTCCCTGGCTGCTCGTTTTTGATGACTTACAATGGATCGACGCCGCCAGTTTGAAGTTGCTGAACTACCTGGCTCACAACGCGAACAACATTAAATTGATGATGATCGGCATTTACAGTAATGATCGCCCTGAAGGTGATGATATATTGGCCGATACACTCACGGCTCTGAGTCAACAGTCTAACTGTACTTTCATTACTCCGATGTCGCTAACTCAGGATGAAACCAAAGCCTTACTGGAAAATATTTGGTCTCAATCAGTGCCCATAGATATTAGCACCGCTATCTACAAACAAGCTCAGGGAAATCCGTTTTTTATCGAACAAATTGCTCGTGGCCTTATCGATGAAGAGATTATAGCCTGGGATGCCGGGCGCTGGCATTTTGTTCCCATTGAGTTTGAGGAGTTGCCGGGGAGCATCGATAAAACCATACTGCGCCGTTTCGACCGGCTTAATCGCGAAACACAAACGTTGCTTAATCAGGCTGCTATTTTGGGTGAAGAGTTCACCTTTGAAGATCTCATCGAAATGAGTACCCTGAGCCGGGAAGACGCTTTAAGCTGTCTGGATACGGCTCTGGAGCGACAGTTGTTAGAAGAAGTGGTGGGTGAACAACGCTTGCGTTTTAGCCATATCTACATTCAAGGCATACTTTATCGAATGTTGAACTCCATGAAGCGGCGGATGTTGCACCGTGAGGCGGGTGAAGCTCTGGAGCGGCGTCGATTTCATGATAAAGAGTTTGCCAACCAACTCGCGTATCATTTTTTACAGGCCGGTGAATTGGAAAAGGGGCTGGCCTACAGTATCCGTACCGCTACATATGCCTCTATCATCTACGCTAATCAAACTGCGCTTTTCTGGTATTCTCGCGCTTTGGATATTTTGGAAGATCTGGGCGATGAACGCTCGGTTTATTACCAGTCATTTGAGATATTGGCGGCACGCGAGCAGATTTACAACAATTTGGGGCATCGAACGGCCCAGAATGCTGATTTGATTACCCTCCAAAAAATAGCCCAGGCTCTAAAGGAACCGGCCAAACAAGCAATAGTCCATAATCGTCGTTCAATCTTCGAACAGATCTCCAGCCGCCTGCCGGATGCGCTAAGCGAAGCTCAAGCGGGTCTCATCGCGGCCCAGCAATCGGGAAATTTACTGGTCGAGAGCAAAAGCCTACTGCAAATGGCTCGATTGGCGCTGCACCAAGGCCAGTTTATACAAGCCCATGAGCATTTAAAGATTATCCTTGATAAACTAAAACGCACCAACAACCAACAAGATGAAGCCGAGATCATTAACGCTTTAGGAACGGTGCAAAAGCTGCTTGGAAACTACTCAGAATGTGGCACATATTATCAACAAGCGTTAGCGATGAGCCAGTTAGTGAGTGATCGGCACGGGCAGGCCATGTATTTGAGCAATCTGGCTGACGTGCTTTTAATTAAAGGGGATTATGAACGCGCCGAGCGATACCAGCAGCAGTCACTCTTGCTTAACAAGATGATCGGCAAATTGCAGGGCGAAGCTCTATGTTTGAATAGAATGGCCCGGATTTACAAGGCGTTGGGGTTGTACGATTTAGCATTGGCGCATGTAAGATCGGCCCGCGACCTGCATCGGATGATTGAAGACGGTCAAGGCGAGGCGGGCGATCTACGCATTCTAGGTACGCTTCATGCGCTAAAAAATAGAGACTACGTCAAGGCGCGTGATTACATCGGGCAGGCATTGGAATTGGCCCAATATTCAAAAAACAAAGTGTTGGAAGTCGATATTTGGTTAGAATTTGGGTTAGCTTTGGAAGGATTGCAGGATTTTGAAAAAGCCCGCAATGCTTTCGAACAGATGCGGGCTACCCAAAAGAAAACCAAGTACACGTATGGCAGTTTAGACGCCGAAGCCGGTTTAGCGCGTTGTCTTTTGCACGAAGGGAAGCTGGTTGAGGCCCGGCAAATGATCGAACCCTGTTTATATGCACTTTCATCTGCGCCCGACGCTTGGCCGATCAAATACCCGGTTCGTATTTTTTTAACGGCTAATGATATTTTCTCCCAAAGTGGCGATATTCAGAAGGCTTCCCATATTTGTGATAGTGGCTACACCTGGCTGCAAAATCGTGTTGCCAAAATTAATAACCCCGAATGGCGTGCTGCTTTTTTGCAGGATATTACCGACCATAAGCGGCTGATTAACCTTATTGAAAATCACACCAAAGCTACAGCAAATTAACCCAATGTCATCAGCAATTCTCAGTATGACCTAAGATTGGTTCAGCTTTGTTTTTGGTCGAGAAAGCACGTTCAATAAGCCCTCTACTTGG
>JAGRBZ010000348.1 GCA_020433805.1 Anaerolineae bacterium
ATTTCACGACGTGCTTTCGAAATAAAACCAGGCCGCGATCTTCGCCATAGAATTCGAGCATAAGCTGGAGGTGGCGATGAATTAACCGCGCCTTTTCCGACAGGCTGACTTGATCGATGTCTTTGCCTTGAAAGATCCAGGGGTTGCCGATGGCGGCCCGAGCGATCATGACCGCATCGCAACGGGTGTGCTGTTTCATACGGGCAATATCGGCGACGCGGGTTACATCGCCATTGCCGATGACCGGCACGCGTACGGCCTGCTTAATTTCGGCGATGGCGTCCCAGTTGGCCACGCCGTTGTAAGCCTGGCTTTTGGTACGACCGTGAACGGCAATCAGCGACGCGCCATTGTCTTCAAGAATTTTGGCGACTTCCAGGTAATTGAGCGAATTCTCATCCCAACCCAGCCGAATTTTGCCGGTGACCGGCACCGACAGCGCCTTGGTTAAGCGATTGAAAATACGGCCAATTTTGGGCGGGTCTTTCAGCAAACCGGCTCCGGCTCCTTTGCCCGATACCTTTGGCACCGAACAACCCATGTTGATGTCGATGATGTCCGGGCCAAGTTGTTCAATTCTTCGGGCGGCCTCTTCGATGATGGTTTCATCGCTGCCGAAAATTTGGAAGGTCATCGGACTCTCCGAAGGATCGAACTCCAGCATCTGGAATGTCCGATCGTTGCCGTGGTTGATAGCGTGAACCGAGACAAATTCGCTGTAGCTCATGGCCGAGCCGTACTCGCGGCAAATCAGGCGGTAGGGCTTATCGGAAAAGCCGGCCATCGGAGAGAGGATGGCATCGCCAAAAACCGGAATATCCCGAATCATAAAGGTCGGTGTTTTGGGTTGGGCGGAGGCGTGTCCGTTTAAGAGATTTTTTTCTACCATCGTCTAAATTTTACTCACCGTCGTCAGCCTCAGGCATGACGGCTCCATCAAAATCAGTATCCTGCAAAATTGTGCCTGTTAGCGTCACATCGGTCAAGTTGGCCAGGCTAAAATCGGCATAGGACAGATCGGCCTCGGTGAGATTGGCCTGGGTTAGATTAGCCCGGCTGAAGTTGGCATGCTGCATCGTTGCCTGGGCTAAGTTGGCCTGTTCCAGCGCTGCTTCATAAAAGAAAGCCTGGGTTAAATCGGACTGCATAAAGTTAGCCCGGCACAAATTGGCCTCACCGAGATTGGTTTCCATGAGATTGGCCTCGCTGAAATCGACAGCAATTAACGTTGCCTGGCTTAAAACAGTACGGTACAGATTGGCCTGCCGTAGATTAGCCTCGCTAAGATTCGACTCGGCCAGATTGGCCTCAGACAAATTAGCGCCCTCTAAATTGGCGCAGCCCAACGTTACCTCAACCATCGTGGCCGACTGAAGGTCAGCCTGGCTCAAATTCGCGTGATCAATCGTGGCCATGCTTAAAATGGCTTCAACCAAAGTGGCTCCAGACAGGTTGGCGTGAGATAAATCGGCTCCTTCGAAATTACACTGTCGTAAATCGGCTCCAGACAGATCAATGCCATTTAAATTCTGTCCCGAAAAATCCACCCCTTGCAACGACTCCAATCCACCGCTCTTTTTCCATCTCCTGGCCCGCTTAAGTGCTATTTGGGGTGAATCAGTCTCAGTGGGTTGGTCAAATGTTTCATCGTTGGTATCTCGGGTTATTTCCTCTGTTATTCCTAACAGGTTACCCACAGAAATCGGCTGCGGCTGCGAGGTACGGATGGGATTTTGTTCAAGCGCACCCAGATCGATGGGCAGATTGTCCGACACACCTTGTCGTTGCCAGAATAATAGTTCGATAGATAAAGCCTTGATGGCTTCGGCCAAAACGATCTGTGGGTCGTCAATTCCTTCGATAGCCACCGTAGCCCATTGTCGGCCTTCAGCCGGAAACAAGTCAATATTGATACGTGAAGAAATCATGTACTTCTCCCAGTGCGTTTCATTCTAAGCGGATTGTCGCTAAAAGATCGATAGGCCTAACCACCTTCCTCACCGCCGGTGATGCGCCAAACCAAATACATACGCTGAATAGCGGTAAAGTTTGAGAAAATAGCCAGCAGCCACAAAATGAGGGTTAGCTGATTAAATATTAATCCCACAACCAAGAGAAAAACCCGTTCAAATCGGGTAAACAGACCGTCTTTCAGCGGGACGCCGATGCCTTCTGCCCGCGCTCGCGCGTAACTCACCATTAACGAACCGACCACAGTAGCGTAAATCAAAATCAACTCCAACTGCTGATTTTGTCCCATGTAGTGAATAAAAAGTCCTAAGAAAATAACCGCTTCCGAGAATCGGTCCAGAGTGGAGTCGAGAAAAGCGCCAAAGCGGGATGTGCGGCCCATCATGCGAGCCAGGGTGCCATCGACGGCATCAAAGAGGGCGACTCCGGTGATGAGAATGCCGCCCCATAGAAAATAGCCTTGTGCCAGTACAAAAGCCACTCCCACCATCAAGACGAACCCAATAATCGTAATAAAGTTCGGGGAAACCCCGGTAGTACTAATGAACCGCGCCAAAGGCTCTAAAAAACTGCGGCTGTATTTTCTTGCTATCTCACTGAGCATAGGTGACTTGCCTCCATCAAAACGCGCACAACTAATTTACCTTGTCTATAGGTGGTTGAAGTCAATTTTATTAATCATCTATTCAACGGCACAGGAACCGCAAAATGGGATTGCGTACGAATGGATAAAATCAACCACGAATTACACGAATTTTCACCCATTTTATTATTGTATTCGTGTTCATTTGTGTAATTCGTGGTTAAAACGCTTTCCCATCGCATGGGCCCAGCGCCCTATTCAACTGTTGATAAGTTTATTAATAGGCTAAGGCTGGAGATTAACACGATTAATACAATCTTTAGCCGATAAACGTAATAATTTTCTTAGCCTTCGCCTCAGCCTTTGCCTTAATTCGCCCCAACAGCGCTATTCGTCGAATATGCTTTACTTTAGACAGTGTCATTGTACACCGCTAAGGTTTGATCGACAACGTAATCCCAATTGTATTGCGTGGCTTTCATACGCCCCCACTGTCCCATTCGCCGGCGCTGCTCAGGTTGCTCGATCAAAGACCGTAGCGCCACGGCCCAGATATCAGCCTGGTCGGGGGGTAACAGTAGCCCTTCTTGCTCCGGTTGGACTAAAGCGCGATAGCCCGTAATGTCGGAAGCCACAACCGGTAACTCGGCGGCCATAGCTTCTAACAGTACGATGCCAAAACTTTCGCAGCCGGTGGAGGGCGCACAAAAAATATCCGCTTGATGATAGAAACGGGGCAAACATTCGGGCGCAACATAGCCCATAAACTCAAGTCCGGTAACGCCTCGGGTTAGAGCCAGATGATGATACATTTGAGATTGTTTATCATCGAAAGGGCCTACAACGCGCAGTTTCAGATGAGGATAACGAGGCTGCAAAGCGCAAAACGCTTCAAATAGCGTAATGAACCCCTTGCGCGGCTCCGGGCGGCCCACAAATAAAATGGTTACGTCGCTTGCTACCGATTTGGGGGCCAGATCCCAGGGCCGTCCAAATCGATTAAGGTCAACACCGTTGGGGATAACATGATACTCACCCGGAAACAACTGGCCGGCAAAATCTCGGGCCGATGGTGACACGGCTATTAAGCTATCGAGCTTGGCAAAAAGTTTACCGAACAGCGAGCGCCCTTGCCAATAAAGCCAATGCGGCTGCTCGTGATAGGCGTGAAAGGTGCCCACGGTCGCAATATGGGGCGCGGCCAACATAAGAAACCACCAGGTTAGGCCAGGTATGAGCGGCTCTTGAAGATGGATAACATCAAACCTCTCTTGCTGTAAGATAGTTTTGACACCGTGATAATTCAACAGAGAAAAGCCAACGCGCGCAATGGTGCCGCCAATAGGAACTTTTGCTATTCTGCGGGTCATTACCCGCACATTCGATTGGCCATTGCCCGGATGGCTTGAACTGGCGGCAAAAATTTGCACCTCATGCCCACGCCGCTGTAAGCCCCACGCCAGAGCTTTTACATGTTCGGTTACGCCGCCGGGGTAGGGAAAATCATAGGGGGATACCAGGGCAATTTTCATCGTAAGGCTACGTCGGCTCGGCCCAAATAGGTACGGTTACGGTCCACTGTTCGGGAGCCTGGGCAATGGCTTTTTCCATTTCAGCCACAATAAATTTCATTCCTGCCGCCACCCGCTCCTCTTCTGATCCTAAAGCCGGTGGATGGTAAGGCGGCAGAAATGTGGCCTGATAGCTTTGATCGGGGCGACGATAGCTAAAGCCAACAATCAAAGGGGCACCGGTTCGCAGGGCTAAACGGATATGACCGTCGGGCAAATGGGCCGAATGGCCGAAAAAATCGATAATCTGGCCGGTACCGGTGATATCGCGGTCGCCGGCCAAACCGGCCACACCTTTCTTTTTGAGCGTCCGGATCAAATCAATTAGAGGGCCATCGATGGGAATTAATTTGAGACCTTTGCTGGTGCGTAAGGCCGTGATATAGTCAAAAATTTCCGGCGGCTCGATCCGCTCTACCGGAATGGTAATCGCCAGGCCACGCAGCAGCATCGCATACAGCACCACCTCGATATTACCCAGGTGCGCCGAGGTCATCACAATCCCTTTTCCTTCGGCCAAAGCAGCTTCTACATTATCCCAGCCGTTGACGACAACCAATTGCCTGACAGCATCGTCATCTAAACGGGGCAGCCGGAACAGATCAAAATAATTGTAGAGCAGCGTATTGAAAGTTAATCGGGCGCAACGCTGTATCTCCCCTTCTGATGTTTGGGGGCCTAAAATACGCCGCAGGTTGAGCACTATTGTCGACCGGGTGGAACGGTTGAAACGATAGGCCACCCCGCCGGCCCAGCGGCATAGAGCGTAGCCCAAACCCGGCGAAATTTTAGGCACAATCGCTCCAGCCAGCCGGACCAGATGAAAACTCACGCTCATAGCATCAGCCGATGAGATTAGCGAATATAAATTTCCCCAATGCCACGATTATCTTCCCCCGTTGCGTCGATGGCGTCGGCACCAACAATAAAGGTGCCGGATAAAGGTGGAGCTTCAAGTTCTTCTTCGTGGCGGCACTCGATGGCGTTACGACAATCGATATCGCCCCCAATCAGCGCGGTCTGGTTTTGGGTAAAGACCCCCCACGAGAATTCTGAAACACCATCCGGATCGCGCACGATGAAAATGACCTCAAATTCTTCGCCTTTATCAAAGGTGTTACCATCGGGCAACTCAACGACAATATTCGGCTTCGAACTGGGAGGTTCCGGTGTCGCTTGTGGCACAGCCGGGGCCACGGTTGGTGGAGGCTCTGCAGGCTGTGGAGTATTCGTTGGTGGTGGCGGCGGTGGTGGCGGTGGCACAGGCGTGTTGGTTGGCGGCACAGACGTTGGCGTTTCAGTTGGGATAGGCGTATCGGTGGGAATGGGGGTTGGGGTAGGCGTGTCGGTAGGGAGGGGCGTTTCAGTGGGGGTAGGTAAGATAAGATCGATGTTCATTACCGGAGCCTCCGTTTCCAACGGCTCCAGCGGCGGCACGGTTTGAATACGCCGGGGTGTTTTTGTGGGCGTAGGCGTTACTTGCTGGGCCGCTATGGGACCACAAGCCAGCATTGGTATTATAATTATAAGTAGGACACCTTGTCCTAATATCCAAGAACGTTTCATAATTAACCCTATTTCCTCTAAAATTACGGGCGTGAATTATAGCACAAAGCTGGGTTATCCGTCCAAAGTCGGGGCAATGCAGGTTGAGCATGGCGTTTTTTATATGAGACGTGCTAAGCAGCCCACCAATTTCATTGTCTAATCCCTGTGACTATGGTACAATTTCGGCTATACTCAATAGCTATACCGGTAGTCCGTCGATGCTCATAAACGAGTCTAACCAACCCAACGGGGAAACACCGGACACGCACTCTAGAACGCTTTTATCAAAACTTTTACCGGTCTTGGAAACGCATTGGACCACACGGTCTGATGCGTTAGATTTCAATGATTGGCAACGTGTGCTTAACGGTGCTGTTCACACTCCACAAACTTTACCCCAACATCTATCACATTTTTCCCGCGATAGCCAATGGTCACGCTTAGTCCAGTGTCTTGAGGTGACGTTAAGTGCAGCCCAATCCCTGCCATCGCTCAGCGCCACGGAATGGCATGCTCTTCTTCGTATCCAGCAACAAATTCTTAATTCTGCGACCCAAACTTTTTCCCCAAACAATCAACAACCGATAGAGGCTTCCTCTTTAGCGCCCCAGACCTTAACACAGCTTCATCAAAAACTCGCGTTAGTACCTGATCCAGCCCAGATGTTGGATGAAATACTGGGCCTGTTGCAACACGATTTTGGACATCCGTTTATTAGCCTGTATGTACTAAACGCCGATCGTACGAAACTTACATTACAACATGCCGCCTGGCGCGATCATCCACATCCCGAATCTATCACGCTACCGGCTTCACAAGGCACGCTGGGCCAAGTGGTCAAAACCAAGCAGCCTAT
Source organism: Anaerolineae bacterium (assembly GCA_020433805.1). GTDB lineage: Bacteria > Chloroflexota > Anaerolineae > 4572-78 > J111 > JAGRBY01. The sequence continues at coordinate 6,530 of JAGRBZ010000348.1, forward strand.
CTGTCTCAACCGCATAACCGAAGCACCGGATTTTGTGGGGCATCCTTCGCTACCCGAAGTTCAATCGCACTTGTGCGCACCGGTTTCCTTTGGTCAAAATTTAATGGGCATTTTAGTTATCGAAAACGATCAGCCTGATGTTTTCACACAAGCGGATATGCCGATAGCCCAGGCATTGGCCGATCAAATAGCTCTCGCTATTGAAAATGCCCGCCTTTACAAAGCACACCAGCGTGCTACTCGCGAGCAATCTACGCTGTATGAAATTATCATGACCTTGAGTACAGAGCGCGACTCAACCGAGGTGCTCAGCACGATGAGCCAGCGTATCACCCAGATTATTGATGCCGGAGCCTGCGTTATCTGCCTGATGGATGAAAAAAACAAAACTGTCACGGCAATTGCAGAACACGTAGCGCCCCAGCCCGACAGCCCGCACCAAACCTGGCGTCCAATCGATGCTCCCATAGCCCTATCTGATGACCCCATTGGGCAACAGATGTCAAGAATACCCCGCCCTATTATTCGTCGTAAGATGCCAAATCAAACAGCCAACTGGCAAAAACCGCGAGATGGACAAGGCCAATGGAACATTGTTCTGGCGATCCCTTTTGAAATAAAACCGCTGGTACGAGGGTTTGTCGAAATTTATGACCAAAACGGGCAACGGTCGTTTTCAACTGAAGATGCTAAAATCTGTCGAATGTTAGTGTTGCAAACCGCGATGGCTATCGAGCAAGCCCATCTATTTGATCAGACTATTCAACGCTTAAGTGAAATGAGCTTGCTTTACACGATGGCACAGAAAATCTCCAGCAGCCTCGATTTAGAAGATGTGCTTAATATGATCGTCACTTCGCTGCGACAGGCTATCGGCTGCCGCGCCTGCTGTATTTTTCTACTTGATGAGACAACACAACTTCTGGAAATTAAAGCCGCTGACGGTTTGAAACCCCAATGGCGCGAAGCAGCCAAACTAAAATTGGGCGAAGGGGCCGCCGGTCGAGCGGCAGCCGAAGGAAACCCCATTTACTTGGCTGATACGCACCAGGATGATAGCTACGTTTTTTTTGATAAAGATGTAAAATCGCTGCTGGTGGTACCCTTATTAGCCCAGGGAAAAATCATCGGTACTATTAATGTGGATGATGATCGTACCCACGCATTTGGTTCCACACAAGAACGGCTGCTAACGATTGCGGCAGCCCAGGCGGGCATTACCATTGAAAATGCCCGTCTTTTTACCAAAATTTCAGAGGAACAGCAGCAGATGCAGGCCGTCATCCAATATATGGCCGATGGGCTGCTATTGATCGACAGCCAGGGGACAATCATAACCTGCAACCCGCCTCTGGCGATGATGTTGGGCGTTTCGCCCCTGCAAATTATTGGAAAAAATGTTAAAGACCCACATCTTCATCCAAATTTAAGCCGCGTTACGCGCCCTATAACGAACCATGCGCGCACCGGCGTACTGGCTACTGAAATTTCTATCGACGCACCCCATCCGCGGGCGCTGCAAGTATTCTCGACGCCGGTCACCGGCGATAAAAAAGAAAAATTTGGCGAGGTTAGACTTATTCACGATGTGACCAAAGAACGGGAACTGGATCAACTTAAAGACGACTTTTACTCAACCATTTCACATGAACTTCGAACCCCGCTCTTTTCTATTCAAGGTTTTGCCCAAATTATGTTAGAAGAAGAAGAACTCGATCCCACCACGCAACGTGAGTTTTTAGAGACTATTCAACGTCAAGCCCAGCAGCTTGGTGAAATGGTAAATAACTTACTGGATCTTTCTAAGTTTGATGCCGGTAAAATGGAATTTGTGCGAGAGCCGATTCCGCTATTAAACCTGCTCAACCAAACTGTTGCAAAATTACAAGGATTTGCCCATCAAAAAGGTATCAACCTGGTAACCGGACTGCCGTCTCATCTACCGCCAATCACCGGAGATAACGATCGATTAGAACATGTTTTGACCAATCTTATTGGTAATGCTATAAAATTCTCAGAGCCGGGACAACTCGTGACTGTTACGGCTTCGGAACTTGATACCGAAGTGATGATCAAAGTGAAAGATAACGGCATTGGCATTCCGGCTGAAGACCTAGACCGCATCTTCTCGCGGTATTATCAAGCCACGAACAGAAGCGAACGCTCGGCCATGGGCAGCGGACTGGGGTTACACATCGCCAAAAAAATTATCGAGGGCCATGCAGGCAAAATTTGGGCCGAAAGTGAGCCAGGAAAGGGCAGCACCTTTTGTTTTACTTTACCTCGAACCAAGTCGGCATAAAAATTATCAAGTCATTCATTTCTTATTCCTTATCAACTTATAAAGGATACTGTTGATGAATCTCGAACAGCAAATTCAGCGGGCCGCTAAACTTATAAGCAGCGCCCATAATATTGTAGCGATGACCGGAGCCGGCATAAGCACACCCTCCGGCATTCCCGATTTTAGAAGTGCCAACTCGGGTGTATGGGACAGTGTCGATCCGCTCAGTGTAGCTTCAATT
>JAGRBZ010000034.1 GCA_020433805.1 Anaerolineae bacterium
GACCAGCGCTAATGGTCCGGTTGTCAGCCTTTTGGTCTGGGGTCAAGGGATGGTGTTTACTACTTTTGTGGGGCATCACGACATCGAGATGGGCATAATCTTTCTTGATGCCCATAAATCCTAGATCAACCCAAACCCCGACATCAGTCGGAATGTGCTCGCCAAGCTGAGATTGTTTGAAACGATGATAATCCTGTCGAGCCCCTGGTTTGGTTGGGGTTAAGCACAAGATGGTGGTTTGTTCATCGGTCATAACCAGGTTGCGCACCGTATGCGCTTTTTGCTTGCCGGAATAGTGCTTGCGTTGGGCTTTGCCCTTTTGGGACCGTTGCACTGGTCGTTCTGTGCCATCAATGAAAACGTCCTTGATCTCAGGAAAGTAGTGCATGAATTCTTCTACAGTGCGGATCTTGCGTTCCGGCAGGACCACTTGCCAAGCCAGTGTTTTTTCCAGAATAGGTAACAACTCCTGGACCCAATGCCAGCTTCGGGAGCGGTCGACATCAAAAAAGAAGCCGGCCAAATCAAAGGTCGGATAACATTTCAGGTAAAACAGAATGAAGAAGAGTTGGTGCTGACTGGTCAGTAAGGTGTGTTTTCGGCCACCTCCCTCGGCTCGTTTGCGCTCAGTTTTCTGCTTCCGCTTGGTCTTGGTTACAGCAGCATCAAAGGTCGGCAGCAGAGCATTGAATTCAGCGACACTCACCCCGGTTAATGCTTTCAGCAAACGCTCTGACTTTAAGGCTCGATTTATGTTTATCACCTGCTTCACCTTCTTTATCCTATTTTTTCGTTACAATACTCAGTTTTTCCTTATTTCGCAACACGTCTAATGCACTTGTTTGTAGGATAGGGATAATTAGCGTGAAGACAAGAAACGGATATTGAAACCAGTTTGGGTCATCTGGGACACGACGGTGAAAAGAGACGGTATAGTGCACAAACAAAAAATAGAAAGTGTGTAAAACAACCAGATAAAACACCGAGTATGCGCCGTACTGGAGTCATTTCCAGGCCGACGGGCCAAGCGTATTGATAGCTTTATTAGTGGAGGTTGCTACCAACAGTACTGTAATAAAGCAGTACATCCCACATAGCGTGGGTGGTTGACATAGTCAAAAAAGTAAGAAGCTATACGAAAACACCTATTTGGTAAAATAGAGAGGAACGACCCAACTCTATCAAACCAAACAGGAGAAAAGAATTGTCTCACAAAAAGCGCATATACACCAGTGACTTAACAGACGAACAATGGGAGCTTATCAAACCTTTACTACCTCTTGAGCGAGATGGACCAGGCCGACCGCTAGAACTCGACCTGCGAGCCGTCTTAAACGGAATTTTTTACCTGAACCGAACCGGCTGCCAGTGGGTCGATATTCCCAGAGAGTATCCAGCCCCAAGTAGTATCTCCTATCATTACAATAAGTGGAAAGAGGATGGCACCTGGCGCAGGATAAACCAAGCCTTGCGTACTCAAGAACGGGTTCGGGTTAGTCGTAACCCTGAACCAACAGTTGGGAGCATTGATAATCAAAGTGTCAAAACAACGGCTTTCCCTGGCGTACGGGGCTACGATGCCGGTAAGAAAGTCAACGGTCGCAAGCGTCATATCGTGGTTGACACCATCGGTAATCTCCTTGAGGTTGTGGTTCACCCCGCTGATATTCAAGACCGAGATGACGCCAAACTGGTTCTTGAAAAATTATCGAAACAAACACAGGCTTCTCTCCTGAAACTGTGGGCCAATAGTGGCTATAGTGGCAAACTCATTGACTGGGTTAAGGAAAACCGGGAGATTACGCTTGAAATCGTATCCAGAGACCCTGGCGTTAAAGGCTTTCAACTTTTGCCGCGCCGTTGGGTTGTGGAGCGCACCTTTTCTTGGTTTGACCGCTATCGTCGGCTTAGCAAAGACTATGAACGTTCTCTGGCTAGCAGTGAAGCTATGGTTTATATCGCTTCCATTCATACTATGTTGAAGCGGCTGCCTCCTGTTTCTTGATTTTCGTATAGCTTCTAAGGCATTCTCTAACCAACCAAAATGAGTAAGTAGGTCAGAGATGAAACCAAATTTAACCATCAAAACATTGTTGACAGAGCGGGCCGCACAAGAAAACATCATCACCGGATATCAAGTCACAGAAAGCACAATTACCATTCATCTGAAGCCAAAGGTAGCCACGGTGTATGAACGGCCTGATTGCCGAGAGCCAGTAAAAGTTGAACGCCATGCCAGTGAAATGCTGACAATACAAGGTTTGGGAGTACAAGGCAAAGCGCTACGGTATCAAGTGCAGCGTATTCGGTTGGGTTATCTGAATGACGCCGGCAAGTTCAGAACCTTAAGTGTCCCCTTGCTGAACATCCGAACCGATGTGTTAGTGACCGATGAAGTGTTCGATAAAATGCTTTACCTCAATGTGGATCGTAATCTACCTTTGCCAGTCGTGGTCGAGATGTTGCGGGATCTGTATCAAGTGGAAACGAGCAGCTCAGCGCTGGATCGCTGGAAGAGTAGCGAAGCAACAGCACTGCCGTCGGTTGGACAACTCATCCAGTAACTGAACGAAAAAAAGCGATAACCGCGTTACATCTGGACGAATACAAGGCAACCGGAACCAAAAGCTGGGAGTTGGTCATTCGGGATGAACACGGCAGTTTGCTCTTTTCTATTCGGCTTAAGTTGGGCTTACGGATTAAGGTCTTTTACGTCGATTTTTGGCTGGCTTATCCGCTCGCCATTAAAGCGGTTTACCCGGAGGCCCATATCCAGTATGACTTTTTTCACACTATCCAGAACATTCACCGCCATTTGTACAAAGCGTTAACCGCTTATCGTCAAGCGTTCAAAGCGGCCGCAACTGAGCCCGCCCAAGCCGAAGTGAGAAAAGTCTTGCATAAGCACCTGTGGCACCAACGCTACCTGCTGTTTACCAACGAAGAGAACCTATCGGCTGAACACCATCAAATTTTGGATGAATTGCTGCAATCTCACGCTGATACCATCGTTGAGTACATTGTTTTGTTTTGGCAGCAGTTACGCACCATTTTCAACGATTGTGATACCTTTGTTCTGGTCCTGGATCACTTGGCCCTATTAAGGCTCGATGGTTGGGCTGACTTAAGCGCTGGCTTTGGTAAGGTTATGGCCTTTCTCGAAGCGCACATCCACAACATGCTCACCTACTTACGTGTACCCGACATTCAACGTTACTCCTTATCCGAATGTACCGTCCGCACTTTACGACGGGTTAAAAAAGTTCGACAAGGTTTCAAGACCCATCAAGGTCGCGTCAACCATCTTAAATTGCTGCAATGGCGCAGGGACTTGCGCCATTGCGCTTAGGCCGCCCACGCTACTTGGGAAATACTCATTTGTTTATATCAAAAAATTCAGCAGAGAACAAAGGGGCTACAATTGCACTGTAACCGGCACCGCAAGTTCGGCCCAATCGTATAGAATCTCAGCATCTTCCATACTCAGAATGATGCATCCGTAAGAAACTCGTTGGCCCAGGTAACCATCCCACATGGTTTCACCTGTGTGACGGACAGTAGGAACAGCGTGAAACCCGTTTTCTAATGGTCCGGCCCAATAAATACCCAACCAGAAAGGCATGTCCAGATTCCAGGTGCTGGCATAGGCCATTGGGATTTTACTCTGAATTTCGTACTCTCCGATAGCAGTATCTCGCCCAGGCTCTCCTGTGGATACAACGAATTCAAAAACTAAGTCCTCATTTTCATAAACATAGGTGCGTTGATCAGAGATATCAACTACAACACGCTTGGTTACATTTTCTTCAGATGATGATTCCGATGTTGGTGGGTTAAGTTTTAGCGCAATTTTTTCAGCATTTTGAATTGCCTCGGGTGCATTGGGAATAATTTCTATGGCGCGGCGATAGCTTTTCAGCGCTTCGGTAAGATCCCCCCCAATTTCCTGGGTAATGCCCAGATTAAAATAGGAACTGTATAGAATTTCGTTGACAGAGCGGTAAGCGGGATCAATTTCATAAATAAGTTTAAACGTGGCGACAGCCTCGGCCCATTGCGCGTAGCGGTATTGTTCGATTCCAGCTTGATACAGCTCAATGAGTTCAATCGCCTCGTCTGCCTCGGAAAAATCGGGTTGCACGCTCAAAGCCCAGTTAAAAGAGTGACGGGCTGCCTCGAAGCGATTAGTTTTTTGCCAGTTTAACCCCTGTCGGTAATAGAGTTGGGCTTGTTCTGCGCGGAGCTGTTTGTCGTCTGGTTGCAAAGCGCGAAGTTTAATCACCGTGTCGAGCATTAACGTTATGTCATCAACAGCCTGAGCTTGCTCGTATCGTGCTTGCATCGCTATTTTGGTTTGGTCTGTGGTTAGAGAAGACGAGGTCAATCCTGAGCGAAGGCTGGCCGATGTTTCTGAAAAACCAGCGAGCGTCAGCATCAAGCCCAACCCTAAAACAAAAACCAGACCTAATCCCATTATAATCACTAGTCCTGTTTGCCAAATCCTCTGTAGTGTAAGAAACCAGACACTCATCCCTTTCTCCTCGGTAAACTTATTTACTTCACCGGCTGGCCGATACCATTGCTGCACGGTGCCCCTGGTTCCGGCGTATACGGCCCGTTTTGATATTTCTTGAGAAACAACGGTAACCGGGCGTCATTGGCATCATCCAGTTGAAGTTGAACTTGCCAGGCCGAGATTACAATCGGTGCATCCAGTTCCGGCTGCGGAGAGAGCAGCACTAACGGCTCCAGACCAGCCTGCAATTCACCTCTCACAATATTTTGTAATATTTCTACCTGTTGATCAGGTAGATTGGGGCGATAAGCGACCCACACTGCCCCATGCTCCAGCGAATGCATCACTGGCTCTTCTGCCAGCGACTCATTGTAAATGCCACAATTCTGCCATTCTTCGCTGTGTACGCCGCCGGGGGGCACAGCATGGTCATACTCAATATCGCCATCTTCGTGGTCGCGGCTTTGCTCCGGGAAAAAGATGACGCCTTCAATTTCAGCATCTTTCGTCTCACCAACGGGTTCGTCAGTGGAAGGCGACGTGGTTGGCTCAGTTGTTGGCGGCGAAACCGGGGCAGACTCGACACCAAGTTGAGGTTGAGCCAACTGCTCTTCAAACACCTGCTGAAACACTTCAAATGGCTGCGCCCCAGAGATGAACACTCCATTGATGAGGAATGCTGGGGTACCGCGCACCCCAAGCGATTGCACCGATAGCGACTCTTGAGTGATCTGGTTACCATATTTGCCAGAGTCCAAACATTCCCGAAAGATGTTGGTATCCAGACCAAGCTCGCCGGCCAGTTCTGTTAGCCGGTCGGAGTTTAGACCGCTGCGGTTTGCAATCTGATCAGCAAAGACCTTATCGTGATAGACCCAAAATTGTCCTTGTTCAGCAGCACACTCACTGGCTTCAGCAGAAAGGTTCGACTCTGGTCCCAAAATGGCAAAATGTTTGTAGGCAAAGCGTACCTGGCCTGTGTTTACATACTGCTCACGAATCCGAGACAACGTCTCGGCGGCGAAACGCCCGCAGTACGGTCATTTGAAGTCGCTGAACTCAACCATCGTGATGGGCGCACCGGCGCTGCCCTGGAAGTGGCGAGTATCGGACAACACAAAATCCATAATAGTCGGAGTCGGTTGACCAGCCTCAGATTGCACGGTGGCTGTGGTAGGCTGCGTCGAGCCATCATCAGCTTGGGTTACAGTTTCGTCAGCCGTAGCCGTTACCACAACTTGCACCAATTGCTCACCCTGCGACCGACCCACAGCATAGCCAATTGCCACGCCAAGGAATAAAGTAACGACAAAAATTAGTCCCACAAATAATAAGCTGAAACGAACATTATTTTTTATGATTGTACTATTTGCGCCTATATCTGACTCGTTGGGAGTGAGCTGCTCGGTTGAATCTACCGGATTAGTCATTATTAGCCTCTTGACGTTGAATTAATGGATTAAATCGGTGGTTTAACCGGAATGGTCACCGTACCTTCATTGATGTTGCCGTCGTTCTCAATTGTTATGGTCACCTGCCAGTCGCCAATGGTATCAAAACTCAGTATCCCTTGGTAAGTGTTGCGAGCAATTTGTGTTGCTTCGGCTTCAATTGGCTCACCATTGCTAGGGGAGTTGTAACTATATGTTACTCGATCCAGATTGACAGTACTACCACCACCAGCTTGCATCAAAAGAATCATTTGCACTGGACCGGAAGTAGTCGCTGGAAATGGCTCAGTAGAAAAACGGACGCTGATAATGCCATATGGAGGTGCCAAAATACCGACCTCACGGGCCGGTGTGTCCTGAAGTTGCTGCCAGAAGACCCAGCCAGCGCCCAGCAATAGTGCAGGAATAACTAGTAAGGTCATTAATGTGGCCGGGTTCATACCTTTGCGACCTAAGCCGTCATTTTTCACTATGGAAGGGGATTGTTTGGTCACAAAGTAACTCCTTTACAATAGATTAACCAATTATCTATAGGATTTATAGATTTACTGATCTCACAAGCCCAGCTTTTGTATCCGAAACGTAATACAGATCGCCCCGTTAACGCTGAATTACGTTAGGATAACCAAAAGTTGGGCCAGTGAGACCTGCAAATCTGTATCATTCAGCAAGTAATTTTTCTATCGCCTGCACCAGCCGTTCCTCAGTTAGTGGTCCAATTTCCATATCACCCAATCGGCCATCTTTAGCAATAAAGAAGGTTTCCGGTACACCAGTAAGACGATACTGCTTCGCTATTTTTGTACCAATATCAGGCCCGTTGGGATAACTAACTCCAAACTCTGCTAGGAATGCCTGGGCTTCTTTGTCGGTATCTAAGTAATCAACACCGAGAAATACCACGTCCTGATCACGATACTTACGCCAGGCTTGTTCCAGAAAGGGAGCTTCATCTCGGCAGGGAATACACCATGATGCCCAGAAATTGACGACGACCACCTGCCCCTCTAAATCCGAGAGAGTGATATCACTTCCTTCAAATAGAGGTAACGTGAAATCTGGCGCTGGTCCATCAATGACTAGCACCAAAGCACCGTCGTACATTTTCCAAGCAAAAACTGCTATCATACCGAGGATAAGCAATCCACATACAACCAACACAATGCGCTGAGTAGGGTCTGATGGTTTTTCTGTCAGAATCGATTGTTCAGAGGTCAATTCAGTCATTCGTAGATTCCCTAAGAGACGGATTAAATACTTTCAAAAATCAGCGGATAGCTACTGTAATAGCATAACTAGAAGATTGGTTAGTCTTTTTTCATCAACCTGCCCAATTTGAATATCTCGAATAACACCATTTCGATCAATAAAAAATGTAGTTGGGAGACCCTTAACCTGATAGGCTTTGCCTGCTTTTGCCTCCGGATCATACAGTACATCGAATGTAAGTTCCAACTCTGATACATAGGGTTCTACCAAGCGCTTACCTTCCTCAAAATTTACAGCTATCACCATTAGCTCTTCTGTCTGATACTGCACATAGGCTGCTTGTAACAATGGCATTTCCGTGCGGCATGGTAGACACCAAGTGGCCCAAAAATTTAATATTATCGGTCGCCCTCGATAGTCACTTAGGCTAATCGGTTGATCATGTAAGTCTGTCAGGGTGAAATTGGGGGCAGCGCTATTTAACATTGGTTGTTGCATAGGTGGCTGGTACAAAATCTCAATATCAGCTTGAGCTTGCTGCTTAGCCAACCAGGTCGAGAAATCCTGGCTTTCCATCTTTGGATCACTAAAGACTGTATCAAGATACTTTTCAATTCGTAAAGCTCGCCTAATGTAGTGATCCCGAAAATCCTCTATTGTGAACCCATGCTCTTGTAGTTCCGCTTCTAATGCTGCCAACTCAAAACCTTGTATGTCAGCGTATCTGGTCAAGCCAACCTCAATTTCTGCTTCCGTTATAGAAATATCAGCCTGTTGAGCTTGTTGGTCAAGCACTAACGTTGGAATAACGCCTCGCAGGCTATCCTCAATACGGTGCAAAACCAACTCTTTGTCGTTGGTCAGCTTATAGATCGCTTGATCAAAAATATATTCACGTTCTAATTGGATTTGAGTAAATTCAAGGCCATTCACACGGACAGCAAGGGGTGGGTTTTCTGCTTCTAACAAACGGCCTTGACAAGCTGAGACTACCAGCATCATGATGCTGGTCAATATGTATATAAAAAGACTTCCAAATAATTTACTTGCAAACTGCTTAATCCTCATCTTAATCTGTTATTGTGAAGCTAAGGCCGCCTTTGCTAACCGACTTCGAGATGTAGTAGTTACCTCTCGATTGAGTGAAGGAGGCCAAGCCGCTACTAATGTGCCACAAATTAACACAAACCCTCCAATCCAAATCCAATTAATGAGCGGGTTAATATATGCTTTAAAGGTGGCTGTTTCTCCTTGATTGTCCCACCCGGCTAGAATAACGTATAGGTCTGCGGCTAGTGTACTGCGCTTATCGGGAATAGTCATTGGTTGTTGTTGCAGAACAAACAATTCTCGCAGCGGCATCAACTCACCTACCTGTTCTCCATTATACTGCACCGAAAGTAGCGCCTCTGTATTAATCCGATCATCCATACTGGGAACAGACCGTAGCCCATGGTAGGTTATTTCATAGACACCTAGTAGTTCGCTGCTGATTGAAAAACTCTCTCCAATGGCGACATTTCGTTGAGTTTGTACCTGATAAAACCGACTGCCAACGACCCCAATAGCAATAAGAATGACTCCGATATGTACCAGATAACCACCGTACCGTCGTCGGCTGCGGGCTATTAGTTGTAATAAAGCCATCGGGTAACTTTCGCCTTTGCGGTGACGGGCCTGTACACCTCGCCAATATTCAATTACGGTGACGGTTAAGGTAAAGGCGCATAGAGCAAAGCCCAATAATGCTCCCCAGAGCGTAATGCCAATTGCCAAATACAAAACAGCTACTGTGAAAATAGCAACTATAGCAGGCCATCTAAACAAGGCTATTATCTGGGTTGGTGAAGCCCGTCGCCATGGGATGAGCGGGGCAACACCCATCAGCAACACAATAACGGCCCACAGCGGCGCCGTAGTTTTTTCATAAAATGGTGGGCCAACCACAATTTTCTCTCCTGTAAACACTTCGGAAAAGAGCGGAAAGTGTGTACCCCACCACACAACAACAGCCAACCCAATAAATATTAGATTGTTAAACAAAAAGAACGACTCTCGTGAAAGAAGTAAGTCGAGTTCATTATCGGACCTTAATTCATCCCAATGATTTACAAATAAGTAGAGAGAAAAAAAGAACATAATAGAAATAAAGATTAGGAATAGTGGGCCAATAGCACTCTGAGCAAAGGTGTGTACGGAGGCTACTACCCCGGCTCTGGTAATAAAAGTACCATTTAGCATAAGGGAGTAAGCCAGAATAATAAGAGTCATATTCCAGCGTTTAAGCATCTTTCTGTTTTCTTGCATCATGACTGAATGAAGGAAAGGTGTCATGATTAACCAAGGAATGAGCGATGAATTCTCAACGGGATCCCAGCCCCAATAGCCACCCCAACCTAATACATCATAAGCCCACCATCCACCCAGAAGCAATCCCAGACTTAAAAACAGCCATGAAACTAGGGTCCAACGACGAGTCATGCGGATCCAGACATCGTCATGTTGACCAGTAATAAGGGCTGCCATTGCAAACGAATAGGGAATTACCATAGACACAAATCCAATGTATAGCATGGGGGGATGGATAATCATACCAAAGTGACGCAGCAGCGGATTCATTCCTTGTCCATCAATGGGGGGCGGAAAAACATCTTGTAACTCAAAAGGGTTTGACACAAAAACGACCAGCCCTAGAAAAAACACCAAATTAACTTGAGTGATGCTGATAACATAGGGCATTAAAGTGCGCATAACTCGCCATTTGCGCACCATCACCATCGCCGCAAAAATTGACATTAGCCATGCCCAAAATAGCAATGACCCAGCCTGTGACCCCCATAAAGCTGTTATCTTAAAAAAAAGAGGCGCTACGTTGTTAGTGGTATTGTATACATATTTTACCTGATAATTTGTAGTAATAAGCAGATATTCGAGAATAATTACTGATAGAGTCGTAAATACTACTACCCCCAACGCAGCATTACGAGCACTGGTAACCAGTTCCGGTATCTTATGTCGTGCTCCAATAATAGAAACAATTGCACTGTAACTAGCCAATACCAGACTAAGCAATAGTGTCACATAACCGACATTTGCCATAAATAGTACCCCTTTTAATTCAATCTAACGCTTGTATCTTACGGTGCGTAAGATAATTGTCAAATTTTGATAATCTGTTTGGTTGAGTATGACAACTTGGCTAAAAGTGGCGTTCAGTTCTACAGGTGAGTATGCACTATTCGCTGGGAGGCACGTTTGCGAAGTGAGGAAAAAATAAGAGCCAGCCCAAATCCACTGGCTTGCAACAATACAATACTGGCTCCTGAGGCGATATCAATATAGAAGCTAAGATACATTCCTACAAAGCCGGTTGAAGCACCGCAGAGGGTAGAGAGGATAACCATACGGTTAAAACTATCAGTTAACAAGCGAGCACTGATGGCCGGAATAACCAGCGCTGCGGCAATTAGGGTAACCCCTAATATTTGCATGGAGGCAATAAGCGCAGATGCCAAGATGAGCGCGAAAAAGGTGTCAACCCATTCGGTCTTTACGCCATAGACCCGGGCCACTTCACTATCAAAAGTGACGAAGAGCAGTTGTTTATAAATTAAGAAAATTGCAACCGCAATCAGCGCGGCGACGGCCGAAACCACCCACAAATCCTGAGTCGTGACGCCTAAAATATTGCCAAAAAGGGCTGCATCAAAGGATTGGGTAAAGCGGCGGTAGCGGCTAATGAGGGCCACCCCGACGGCAAAACTGGCCGTGGTAATTACACCGATCGCTGCATCGGCATTAATTTTGGTGCGCCGCACCGTCTGGTTAATCAACACCGCGGCTACAAACCCCCAGAGGCCGGCTCCTAGATAAAAATTCCAGCTCATTATGAATGAAACAACTGCGCCGCCGAAGATGGCGTGGGATAATCCGTGACCAATATAGCTCATCCCTCGTAGCACAATGTAGACACCAATCAGGCCGCATAATCCACCCACAATCACCGCCACAAGTATCCCATTGCGAAAAAATTCAAATTGAAAGGGTTGGAGAAATATATTCGCCACTGGCTTACTCCTCGTGACCGGGTACGGGGTCCGGAACGACTGCGTGGTAGGTATGGCTGTGAGGGCGCTGCTGAACAAATAGCATTCCGTCTTGACGAATGACCAGCATGTCGCCCCGATAGGTTTCGTTAAGAATCTCTTCCACAAATATTTGTTCCGGGCGACCTTGGGCAATTATCCGTCGGTTGAGACAAATGATCCAGGGCGCATGGGCGGCAGCGGCATTGAGGTCGTGGATGGTCATTAGCACAGTCATACCTTGCCGGTTCAAATCCGCCAGGAGATGCAGCACGTTCTCGGCTGTGCGCATATCAACCCCCGTCGTCGGTTCGTCTAACACCAGTAAATCTGGTTCTGCAGTCAGTGCTCGGGCCAAAAAAACTCGCTGCCGCTGGCCGCCGGATAGATCGCGGATGTGACGTTGGGCCAGGTGATTAATTTCGAGCTTCTCCAAAATGGCTCGCACTTGACGTTTCTCAGTGGCACTGGGCCACGGCCAGATGGTAGAACGTCGAATACGTCCCATTAATACCACCTGTTCCACCGTAACCGGAAAATTCCAATCGATGGTCTCCAATTGCGGTACATAACCAACGTGCGGGTTAGGCTGGCCATCGAGCAATTGGCCGTGAATGTAAACTTCACCTTGATTGGGTTGCAGCCCACCCAAGACCAGCTTGAGCAAACTGGTTTTACCCGCACCGCTAGGGCCAACCAAAGCCGCAAACTGGCCAGGATGAAGGTGTAAATTAATATTCTCTAGAGCCAGTTCAGCCCCATAACCAAAGCTAACCTGGCGAAGTTCAATCAGTGGGTGCAAATTTTTCCCTATTATCTATGATAAACAAAGTTTGGTAATGGCTATTGAGCTTGCTCAACTGCCTGGTCAATCCCGGTAACGTTGGAAGTGTCAAAATTGACAATCAAGTCAGGATTACCTCCCAAAGCTTTGGCCATAATCCGGACATCTTCAACCATCAATCCCAAATAAGAGTGGTTCGGGTCGCCCGGTTGGTCGGGCAGATCGTCGTCGCGTAACGTGTCAATATACTCGACACCGGCTTCTTTGGCAATCTGATCCAGCACCGGCGAAGGAAATACTTCTGAGCCGAAGATAGCCGGTACATTTTCCTGCCGCAATTGGGTAATCAGGTCTGCCATCTCTCGAGCCGAAGGTTCGGAAAAATCTGCCGGTTGGATTGCGCCGATAACGGTCACCCCGTAGCGCGGCGCAAAGTAGGCCCAGGAGTCGTGATACGTCAATAATTTGCGATTGTTTGGGGGGATACTATTGATGGCATCCTTGATCGTCTGATCCAGAGCCTCGATGCGGGTTTTGAAAGTCTCATAATTCTGGTTGTAGTAATCCGCGTTGGTTGGGTCACGCTCCACCAGAGCATCACGGGCAATTTCAGCATAGCGCAGGGCATACAAAGGATTGGTCCATAGATGAGGGTTGGGACTGCCGGCCTCTTTGGGAAAGGAAAAATCATACACATATTCGTCCGGAGTGATCGTCTGCTCGCCCAGTAGGATGATTTCGGCTTCATCTTTTTTATTGGCTTCGGCCAGTTTTAGAGTGGGTAGCTCCAGGTTTAGGCCATTAACAAATATTAAGTCCGCTTGAGCCAGTTTTGAGGCGTCAGACGGGGCTGGTTCAAAGGTATGCGAGTTGGTTCCTTCCGGGACAATGCCTGAGAGGTTAATCCTGTCGCCGCCAATGCTGTAGATAATATTGGTGATGGGCGATACTGTGGTCACGACGTTCAGGTTACCGTTACCAGCCCTGGCTGGGGCATTTGCGGCAGGCGTACCGGCGCTGCCATCGGACTGAATTTGTGGTGTATTGCCGCAAGCAGCCAAAAAAACAAGGATCAATATCGACAGAAAAAACTTGTGAAAAATTGTCATAAGTACTATTTTTCCTTATTGCATCTATTTTTAGAGAATATTACACTCAAAGTAATAATATTAGCAAATACCTGCACTTTGTCTTACACTTTGTAAGTGTGGCTTGTATGGGCCATGTTGCCTATACTAGAACAGGCAAATCAACGCTGTTGGCCGAACCTCAAGTTGGAGTATTCTTTATGAAAAATCGTTAAGGCAGGTACGTTTATGGATTCATCATTTGGTAACAATCAACCCGTTGATATAGACAACCCGTCTGTTATTTTAAATTCGAAACAGGATGACGATACCTCTATGTCCCAGGAGGCATCGTCCCAACCGACTATCTTCTACACCAATCGACGCCTGGCGCTGGAGTTGGTCATCATTGCCTTTGCGCTAGGGCTGGGCAGTGGCTTACTGCTGAGTAAATTGTATATCGGCAGTGTTGACCAGAGTCAGGCCTCCGCCGTTTCAGTGACCCCATCCGCTGAAGCTGAAGATGCAGCCTCGCCCATGGTGGAAATAACCATGCCTAACCAGTACGAACTGCCGGTGTCTTACGGCGACCTGGGACCGCAGTTGCTGGCCGCCGGAGCCGTTGACTTCGACCGTTTTGTGCAGGTTTATGAGAAGGCCGGGCAGCCACTAACTGAAGAGCAGTTGAATATTTTAAAGGATGGTAGCGATACACCGATTGTCATTAATCAAGAGAACGCCTATTTCTTGCTTAACTTTTTTTGGGCAGTGGGGCTAACCAATGATAACCCCTTACTAAAAGAGGGGCCAATGGTTGAGCGCAGTGAAGGCAACATTGAAAGGTATGCCTCAACCGGCGGCTGGACGCTGGCCACCAAACCCATTGATGAACTGTACGCTAGCACACCAATCATTCCCCTGACGGTAGAACAGCAAGATCGCTTAGAAGGCGTGGCCAACACCGTGTACCGGCCCTGCTGCAACAATCCGACCTCATTTCCAGACTGCAATCACGGTATGGCGATGCTGGGCGTGCTGCAACTGATGGCCGCGCAAAACGTCACCTTAGATGAGATGTTCACGACGGCCAAGTATTTGAATGCGTTTTGGTTTCCCAAACAAACCACGGAACTGGCCCTGGCCTTTAAAGTAAGTAAGGAGCAGGATTTTGCCGAAATCGATGCCCGCGAACTGGTAAGCGCCGGTGTTTCTTCCAGCGCCGGTTACCGTAGCGTGCATCAATGGATGGCGGACAACAAGTTGCTGCCTCAAACCAGCAGCGGCGGAAATAGCTGCGGGGTTTAATTATAAATTCGGGATAGTGAAAAATGATTACAGTTATGCTTGATCCTATTATTTTCAATATTGGACACTTTGCCCTGCGCTGGTACGGCCTGATTATAGTCACAGCCATTAGTGTTGGCGTGTGGCTGGCCGCACGAGAAGCCGAACGTAAATGTATTGGGAAAGAAGGAATCTATGACCTGGTAATTTGGGTTGTGCCTGCCGGACTGGTGGGCGCACGCCTTTTTCATGTGCTTGATCACTGGTCAGACAGATTTGCCGCCGACCCCATTCAGGCGTTCTACATTTGGGAAGGAGGGCTGGCTATTTGGGGGGGCGTTGTGGGCGGCGTGCTGGCCGGCATTTTGTACGCTCGATATCGGGGCTGGCCGGTAGCGCGGTTGCTGGATACCGTGGCTCCGGGGCTGGTGCTGGCCCAAGCTATTGGCCGCCTTGCTTGCATCATCACTGGCGATTCGGTGGGCAAGCCGACGAATGGCCCTTTTGGATTAGCCTATACCAGCCCCAATGCGGTTGTGCCGGAATTAGGCGTCTTTTACGCCCCTACCCCGATCTATGAAATCATTATGAATCTGAGCATATTTGCCGTTATCTGGCAACTGCGGCATAAAAATCTACCGGATGGCGCCCTATTTCTCATTTACATCTTACTCTATTCGGGACTGCGTTTTATCATTACTTTCTGGAGCGCCTACAAGACGATTGCTTTCAACCTTAACCAGTCGCAACTGATTAGCTTAGTGGTGTTGGTGGTTGGCTTACCCTGGTTGGTTTATTTATTGAGGCGACATAAGAACCACTGGCGCTCACAAACAATCTAAAGCCATCGGTTTGCTGTTTAGCCACATTTATTACTCTCTACCGCCGACTTTAACTCAAGTCGGCGGTACTTTTATTACTGTTACACACGGGCTTGGTTTTGTATGAATCTCTACGTAGTTTCACCTAAGAGCCGGTGCGCCAAACAGCGGGGATAATCTTGGTCTAAATGACGCTGTTGGCCGGTCATATAACATTATACAATGAAAGTGTACATTATTTGGAGGATAAACCAACTATGACAACCTTATTGGCAATTCTGTTATTGACCTGGGCAGCAGCACCCTTGATGGCTATTCGTCGTTCTTATCAGCCAATCCTGGTGCCGGTTGACCCGCCATGTATTAAAGGAGATTTATCATGGTAAAAGACCCTGTGTGCGGGATGGAGATCGATCCCGCCGCTGCCGTAGCCAAACGGAGTATTGACGGCAGCGACTATTACTTTTGCTCCGATCATTGCGCCGAAACCTTCGACGCCGACCCGGATCAATATATACCCGGTCAGGAAGGACATAGCCAGGGAGCAACGCCTCAGGCCCACTCGGCCACCACCGGCTATAACCCCGACCTGCCGGGGCCGGTATCGGTGGAGATGCCCATTGTCAACCTGGATTGCGCCACCTGCGTGCAGACGATTGAACGAGCGCTGCGCAAACTGGATGGCATGCAGCAGGCCACCGTCAACTTTGCCACAGCCAAAGCCCACGTCACCTACGACCCGGCCCGGCTATCTCTGACACACATTCAGCAGACCATGAAAAAAGCGGGCTACACGGTGGGCGGGGCCGATGCCATCTTCAAAATCAAAGACCTGCACTGTGCGTCGTGTGTCAGCTTCATTGAAGAGGCGTTACGGGAGACTCCCGGCGTGTTGAAGGCCACGGTCAATTTGGCCACCCAGACGGCCAACGTCAGTTATCTACCTGGCACAGCCACCCCTGACTCGATGCGACAGGCCATTGAATCGGTCGGCTACAAAACGGAAAGTCAGCCCGAAGCCACCCCGCCGGAAGATGCTGAACGCGTCGCCCGTGAAGCCGAATACCGCGATCTGCGGAACCGATTTAGCGTAGCCGCGGTGTTGTCGGTACTGGTGCTGGCCCTTAGCTTTGGCGAATTTATTCCCGGTCTGAAGGCCATTCCTCAGGCTGTTGCCTGGATTATCTTGTTTGTGCTCACCACCCCCGTGTTGTTCTGGGCGGGCAGTCGTTTCTTTATCGGCGCGTGGAGCGCATTCCGACACCGCAGCGCCGATATGAACACTTTGATTGCCCTGGGTACGGGGGCGGCTTACGTCTACTCCACCGTGGCCACTTTCCTGCCCGGCCTGCTGCCGGAAGGATTGCGGGCCGTTTATTTTGACACCACGGCCATCATCGTTGCCCTGATTTTGCTGGGCCAACTGCTGGAAGCGCGGGCTAAAGGCCAGACCAACGAGGCCATCCGCAAATTGATGGGCTTGCAGGCCAAAACCGCCCGCGTGGTTCGCTATGGCGAAGAGGTGGACATTCCCATAGAAGAAGTGCTGGTGGGCGATATGGTCATAGTGCGCCCCGGCGAGAAAGTGCCGGTGGACGGGGTGGTGCTGGAAGGCAGTTCCACCCTGGACGAAAGCATGCTCACCGGCGAGTCGCTGCCAGTCAGCAAAGGACCGAATGATGAAGTCATCGGGGCGACGCTCAACAAAACCGGGGCCTTCCGTTTTCGGGCCACCAAAGTAGGGAAAGATACCGCCCTCAGCCAGATTATCCAACTGGTACAACAAGCGCAGGGGACTAAGGCACCCATCCAGCGCATGGCCGATGTGATCTCCGGCTATTTTGTGCCAACGGTGATTTTGGTCGCTATCTGGAGCTTTGCCATCTGGTTTGTGTTTGGCCCCGCGCCCGCCCTGACTCACGCCCTGGTAACAGCCGTAACGGTGCTGATTATTGCCTGCCCCTGTGCCTTGGGTCTGGCCACCCCTACGTCGATTATGGTCGGCACCGGTAAAGGCGCGGAAAATGGCATCCTCATTCGCTCGGCCGAGGCCCTGGAAACGGCTCACAAGTTAAATGCGATTGTGCTAGATAAAACCGGCACTATCACCAAAGGCAAGCCGGAATTGACCGATGTGATGGTTGATGAACCGTTAAAAATAAATAATGAACAATTGCTGCAATTGGCTGCCTCCGTGGAAACCGTAAGCGAACACCCGTTGGCCCAGGCCATTGTGGACGGAGCCAAAGCGCAAAAGCTAGCCCTGGAATCCCCGGCTGATTTTGAGGCCATTCCCGGCCACGGTGTCACGGCCACGGTTGGCGGGCGTCAGGTAGCGCTGGGTAATTTGAAACTGATGCGCCGACAGAATATCAGTTTGAACGGACTGGAAGCGCGAGCACAATCGCTAGCGGATGAAGGCAAAACGCCGATGTTTGTGGCGGTCGATGGTCAGGCCGGGGGGATTGTGGCGGTGGCCGATACCGTCAAAGAAGACAGCAAACAGGCTATTGCTCAACTGAAAATGTTGGGGCTGGAAGTGGTGATGATTACCGGCGACAACCGTCGCACTGCTGAAGCCATCGCCCGGCAGGTGGGTGTCGAGCGCGTGCTGGCCGAAGTGCTGCCGGAAGACAAGGCTCGCAACGTGCAAATGCTGCAAAATGAGGGCAAAATCGTGGCGATGGTTGGCGACGGGATTAACGATGCCCCGGCCCTGGCCCAGGCCGATGTCGGGTTGGCTATCGGCACGGGCACAGACGTGGCCATTGAAGCCAGCGACATCACTCTGATTAAGGGTAGTTTGACCGGCGTGGCGGTGGCCATCGAGTTGAGTAAAGCCACCATGCGCAATATCAAACAAAACCTGTTTGGCAGTTTTATCTACAATACGCTGGGCGTGCCGGTGGCGGCGGGGGTATTGTTCCCCTTCTTTGGTATTTTGCTCAGCCCCATCATTGCGAGTGCGGCGATGGCCCTGAGCAGCGTGACCGTCATCAGCAACGCTTTGCGTCTGCGTGGCTTCAAACCGGCCGCGACAAAATAGATTTAAATCAATCCGGGCTTGAGGTCTCAAGAACCGTCAGGTCCGGCAAGCTATTGACGAGGTGAAAAATGACTCCGATTGATGTTAGCGTTTTGTTGGGGGCTGTGATCCTTTCCGCCCTGGTCATCTGGTTTTTCTTCTTCTCCGAAAAAAAAGGCACGCGCTTGGCGGCGGCCAACGGGGTGCAGGAGACCAACATTGTGGTTAAAGGGGGCTACACGCCCGATGTGCTGGTGGTAAAAGCCGGGCAGCCGGTCCGCTTGAACTTCACCCGACAGGAGACGGCCAGTTGCTCGGAGATGGTTCTCTTCCCCGACTTTGACCAGAGCGCCAAGCTTCCCACCGGCGAAACCATCCCAATAGAGTTTACACCGGAAACGCCCGGTGAATACGATTTCCAATGCCAGATGGGGATGCTACACGGCAAATTGATTGTAGAGTAAGGAGATGCCGTTGATGCTGGGTAAATTATTCAAACGTGGTGGAACGAAAACCATCATCTACACCCAACCACCCACCTGAGCGGATTGCCATGCGGCAAAGAGGTTCTTTGCCCAAGAGGGAATTTTCTATGACGAGCGCGATGTAACCGCCGACGAAAAGTATCTGAAAGAATTAACGGAGACCGTTGGCCGGATGGCCACCCCCACCATTGTCATTGGCAATGAGGTTTTGTTGGGGTTTGTTATGAACCGGACACGCATTGAAACATTGTTGGAGCAGAATTCTACAGCAAAGTAGTACTCTGTTGATAACATAGCTTTATATAAAGGCCGCAAGATCAAATTTTGCGGCTTTTATTTTGTGTTCGTAAGGACCCGTATATATGCCTGGATTGATATGGGTCAAATGGCGCTGTTGCCAAATCAGGTCTGATGATATCTTGAAACATATAATTAACATGACCTTAAAATAGACAATTACATATGAGGTGAAACGAATGCATTTCTCTGATGGGTTTGATTACAACATGTGGCCCGCGGCTATTCTTAGCATCGGGCTGGTCTTTTTCTTCGTTGGCAGTTATATGCTACCCACCCGACGGCGCGAGTGGCGTTCTATGGGCTTGTTTGCGGCCTGGATTGTGGCTCTGTTCACCGAGATGTACGGTATTCCGCTGACCATCTACGCCCTCACCGCTTTGCTGGGGCGGGCCTATCCGGTGTTGAACCCCTTCACTCATCAAAACGGCCACTTGCTGGTGGCTCTGGCCGGCGGTTCTTACCTGGTGTGGGCGTTGGTAATGCTGGTTAGTTCAGTCCTTTTTTGGGCTGGTTTTGTGGTTATTGCACGGGGGTGGCGGCTGATCCACCAGGCCCAAAGAAATCTGGTTACAGAGGGCATCTATCGTTATGTGCGTCATCCTCAGTATTCGGGACTATTTATGATCATCATTGCCTTGCTCATACAGTGGCCGACGATAATTTCAGTATTGATGGCTCCAGTTCTCTTTTGGAGTTATATTCGGCTGGCCCGTCGCGAAGAGGCAGAAATGGAGCTGCAATTTGGAGAGGTCTATTGCACTTACAAAACACAGGTTCCGGCCTTTATCCCGCGTTGGAGCAACTTTAGGCTAATCGACTCTCAATTTAGCGATAAATCGATTTGATATATCGTATGAGTTACGCAGTTCAAAAGGTGACAGTCTCTTTTTGATGAGAATGAGCGTTTGTTTGGTCCAAGTAGGTCGATTTATTGCGTCCTAAGTACAAACAAAAAAATTTTGGTGGATGAGATTGGTCACCTTTGTTTGATACACTCAACTGCATCCTAATATCGTTCAACCAGCGGAAGTTGAAATTTAATGGATGACACAGGAAAGTGGTTTTAAGACATCAAGACCCAAACGTAGTTAATACTTGAGGTGGGTGATAGGCATCTGAATGAATTCAATACAGCCACCGCGCCAAGTGAAGGCCTGGTACGGTTTGACCGGCGAGATCGTAGTTGAAAACGAATTGTGGCACCTGGTCAAAGTGGGCGGCGTGCCGTTAAATCATCCGCCGGTTATCAACTTGATTTTGCGTCGAAAATTACCCCGTCAAGCCAAATTGCGGCTAAGCTACTTGCACGAATTTGGGCATTTCCAAACCCTACCCCTGGCGTTGGCTTACTTATTGTTGCTGTTTTGGGCCGGACGACGCCCACAGCGTTGGTCAGGCGGATGGATCGGTTGGGGTAATAGCGCTGACAATCGCGCACCAAGCTGTATGGGAACTGGCCGCGGAAGGATATGTGGTCCTACAAGACAGAACCGCTTTTCGAGAAACCTATCGTGGAACGCGTAATCCGCTTTTGCCCATCTTCTGGATGATTGTTGATGGTTTGGAGCATTGGGTTGACCTGGTGGTTACTGCGGGTCAAATGATGTCCCTCGTATAGTTTAGAGGAGGTTGAAGGTGGATACAATTTACGACGTCATTGTGGTCGGTGGAGGACCGGCGGGGGCCACGGCCGCTTATTTTCTGGGCAAAGCCGGACGTCGGGTATTGGTTATTGAAAAAGCAACCCAACCCCGCTATAAGGCCTGCGGCGGCGGCCTCTCACTCAGTTTTCTGGAGTCGCAGTTTCCCTTCTCCTTTGACTCGATTATAGAAACCGATGTGGAAGCCATCACATATGTCCTCGATGAGCACTCTGTTACCATTCCTTTGCCAACCTCCGAAATGCGGATGGTGATGCGCGACCGCTTTGACGCTTACTTGCTGGCTCAAGCACAGGCTGAAGTCTGGCAGGGGGTTGCCGTGCGCAAGGTAACGGAAACGCCAGGATGCGTTAGTGTTGAAACCAGCGACGGGCGAACTGCAACCGGTATTCTCCTGATTGGAGCTGACGGGGCTAATTCTGTGGTTGCTCAGGCCGTCGGACTACGACGAGGTAAGGCTTTAGCCGCCGCCATTGAGGTTGAGGTTTTCCCAGAGGTGATGGACCGTTTTGCCAGTAATCCGGTTTTTATCTTTGGCGAAGTTCGGCATGGCTACTTGTGGATATTCCCTAAAGCCAGTCACCTCTCTGTTGGCATTGCCGCGCTTCATCCCAAACCGGGCGAGTTGCAGGTAACTTTACGTCGGGTCATGTCCCGGAATGCTATTTCGTTAGATGGGTTTCAAATGCACGGCCACCCAATCCCCCTATATACCGGCCGCGAAGCAATTACGACCCGGCGGGTGTTGCTTGCAAGCGATGCTGCCGGGCTGGCCGATCCATTTTCCGGTGAAGGCATTCGATTGGCGATTACCAGCGGCCGCTTGGCAGCCGAAGCAATTTTGGCTAACCGACCAGAACAGTATGAAAAGATGATTTTTCGTCAGATCGGTTTTAGCCAATGGTGTGGTCTGGGTTTATCCTGGCTTTTCTACCATTTTCAAATGGTCTGTTTTATCTTCGGCGCACACAACCCATTTGTTACGCGTGCATTTATCAATTTGTTGTCTGGGCGAGTCGGCTATCCTACTGTTGTAATACGTATTTTCGCTACCCTTCCCCTCTTTTTGCTGTCTGAAGGTTTAATTCAACTGGCCGGCCTGGTGGGCGGGCCAAAAAAAAGGCGATGGCTTCGAACAAGAATATATCCGGCCTGACACATGTTAACGCGATCGGTGTTCAGTTTTAATTTTTAGCGCCAACCAATTCCTCCACCCGATGGACGCGTGTCAGCCAGCCAGTGCGCCAGGTAATGAAATGTCTCAAACGTTCCAGTTTAGCATCGTTGTTAGTTAACTGATAGAAGGTCATATCACCGACTTTTTGGCAATCAACCAGCGCCAGACGTTCCAGGTTGTGCATAGCGGCCACAACCAGCTTGCTATCGTAGTTTAGTTGTTGTGCCCAGGCCTCGATGGTCATCGCCATTCGACGATAACGCCAGAGCAGGACGAGCAGATCGCGCTCAACTGGGGCATTGAGTAGTCTGGCCGCTAACACTGCTGCATCTATCGGCAGATCACGCAGTAGAAATTCGGTAGACGTTGATTGTGTTTTGAGAAGATCAAGACTCGGCTCCAGTTGGCTGGCGTGAACGGGGCCTGAAAAACAAGCGACCAAGATCAGACCACCCTGACGTAAAAAATAGACAACTGAGCCGGTAGGTAGTTCAAGATAATGCAGTTCATTGGTTGTGACCGCGCCTTCGTACGAAGTCAAAATTGGTTTTATTACCGTCTCATCCAGATTAAAATCGCCCTGGTGATGAACCGGTACACCTCGTTCGTCATAAATTGTCAACGAGAGCAACGCTGACGGACGGCGCAGGCGCAAAATCAGGATGATCGCTGCCAACAGCGGTAAGGCATACCAAGAGTGAGCCAGAAAAGTAGCAACCCCGGCAACGGTTAAGGTATGTCCCTCCAAAAACCAAAGAAACGAATCAATGAACCACCCGGTCAGGGCCAGAATAGCAATGGCCATCCAGGTATTTGCCCGGCGCAGGTGATCCAGAATGTGTTTTATGCCAGCCACTATAACAACCTTGTTGTTGCCCCATAACCACTCTGGATAAACAAAACTTCGCTTATCGGGGCAGTGTATGGAGGATTGAATGGAGAGTGCTACCGCTTCCTAAAAAACATGCGCTGGTGGCCAAAAATATTGCGGATAAAAACCTCGCGCGCTGCCTTTTCTTCAATAGATTTCAGCCTGTGCCAATAGGGGCGACCATGCAAAACAAGATTGGATAATAGTTTCAATTTGGCCCAAGTTTTGCCTGCCTTTGGTGCGTACCAGGCTTTTAACCATTCGGTGATGGTTTGAATGTAGTCCAACCGGCCATCGCTGGCGTTGACCAATTCAAAGTAGGGGGCGGCCACCCTGACTATCTGCTCTTTGCTGTCCGGTAACCACGAGCCGGGGAAAAAGGCTCTCAAATAACCCAGGATCCATTCATTAGAAAATTTGGGAGATGTCACCTTAGCATACTTTTCTTCAAATTCCTGAAGGGTTGGTTTGATATTGCCCCACGGGAGAAGCTTACCCCAGGTCATCGTTTGCAGGTATAAAAAGTTACCATCACTCAGCAGGTTATAACAGAGTTTGAAGAAGTCGTTATATATTTTTTCTTGTTGGCCTGCTGAAAATTCTTCAACTGAACAAAAATGCTCAAATGCTCCCAACGAGACCACCGTTTTGAATTTGCCAAATTGGGTTGGGTCCAGTTCTTTCCAGTCGAGTAAATACACCTCAAGTTCCTGTTGTCGACAGGCCTCGACTTGTTTAGGGGAGAGGGTCAGGCCAACTCCATAACCACCGCGTTCTCTCACGGCATTTAACATCGGCCCCCAACCGCAGCCGATGTCAATCAACCTGTCACCCCGCTTAAACCCCACCGATTGAAAAATCCAGGCATGCTTGTCTTGCTGTGCCTGCGCCAGCGACTTGCTGTAATCACTGTTGTAGTAGGCGCAAGTAATATCGGCATAAGGATTATCAAGAATTAAAGGCCACAGTTCGTTCAGGTCGTCGTAAGTGTAAGAGATTTCTTTTTGGGTTGCCATTTGTCCTCTTTCTGCCGGTATCAAAAGAGACCGGTCAACTTACTCCTCTTTGGTCACAGTTGCCGGTCTTTCTGACAACACCTCTTCACCGTGCGAGTGTCCGCCCATCTTCATCATCAAGATGTGGGACAAAGGGCAAAACAACACCAACCCCACCAACAGCGTTGTGCTAACGGGAATATTGAACAGAAAAATCGCGGCCAGACCGGCCACAGGAATTAAGCAGCAGGCCAGCATCAACCATAGATGATGATTTGCTTTGAAACTCATACGTCGTTATCTCCTTATAAAGGGTTACCCATTACAGCCGTTTTACTAGCTTAAATTTTACCCTTTGTGCGGCTTCGTAGGGAGCGCCAATTGGCTCACCGGTACACAGGCAAAATGGCCTGTTTTCAGAATGCCTTGCTTATAGTAGGCCATTTTGCCTGCAACTGTCCACGCCAACTGGCGCTAATGCAGTTGGACAGAATGTGATAAAGTTGAATAAGTTGTGGATCGACGATCATATCAAATAGTAAATTTCGTTAGCATTAGTTACACAACTTGACAGACTTTGATTTGTTCTTACTCTATGTAAGTAAATTATTTTTGCCAGCTAATGTGCCCTCATCGGTTGGGGCTAAATTGGAGTGCCAAGTAAAGTGAAGCCAAGTTCTGTTGGTCATAAACGACTCGACCCGTTGGTTAGACTGTTCTTCGTCATGGCTTTGCTGCTGGTGCTAGGTACTTTGAGCATACAGCTCGTCTACGCTCATACCCCCTCGAACAATCCTTTGCAAGCTGTTGCATTTGAACAAAACCTGAATGCTCAAGTTCCTTTGACTCTGACATTTAAAGACGAACAGGGTGATTCTGCATCACTCAACAATTACATCAATAATAAACCGACTGTTTTGGTTTTTGCTTACTATGAGTGTCCAAATATGTGCAGCTTGGTTTTAGAAAGTGTGGTCAAAAACCTCAAAGATATTTCGTTTGATATTGGCAATGAGTTTAATGTCATCACGATAAGCATTGATCCTTCCGAAACTCCGGCTCAGGCGGCAATAACCAAAACCAAATACATCGAGAGTTATGGCCGACCCGGCGCGAGTGACGGTTGGCACTTTTTGACCGGCGATCATCAGGCCATTGATCAACTGACTGCCATAACCGGATTCAAATATGCTTATGATGCTGACCAGGATCAGTACGCGCATGCGGCCGGCCTGGTCATTTTGACGCCACAGGGTCGAATATCCCGATATTTATACGGATTGGATTTTCCGCCGCGTGACTTGCGCCTGGGGCTGATTGACGCCTCGGCTAACAAAATTGGCTCTTGGGTGGATCAGGTATTGCTGCGCTGCTATCGCTATGATCCAGTTAGTGGGCGTTATACTCCCATTGTTATGAACATCCTCAGAATAGCTGGCTTGTTAACAGTGCTGGCTATTGGCGGGGCCATAATTATAATGCTGCGCCAGGAACGAAAACCCATATCCTTCTGACGTGATTATTTGATGACGCCTCTTACCTCAACTTCAAGCGTAAAAATAGATCATGCTGGCGGTAGTACTAGCCGATTATGGGAAATTGATGCCTTACGTGGCATCGCCATTATCCTGGTGATAGTTTACCATTTGGTTTGGGATCTATCCTACTTTCGCTTATACCCGGTAAATGTGTTATCACCCTCTTGGCAAATGTTTGCTCGGAGCCTCGGTTCAACTTTTATCTTTTTGCTGGGGGTCTCGCTGACCTTGAGCTATACCCACGCTGCCCATCGCCACGAACAAGCGGTTCCTTTCATCAAATATCTGCGCCGTGGCAGCAATTTATTTGGCCTGGGGCTAGTCATTACGGCAGTTACTTATATTGTTATTGGGCCAGGTTTTGTGGTTTTTGGCATTCTGCATCTTCTGGGGTTGAGTATTGTTTTGGCTTATCCTTTTTTGCGGGTAAACCGGTGGGTTAGTTTTGTTGCGGGCCTGTTTTTAATCGGCCTGGGCGTTTATCTCAATACCATGTCTGTTTCGTATCCTTGGTTAATTTGGCTGGGCATAAAACAACAAGGTCGGGCCATGGTAGATTATTACTCGCTACTGCCCTGGTTTGGCCTAACCTTGCTGGGAATATTTGCCGGAGGTAGCCTGTACCCACACGGCGTATCCCAGCTAGCTCTACCGGGTTGTTCAGCATCACTGCCGGTTCGTGGTTTGTGCTTTTTGGGTCGGCACACATTGCTGATTTACCTTGTTCACCAGCCAATATTGATGGGCTTATTATTTAGTTTGAGCTTCATTTAAGACTAATAAGACTAAAATGGACTGCTCGCAGCCTGTTTAGTAATCGGGCTTCAAGAAAATATTACCTTTGGAGTTTATTGTGGACATAAAGACAAACTTAAACACGACTGTAAAAACAAACACCGGTACAACCCATAAAATTTGGTCTCACCGCATCAACCATTGGTTTGAGCATCACTGGCTGTTTACCTTTAACGCCGCCTGGGGTGTTTTTATAACCTTGCCGTTTCTGGCTCCTGCACTGATGGCGGCAGGATTGACCCTGCCAGCTCGGGCATTATATGCGATATACAGTTTTCTCTGCCACCAATTACCGGAACGTTCCTGGTTCTTATTTGGCCCGCAGATTAGCTACACGCAGGAGCAGATTGCGGTAACCTGGGGCGTAACCGTAGCCAACATTAGTAATGAGATGATCCGTCGTCAATTCATTGGCACGCCGGAGCTAGGCTGGAAAGTTGCTTGGTCGGACCGGATGGTAGCGATGTACACAAGTATTTTTCTATTTGGGTTGCTGTACGCGCTGCTGCGACAGAGGGACATCAAACCAAAGGGGTTCTCATGGACGTGGCTGATAATCCTGATTGTGCCATTGGCCCTTGATGGAACAACACACCTGATAAATGATGCTCTCCGGCTCGACTTCCGGGATGTGAACCAGTGGGCAATGTGGCTAACCGGCGACCGCTTTCCGCTTGAGTTTTACAGCGGCGATATGTTTGGCTCGCTCAACTCGTTGTTGCGGATTACCACCGGGCTACTGTTTGGCTTAGGAGTCGTTGGCTTTCTGTGGCCGCTGATGGACCGGGAATTTGTATTGCACAGATAAGTACCTTATGAACCGATTAGCGCAGAACAAAATTACACCATCAAGGTTCAAACAAAAACTGTGGAGCTTGCCTATCTGGGGTTGGGTCGGAGGTGGGGTCTTCCTGGTCTTGTGGTTGGTACTGGTTATTTTATTTTTTGCTGGCAGCCTATATCAAGGAACCCATGTCAACCACTATATCGAAGGCTTAACACTTTTTTCCAATCCCGGCCAGGAGCATCGCCAGGATGATATCATGTATGACCGAGACGTGCCTGTGGGTGGGGCGCACCACGCCGTCTGGTTGAACTGCGGTATATATGATGAACCGGTTCAGGAAGAAAATATAGTCCATTCTCTGGAACATGGCGCCATATGGTTGGCTTACCAGCCTGAATTGCCAGCCGGGCAGGTTGAGTTGCTGCGCGATTTGGTGCGCCAGGAGCATCAGTATTTTGGAAAGCCATTCCTGATTTTAGCGCCCAAGCCGAACT
The DNA here is from genome assembly GCA_020433805.1 of Anaerolineae bacterium. Taxonomy (GTDB): domain Bacteria; phylum Chloroflexota; class Anaerolineae; order 4572-78; family J111; genus JAGRBY01. The sequence goes on from JAGRBZ010000034.1 coordinate 27,346, forward strand.
TGGATGTACCAGTTATCGTCACGGCCTGGCAAATGCAGTTAAAATTGGACAACACCTCAGACAAACGGTTGGTTCAATTCTTGCGCCGGTATCGTAACGGTTTGTTTGCGCCGGAGCCGAAGGCAGACTGTACAGGCGGTGTGGGCCGCCCCATCGATTGAAAGGTAAGGTGAAGAGTTGGACCAGCATATTATTTGGCTGGTTGGGCCAAACTTTAGGACAATTAATCTGGGATTTTTAAATTCTAGTCAGTTTGGGCTGGTTGTCTTAGGGTGATATTTATTCTAGGCGCTTTTCGCCCGGCCCTATCACGCCCGAAAAATGCCCTAGCCTTTTTTGTTTTTGGTCTGGATATTATAGCTTTCCTGGCCCTTCTGGTTAAGCTAAAGGATTCTGTTGGGTCAATGGTTTTTTTGCGGCATGGTCGAGATAGTCCTATCATTTATGTAACCTGTATGAGAGTCGTCTAATGACATTTAAATCCAAACTTTGCTCGTAGACGGCGGCTTACACTTACGTTGTGGCGACTGTGAAAACACAATCAAGCTGGCCTTACAACTAATGCCGGATGTAGAACAGGTTGAAGTCAGTTATAAAACCCAACAAATTAGTATTTGTTTTAACCCTACAATCGTATCTTTGACCCATTTTCAGCATGCACTGGTTAGCATTGGCTACCAAACAAACTACGATAATCGAAGCGGTTTAGGCTAATGTGGGCATTGTTGGCTATGGAGGCTACTCTCCTTATCTCATTCAATCCGATTCTCTACAAGAAGATGCTCAAGGATACAAGTATGGTAACCGTGTTGTCTTCTTGTCGCTGTCACTCTTGGCTATGTTCACCGTCTTTCTTACGTTTCCTGTCATGGATTGGCTCTTTGTGATAGGGGTTGTCGGGTCCGCCGCGTTAAATGTCGGCACGCATTTGGCCTCAACATGCGCGTTACAGTTGGAGGACGCCTCGTTAGTAATGCCCCTGTTGTGGTTTTCAGCCTGGCTCTACCGTCATCATATCAGCTGTCTTTCTGGATGAAACTCCCTCACTGATAGGCTTTACCTACCGGCGTGGGCTTGGTACTGGTGGCGATTACTGGCTCAATCGCGACTCGGGGTCGAGTTGGCTGGATTAACTGCAGGCGCTGACTATCAAACCTGGCATTACGTTGGTGTTACTAGCCGGTCTGTTGTGGTCTATTATTCCAATTTTAGAGAAAATTGCCATTGACACACTAATCCAGTCAGTCCGCATTTTGTGGTACTGTCAATATTTTGTTTGTGACACTCCTGACATCGATAATTTTAACCCACAGTCAAACTAACCTTGGTAATTTAAAGAAGCATCCCCGCGGGGTGTTTCTGGCCGGTTTGATTGCTAGCGTAGCCCCGGTACTGGGTTACATAGCCCTCAGCCTGGGGCTAGTCGGATATGTGACTACCCTTTTCAAACTCTGTACATTGATGACTGTTCTATAGGGAAGCTTACTGCTGAGCAAAAAAGGCTTTCACCGACGCCTCCCGGCTTCGCTGATGATGGTGGTGGGAGCAATGTTGATATGCTATTATGACAATTTTCACAATCTAAGCCTTTACCACTTTGAATTTGTCTTACTTATGAGGTAATTACTCTGGAGTTCCCGAAAACTCCGGCACCGGCCTCGCCTCAGCTTCTGCTTGAGTTTGAGCCACGCCGTTAGCTTTTATATCCTCAATTAGCCATTCCATCTCCTTGATCTCCCGGCGTTGCGCCTTGATGATCTCATCAGCGAGTTCACGTACCCGCGCATCTTCGATCTGAGCACGCTCGCTGGTCAAGATAGCAATCGAGTGATGCGGAATCATCCCTTCCATGTAGTCAACGCCGGTGACCGTTACTTGACTGCGAACCAACCAGACGGAAAGCAATAACATCAAGCCAGATCCGATGAAAATCGCTGCATTGACTTTACTATTCTTATACATACCCAGCATAAAGGCCAACATGATGGCAATCATAGCAGCGCCCATAATCATGGTCATAAATAGTCTTGTTTCGCTGAACCAGGCGTGATCAAAGATCTGATAGGAATGCAAGTACATCAAAAAAAACATCACAACCATTGATGTTCCGATCATCAAAAAAAATTTCAAATAGTTTCCCTGATTACTATGATTTTGTTCCATTGCGTCATCTTCTTGCGCGTTAATCCGGCGTTGTTTCATATTACTATCTTCTTGTATTCTAATTTTGCTTTGGTCCATTTTGTCACCTCTGTTACTTCATGTAAAGATTAAGTTTAATGAGTACACCATTGCTTGCTAAATAGCTGACTGTCTGTACATTTCTTACTTATTGTAATTCTTCTTGCAAAAGAATGCTTCACCCATGCGAGTTATTTTTCTCTGAAATACGAGTTATATTAAAGGGATGAACCAATGCTCCGTTTTTAGGCTCTTGACAGCAGGTGGTTTTCATAATATTATATTCAATAAATCTATTGAATTCTTGATTGAAGTAGATTGTTATGACAATATCCACTAACGATAAGCGCTGGCACAAAGAGCAGCTTTACTCTCTCTTTTCCCAAATTGCCAACGCGATGGCTAACCCTCATCGGCTAGAACTTATGGACTTGCTGGCCCAAGCTCCTCGCACCGTCGAGGCGTTGGCTAACGAGGCGCAGATGAGTGTGGCCAACACTTCGCAACATTTACAGCGGCTTAAACAAGCCCGGCTGGTACTCGATGAACGGGAGGGGGTGTATATCCGCTACCGGCTGGCCGCACCATCTGTGGCGGGACTATGGCTCAATTTGCGAGAAGTGGCGGCTGGTCAACTGGCCGAGGTAGAGCAAGCCCTCAACGCTTATCGCAGCCAACTGCATGAGTTTGAACAAATTTCGGCTGACGTTTTACTCACGCGGCTACGCCAGAACGAAGTTGTTCTACTCGACGTGCGCCCCACGGTAGAGTATGAGGCTGGACATCTGCCGGAAGCGGTTTCTATTCCTATTGATGAACTGGAACACCGACTGGCCGAATTGCCGCCGGATAAAACCATTGTGGCCTACTGTCGCGGCCCCTACTGTGTTTACGCCGACGAGGCGATGGAATTGTTGGCCGCTCAGGGCTGGCCTGTCGCTCGTTTGGAAGAGGGAGTTTGGGAGTGGCAGCAAGCCGGCTATGCGCTTTAATTCTGAGAGAATTCAATGACATCATCATCCCTTCGATTGGGGTTGCGGGAAAACTGGCAACAATTTACACTGCTCATCATCGTCAATGCCTTTGTAGGGGCCATGGTCGGCCTGGAGCGCACCGTTCTGCCCCTCATTGCCGAAGCCGATTTTGGGTTGGTTGCCAAATCGGTCACACTCTCGTTTCTCATCAGTTTTGGCATTGTAAAAGCGCTGGCCAACCTGTTTGCCGGACGAGTATCGGATCGGCTGGGGCGCAAGCGAATTCTCATTGCCGGCTGGCTGGTCGGACTACCTGTTCCATTGATTATTATATTCGCCCCCAGTTGGGGGTGGGTGGTTTTTGCCAACGTGCTGCTGGGCATTAACCAGGGCTTGTGCTGGTCGACCACCGTAATTATGAAAATTGATCTGGCCGGCCCCAAGCAGCGCGGCCTGGCCATGGGGTTAAATGAGTTTGCCGGTTATCTGGCTGTGTCGCTGTCGGCCCTGGCCACCGGTTACATTGCAGCTAGGTATGGCCTACGGCCGGCACCGTTTATTCCCGGTCTGGCTTTTGGCCTGCTGGGATTGTCCCTCTCCGCCTTTTTTGTGCGTGAAACCAAACCTTACGCTCAACTCGAAGCAAAAATCAGGTCGGATACCGCACATCGGCCAGCCGAAATCAAGAGTCAAAAATCGAATCCCGACCCCTCTTTTGCCGAAATTTTGCTGCTGACCAGTTGGAAAGACCGGGCCCTCTTTGCGGCCAGCCAGGCCGGGATGATCAACAATCTCAATGATGGGATGGTTTGGGGACTACTGCCGATTTTTCTGGCCGGGGCAGGGCTGTCGCTGGAGAAAATTGGATTGGTTGCTGCTACCTATCCCGGCGTGTGGGGCTTGAGCCAGCTCTTTACCGGCGCGCTTAGCGACCGCTGGGGCCGCAAGTGGCTTATTGTCGGCGGGATGTGGCTGCAGGCCATAGGTATTTGGATGCTGGTGATCGGGCGCAGTTTAGCTGGATGGCTGGCCGGGGCGGTACTGTTGGGGTTTGGTACGGCCATGGTTTATCCTACTTTGCTGGCCGCTGTTTCTGATGTGGCCCACCCGGATTGGCGGGCGTCAGCAGTCGGGGTGTACCGGCTGTGGCGCGATGGTGGCTACGCCGTCGGGGCGCTGTTGGCCGGGGTATTGGCCGACACCCTGGGCATCCCTATTGCTATTGCGACCATCGGCGGGTTAACGTTTCTGTCGGGGCTGATTGTGGCCACGGTAATGTATGAGACACTGCCGGCGCGTCGCAGGACCAAATCATCCGGCGCTGTGGAGCAGGTCGAACTCAAGGAGCAAAGGTAGGTCTCCTCACCGAATTTTAGCGCCCAACCTGGCATATCAATCAAGCAGGTCAAATATTCAATATACCTTATGTAGATATCCAGCTAGGTGTGGGTACAGAAGCCAGGGACGCCCTTTGCCAGAGAGTTCCCAACGCCTGGTGCTATCCGAAGTTGGGCTTCTGAAGCAGAATTGCAAATATTCCGGCTGCAAGTAAAATAAACCTTACAAGTTGTAAGCAATAGGGCAAGCATCCATTATGAGTAAACAATCTGACACGTCGTCTTTTGATTACGAGCATAACTCAGATGATCCGGGTAAAGGCTTATGGGTCGTGGTGGGGATCATCATTTTGATTATGGGTGCCTTCATTTTTCTACGTACTGAACCAAGCAACATCCGTAATGCCGATGAGTTAGCCAAAACTTTAACCGACGGTCAACCTAAAGTCCTTGAATTCTATTCCAACTTCTGAAGCTTCTGCCTGGTGAATAAACCCATCGTGGATGGGTTAGAGCGTGATCTGGCCGACAAAGCAGAGGTCGTGCGTTTGGATGTGACCACTCAGTTGGGGCAATGGACCGCGGCCAAATACGGGGTCCGGGGCACGCCTACCCTGATTGTAGTAAACGGTCAGGGCCAGCCGGTTCTAACCCAGATCACGCTGGTGCGGCCCGTTCCCATTAAAGAGCAAATCGATATGCTGTTGACGCAAGCCAATTAATCCAGCTCTGCCAGCAAATCCTCAATAACATCCTCGATTTGGACCTCACTCATCGCGCCCAGTTGCACATGGGCAATCACGCCGTCGCGGTTGATGAAGATGCTCATTGGCAGGCCGCGCAGTTGGTAATCATCGGCCGTGACGTGACCGGCTTTATCCAGCACCACGGGAAACGGCAGTTGAAACTCATTGACAAACGCCTGTGCATTCGACAGTGAATCTTGTGACGTGACGTTAAAGGCCACAATTTCTAAACCCTCGGGCTGATACTTCTTATAGACCCGCACCAGAGTCGGCATCTCGATCCGGCAGGGAGCACACCAACTGGCCCAAAAATTGATGAGGACTGGTCTGCCCCGCAGGCCAGACAACGTTAATGTGTCGCCGTTCAAGGTAAGTAGGGTGAAATCGGGTGCAATCTGGCCGACCACCATGCCGGTCACTGTGACGCTGTCGGGCTCAGGCGTCAGCCCCAAAATGATTGGGGGGGGGAGCGACTGGCTGCGTATAGGTGTTGGTAGTGAACCGGCAGTGGTGGTTCTATCGGCCGGGGTCGGACTCGACTCTGGAGCGCCTCTCGGTGCTAAGGGGGATGGCAAGAGCAGCAGCCCGGCTACCAGCAGTACCAACAGCAGAGCACCTGTGAAAATCAACAAAGTATCACGCCGTCGCTCTTTGATAAGCCGCTCATTCATCAAACCAGCCTCATTCGTCGCCGCCGCAACCAAAACACCACCAAATAAGTCGCCAACACCACATCCAGCAGATGCTCGAGCGGGGCAAAGATCAGGCCATAATGGTCGGGATGCCAGTAGCTGACCGGGCTGAGAAAGCGTAACTGCCAGTTTAATGGAAACAGCAGCAGCGGTCCATCGTTATGATGAGTGAAGATGTCGATGACGCTATGCAGCCCAGCTCCAACGGCAAACCAGAATAACAGTACGCCCCATTGCTGCTGTTGTCGCATGACTGACCAACCTAAGATACCGAGGGCCAACAAAATCAGCGGCGCATGGAAAAAATTGTGGCTGGCAATCCACAGTGGGTCGTTGAAATAGAGGTCAAAGTGGAGATACTCCATCACGCTTTGATTTGTAACCGGCAGCGGCGCAAACCAGGTATAGTAGGCCATAAAAACGGCGGTCAAAATGGCAAATGGAATGTCGGGCAGCACCGAGCCAACGAGTATGGCGGTTGTACTGACTGCCAGCCCACGTCGTTTCAGTTGCGTCTGCCCGATAGCCGTTATCAAAAAATGCGAATAGGTTTGCAAGTTTGTCTCCTGTCTCCTTGACTTGAAGCCTTTGGCCAGACTTTCCTAAAATCTTTATCAAATCTTCATACTGTCTTCATCTATTTCTTATCTTCATATCATATTTTCCTACTTACTCTTACATTTTATAAGATGTTACAACAAGGAGACATATGAAACAATATTTTTGGTTGGTTAGCTTGGTTTTTCTCAGTTTTGGCCTGGCCGGATGCGATTCTGCTGGGGCGGACTCCAATCAAGTTGCAACGCCGGCGGCTTTGGCCGCCACTACCACCCCCAACGCGATGCCCGGTATGGAGCACAATATGAACAGTATGGACAGCGACGCAGTGAGGCTCCCCCCGACCCTTGAGGCAATGCCTGGGATGGAACACGATATGGAGGCTACGATGAACCAATCCACTCCGTCGATGGTAGGCCACAACATGGCACCAATCAGCACCGAAGGCGTATCGCTGGCCAGCGACGCCCAGGGGGGGCAACTGCTCCCCTTTCGGGAAGAAGACGGAGTGAAAGTGTTTGAACTGACCACCCAGGCCGTTCTATGGCCCATTCTCCAGGGAGTGACCGTCACCGCCTATACCTACAACGGCACCGTGCCCGGCCCGATGATCCGCGTCACTGAAGGCGACCGGGTGCGGGTCATCATTAAAAACGAACTACCGGAACCCACCACCATCCATTGGCACGGTATTTTAGTACCCAACGCCATGGACGGCGTGCCGGGGGTGACTCAAGACCCCATCCAACCCGGCGACAGCTTTACGTATGAGTTCACTGCCGCCCCCAGCGGCACCTTTATGTATCATTCTCACTTTGAAAGCGACAAGCAGGTGATGGTGGGCTTGTACGCGCCTTTTATCATCGACTCCCCAACCGCTCCAACTGACCCGCCTGATGTGGATGTCACGCTCATGCTCTCAGAGTGGCGGCTGGTGGGCGGCCAAACTTTTGCCGCTATGCCAATGACCGGCATGGACCCCAACTATTTCACCATCAATGGTAAGGCCTTCCCCGAAACCGAAACTATCACCGTCAAGCGGGGACAGCGGGTACGGGTGCGGCTGGCCGCGATCGGCCAAGCCATACATCCGATGCACCTGCACGGCCTGCCTTTCAAAGTGGTGGCTACTGATGGTTACCCAGTACCGGCGGCAGCCCAACTGACCAAAGACACCCTCAACGTGGCGCCCGGCGAGCGGTACGATATTGAATTTATTGCCAGCGAGTCCGGCCAGTGGATGTTGCACTGCCACATTCTGCATCACACCACAAACGATGGCGAGGAGCCGGGCGGCCTGATGCTGATGGTCAACATTACCGAATAGGTATAATTGCCAACATCTCAAACAGTAACCCATCCGGTAGTACAAAACTAAATGATTGGATAAAAATACAGATGGCCGAGACGCTGTCCGGCCATCTGTGCATTTGTTGCAGCGCGGCATGGCTACGCCACGGCAACCGGGGCAGGTGTCTGCGGCGCTACCACCGCCGTTTCAGCATGGGGCAGACCGGCCCATTTTAACGCCAGCGCATTAATAGTGACAGTGATGGTGCTGGCAGCCATTGCCAGGGCGGCCCATTCTGGCCGCAGCAGAATCCCCAGGCTACTATACAGAACACCCGCCGCAATGGGGATAGCGATTATATTGTAAATGGCAGCCCAAAACAGGTTTTGTTTGATTTTGCC
>JAGRBZ010000349.1 GCA_020433805.1 Anaerolineae bacterium
AAAAAGGCCATCGCGCCGGATATGGCCGGTGTGCCGGCCATAATTCCCAGAGCCTGCTCTTGTTGTTTGTCGCGATAGTTGGCGGCAATAAGCACGACCAATGTTGGGACTAAGGCCGCCGCGGCCAATCCGGCCAAAGATTGTGCGATATTCATAACCCGCTCGTCCGGCGTGAGCGCCATCAAGGCCATTGCCATGCCGTGCGCCAGCGCCGTAACCTGAAAGACGAGACGTTCGCCAAACATACGGCCCAACTTAGCGCCGACCATCACGAAGGCCGCGACGAAGAGCGAGTAGAAAACAAGGGCTGTGCCCACACTCGTGGCCGGGATATCGAGATTTTCAACAATAGGGCCGATAGACACCGGCAAGGCGTTGACGTTGAAGGCCATCTGAATTTGGGCCAGAAGAATTACGACCAACGGCAGCCAAGAGGCGACCTGTGGCGTTTGGGTGCTGGTAGTTGGGTCAGCTTTTTGATTCATAAGATTTTAAGGTGGTTCCTTGGCGACGATATATCGCCCAACTAAAGTGTGATGCGATCATCACGTTGAATTTGGTTCTCTACGTTTCCTGCTGTCCTAAACCGATCAGGCTTAAGCTTTACGGAACACTGACCGGAAAACCTGGCCCTAGCGGAATACCTACTACAAACCAGATGATAAACAGGATAACCCAGACGACGGCGATAATCAGTGTGTAAGGCAGCATCAGGGCCACCACAGTACCGATGCCGGCGTCTTTCTGGTAGCGCTGCACGATGGTGAGGACAAAGGGCAGGTAGACCATCAACGGGGTGATGACGTTGGCCGGTGAGTCGCCAATGCGGTAAGCGGCCAGCACGGTTTGCGGCGCAACCCCCAGCCGCATGAAGACCGGAATAAAGATAGGAGCGAAGATGGCCCATTTCGGGATAACGTTGGGGATGATGATGTTAAGAACCATAATCACCAAAATAAAGCCGATTAACAAGGGCAGTGCGCCAATGTTGGCCTGCTCAAGCGTGTCGGCCATCCAAACGGCCACAACTTGGGGCATGCGGCTAAAGTTAAAGAAGGCGATGAACTGGCTGATCATCAGTAGCATAAAGATCAACCCGGATAAGCCGGCAAACGTTTTGGTTACGCCTTTAATGATATCACCGCTGCCTTGCAGCGTTCTAGCGCCGATGCCGTAACCAATCCCGGCAATTAAGAAGAAGATAGTGATGATGAAGATCAAACTGTCCATGAAAGGTGTGTTGCCGATGATCGCGCCGGTCTCCGGATCGCGCAGTGGCGCGCCCGGCGGCAGCGTCAAAAGCAGAATGAGGGCCAAGATGCCGAGAAATCCATACAGGGCAAACTGCAAACCTCGTCCTTCAGCCGCTGCGGCCTCTTTATCTTGCGTTTCCTCTGCCGAGGCATCCTTTTCAGTCTGGTACGCGCCGAGCCGCGGCTCGATGATCCGGTCGGTGATCACAGCCGCAACGATACTGAGGACGACCGTTGAGGCGGCTGCGAAGTAAAAGTTGGCCACAATTGTAATAGGTTCGCCGCCTGCTACGAGGATCGCTTCGTTGGTTATCTCCGTCAGCATGCCGTCTAGCGGTGCAATGAGGATGTTAACCGCAAAGATAGCGCTGACCCCACCGAAAGCAGCGGCCACACCGGCCAGCGGATGGCGACCCAGGCTGGCAAAAGCCACCGCACCCAGAGGTATGAGGATCAGATAGCCGGCATCGGTCGCCACGCTCGACAACACACCGACAAAAACGAGGATGAAGGTAATTAACTGGCGCGGTGTAACCTTGACGGTCTTACGGATCAAAGCCCCCATCAATCCGGCTTCTTCCGCCACGCCGACGCCAACCATTGCCACCAGAATGACGGCGACAACACTGAAACCGGCGAAGTTGCCGACGAATGATGTGAAGATGAAGCGTAGACCCTCAACTGATAGCAGACTTCTGATGGTAATGGTCTGCTGCTCAATCTCGTAATCGACCTGGTAAGGCTCTGCTGGAAAGGTTAGACCGGGTTCAGTGGAGTCCAGGTAATAATCCGCTTCAGCTTCAGTCGCTACCGGCACAGCGATTTCTTCAGTGACACTAACCCCCATGAGATAGAGGATATGAGATAGCACCATCACGATGATGATCAGGTACAGGAACATGAGCACCGGATGGGGAACTTTGTTACCTATTTTCTCGATACCGTCAAGTAATTTCTGAGTGAACCCTTGCTTCTCGCCCGGTTCGGGAATTGCCGTCTCTCCAACTGCCATTATTTCTCTCCTCTTAAATTACTAACTACACTGAAAACTGAATGAAAACGAAACTTTCAGACATGTCATTCCCGCATGCTTTGAGCGGGAATCACGCTTTGTAGCCCTTGATGGATGCCCGATAGAGACATTCGGGCATGACTTGCCATTTTGCACAAAAGCCCTGTTTTCAAACTAACCTAGGTATACATTATCCAATTTTAGCCAATTTCAACTGCTCAAAGGGAGATGGCTAAATCCTCGTTTAAGATCGAATTTCTCATCTAAACCTCTACGCTTTGAGTGTTGTTGTGTTTACGGCCAACAAAGACGCTTACGCACCCCACAATTGGGCTAACTTGAGGCACAGTTCGGTAGACCGGGCCATATCTTGCACACTGATCCATTCTAGTGGGCCGTGAATGTTCTGCATGCCGGTGAACAAATTGGGAGTGGGGACGCCCATCTCGGTTAACCGTGAACCATCGGTACCGCCTCGAATGGGTGTCGAGAAAGGTTCAATGCCCAGTTGGCGGCAGGCTTCACGGGCCAGTTCCACCGGGCGCATATCGTCTTCTAACCAGTACCGCATATTGCGGTATTGAGGGGTAATGGTACAAGTGATTTTGGCCCGAGGCTCGGTGGCTTGAATCGTGGCGCAGACTTGCTGAATGAGATCGCTTTTCTGGCTCAGACCAGCCAGTTCAAAGTCACGCAGGATGAAATGAAGTTCGGCTTCGGCGGCGGATCCGCTCATGTGGTAGATGTGGATGAAGCCCTGACGGCCATCGGTGGTCTCAGGAGTCAGGGTCACGTGGGGGAGCGTGTCGATGATCTTGGCGGCCAGATGCAAGGCATTCACCAGTTTATCTTTGGCGCTGCCCGGATGGATCGAAACCCCCCGAATATGCACCGTTGCCTTTTCCGCCGAGAAGGTCTCATACACAATCTGGCCCAGTTCGGCTCCGTCCAGAGTATAGGCAAAATCGGCCTGGAGGTCATCCGGCAGATTAGCATGGACACCGCGCCCAATTTCCTCATCGGGTGTGAAACAGATCCGCAGGGGGCCATGGAGCACGCCGGGGTTTTGCAGCAGATAATGGGCCATCGTCATGATGATGGCCACGCCGGCTTTGTCATCCGCCCCCAGCAGCGTGGTTCCGCTGGCGGTGATGATGTCATCTCCCACCTTTTCGGCCAGGTAAGGTGACTCCGTTGGCGACAGCACCGCCGTGGGATCATCGGGCAAGACAATGTCACCGCCATCATAATTGCGGTGAACGATGGGTTTAACCCCCGTAGCATTGAATGCCGGCGCGGTATCGACGTGGGCCAAGAAGGCCACCGTTGGCACCTGCGTCGCTACCGTGGCCGGGATGGTGGCCAGGACGGCTCCGTAATCGGTTAAGGTCACATCGTGTGCGCCCAACCCCGTCAACTCATCGACCAGCAGATTGAGGAGATCATATTGCCGGTCGGTGCTGGGTGAAGTCGGGGAGGTTTCCTCACTTTGCGTGTCGACACGAGCGTAACGGATCAGCCGCTCTTCGAGTTCGCCATCAAAATTGGCTGCCATAGGTTCTGCCATTTCTTATAGTTGGGCCAACTCGTCAAGATATACGATTGCGGTTTCAATGCCGCGATGGAACATCTCGATGCTGAACCGTTCGTTGGGTGAATGCAGGCCGTCGTCATCCAGACCAAAACCCATCATCACGACCGGAATGTTCATCAGATCGGCAATTTCGGCTACAACCGGAATGCTGCCGCCGCCGCGGGTAAAGACGGGTGCCGCGCCCCAACCTTTTTCATAGGCCCGCGCCGCCGCCTGCATTTCCGGAATGTCGAATGGGAATAGGGCCGGCTTACCGGTTGTAACGAGTTTGATGTTCACGGTTACGGTCGGCGGGGCAATCGATTCGAGGTAGGCTTTGATCTGTTCGTAGATTTTATGCGGGTCTTGATTGCCAACCAGGCGTGAGCTTAACTTCACCCCCGCACTGGCAGGGATAATGGTCTTGACGCCAGGGCCGGACCATCCGCTCCACAACCCGTTGATGTCCAGAGTAGGACGGGCCGAAATACGTTCGCGGATGTTGTAGTTTGTATCGCCCCAAACGGCCCGTACGCCGGTCGATTGTTTGAATTGGGCTTCGGTGAGGTCGGTCTTGGCGATCATCGCCCGTTCCTCGGCGGTTAGGGGGACGACATCGTCATAAAAGCCCGGCACGGCGATGGTGTTATCGGGGTTATAGAGCTTGCCCAGCATTTCGACGAGAGCCACCGCCGGATTATGCGTTGCGCCGCCCCATAGGCCGCTGTGCAAATTCTCAGACGGACCCTGCACCTCCACTTCCAGGTAGGTCATACCGCGCAGGCTGTGCAGGATGGCCGGTTCGTCGATAGTGCGCATGGAGGTGTCGCTGATGATACATATATCGGCCATCAGCAAATCCAGATGATCTTTTATGAAAGGCGTCAGGTTAGGGGACGATATTTCTTCTTCGCCTTCGATGAGGAATTTCATATTAATCGGCGCGCTGCCGGCGGTTTTGAGATAGGACTCCAGGGCTTTGACGTGAATAAATAACTGACCTTTGTCGTCGGTGGCACCACGCGCATAGATTTTACCGTCTTTTTCAACCGGCTCAAAGGGCGGTGTATCCCAGCCGTCCTCCATTTTGGCCGGCACGACGTCGTAATGACCGTAAACCAGCACGGTCTCTTTGTCAGGGCCGGCCCCTAACCACTCTCCGTAAACCACCGGATAGCCGGCGGTCGGCATCACCTCGACCTTATCGAGGCCCAGTTCGGCCATATTGGCGGCCAACCAATCCGCAGTGCGTTGGACATCAGGCGCGTAGGCCGGATCGGTACTGATGCTGGGAATACGCAGTAAATCGTGCAGTTCACGCCGGAATCTTTCCGCATTAGCCCGAGAATAGTCACGGGCGGTATCACTCATGTGTGTCATTATTGGGGTTCCCTTTTAACTATAGCCTTCAATAACGGCTGACAGAAATCGCTAATACCCATTCATAGGCGTAAGAAACTTTAATGCCCAGTGTATGTTAGTATCTTTCAACCTACAACAGACTAAAAGGAGTAAAAAGGTAGTATCCGTCGACCTGTTTTTTACCCGGCATCCGTTCGAAATGACGGGCGCGTATCATCTCGCGCTTAATATCTCCCTCTAATACTACTAAAACCATGTATACGGGAACTATTCCACTTTACACAACGCTATAAAAAAGGAGGCTCAACAGGATTTCGTGGGATTAACACGATAAAACGTAAAACGTGATGCGTAAAAAGGAATTACGTTTTACGTTTTTCGTTTTACAATCCTGTCAACCCTTTAAGTTCCAAAAGAGCCAAAAATGGAGAAGGTTAATGAGACTATGGTAGTACAAAATACTCCATGAGTACTACCTTTTGCATCCTGTTTTAATCGTCAGATGCCTATACACTGGTTTATAGTTGAGGGAAATTTATATCGCAGCCTGAGCCATGTCTTACATTAATTAAAGAGGTCTTATGAGATGTCATCGGCGAAAACTCAGACTAAATACGACAGCGATCTATCGTATCAGCATCCAGGGTTGTCTTGATACCCACTGGTCTGACTATCTGGCTGGATTGCAAATTGACTGTACAGCCGAATCCACCGGCCATAAAATCACGACGCTAACCGGGCCTCTCATCGACCAGGCGGCTCTATTGGGCGTGCTCAATGGGTTATATACCTTTGGCTTACCGCTACTATCGGTTGAATGTTTGTCAATCGAAGGCGATGAAGCATGAGGTTATTTAGATCAGTGTATTAAAACAGGTTTATCATAAAAAAGGAGAATGTAATGACAGCCTTAACCGTCTTAAAGTTTGGCACGCCGGCGGGCGCGCAGCAGGTTCTTGGGGCTATCCAAGATTTACAAAAACAGCATTTAATTAACCTCCACGATGCTGCGATTGTGAGCTGGCCGGAGGGCAAGAAAAAGCCCAAGACGCAGCAGTTAAACAATATGGCCGCGGCCGGGGCGCTCTCCGGTGCGTTTTGGGGCATGCTGTTTGGCTTGATTTTCCTCGTCCCGCTGTTTGGCTTGGCAATGGGGGCGGCCATGGGGGCTTTGACCGGCTCTTTTGCCGATGTGGGCATTGACGACAACTTCATCAAGTCTATTCGTGACCAGGTCCATGAAGGCGACTCGGCATTGTTCTTGATGACCAGCGGAGCCGTGGTTGATCGCGTGGCTGCTGCGCTAAAAGATTACAAATTTGACATAATCGCTACTAACTTGTCTAAAGAACAAGAAGACAAGCTGCACGAAGTCTTTGCGGAAGAGGTATAGAGCTATCTCAGGCCGCTAATCTGATAGCGTCATTTATCGCAGGCTAAACCTTGGTGTTAATGAGGCTGCGTATGTGTACCTGCTGCGCAGCCTCTATTATAGTTCGTGTAGATAAGAGGTCCGCATCAATCGGGTTTGTTTCAAGTTTTTCAGGCCGAGTTTTGAAAAAACACTATCTACCAAGGAGTCCGACAGTCTCAAATGAGACAACAACGACAGTGAAAATTACCGTAGGACAAACTTAAGTTTGTCCTACAAGTCTATTTTCAGAAGGAGAATACATGATGGATATTGGTCCAATACAATTAATTGCCTTTGCTTTTGAGCGCACCGATCGCTTCAAAGGTGAAATCATCAAAGAGCTGAATGATTTGCGGAAGCGGGGCGTCATCCGGGTGCTTGACTTGCTCTTTGTGATGAAAGATGAGCAGGGCAACGTCATGAGCTTTCAAGACTCCCAACTGTCGGCGGAGGAAGAACGGGAAATGGGCAACGTTCTCACCGCCCTGCTGGGATTAGACGGCGGTGCCACGGCCGAGGGTCAGGCCGCCTCGGAAGCATTGGCGATGGCCGAAGCCGAATATGGCTTAACGATGGGTGATATCCAGGCGCTGGCCGATCAAATTGAACCGGGCCAAGCCGCGGCCATGCTGTTGGTTGAGCACGGCTGGGCCACTGGCTTTAGGGACGCCCTGCTTGACGCGGGCGGGCGGATGGTGGCTCAAGGATTTTTAACGCCGCAAGTCATTATGATGGTCGGCCGAGAGATTCAGGCTGTGGCCGAGGCTGAAGCGGCTATCGAGATGGCCCACGCTGTTAAAGGGGCGGCCATTCTGGATGCGTTGGCGACGATGGTGGAAGCCGAAGCCGTTAAAGAAGCGGCTATCGAAGAGGCCGTCGAGACTGTGGTGGCGGCTGAACTGGTCAAAACCGCCGCTGTGGCCGATGCCGTTCGAACGCTAATCGTTGCCGGTATGATCGAAGAGGCCGCTGCTGAAGAAGCCGTTGCCACGCTGTTGGCAGCCGGGTTACTCGAGGCCGCTGCCGTCGAACATGCTGAGGGTGTCATCGCCCAAGCCGAAGCCGTGGCCGCTGCGGCTGGCACAAAGGATGACGACTCGACCTCGATGGGAGAGCCGGCCTAACGATGATCGACAAGCAAGCCTCTCCAGCCGGTAGATTCCTCTTGCTGCTGATAGGCATAGGCTTGTTAATGCTTATCCTGCGAGCGATGGGTTCGCTGCTAAACCCGATCTTTATAGGCGTAACGCTGGGTTTGGTTTGCCTGCCGTTTGTCGACAACCTCCGCCGCAGAGGCATCCCTTCAGCCATTGCGGTTCTGTTGGTCATTGTTGGGTTATTAGTAGTGGGTCTGCTGGTGGTGGGGATTGTCGGTATTTCGACAGGGCAAATTAGCGAGAGCCTGCCCACCTACCAGGCTCGCATCGAGGAGATCCAGACGCAGTTTGCCGCCCGGTTAGCTGCCCTCGGCATTCAATCCAACAGCGAAACGATCGAAACCGGTGTGATCAGCGCCGAGACCATTACCCGCTTTCTGCGCGTGATTTTAGGCTCAGTCAGCATCGTTCTGGCCCAATCTTTGCTGATTCTGGGGATCACCGTCTTTACGATTATCGAGTCCTTGCTGCTGCCCAACAAGCTGAAGAATTGGAAATTTCGAGACAGCCCCTGGTTTGCTCACCTGAGCCGCTTTAATCAGAGCATTCGCCATTATTTGGTCATCAAAACCTGGATCAGCCTACTGACCGGATCGATTGTGCTCATTTTTCTCTGGTTTATGCGGATAGATTTTCTGCTGCTGTGGGCCTTTTTGGCCTTTATCTTGAATTACATCCCCTCTATCGGCTCGATTCTGGCCTCGATTCCGGCTATTTTCATTGCTCTGATGCAATATGATCTGCGGACGGCGGTAATCGTTGGTCTTGGGTACTGGATTATCAATTATGTGGTCGGTTGGGGCATCGAGCCGCGTTGGATGGGCAAAGGCTTAAACTTGTCGATCCTCACCGTCTTCCTGTCGTTGATTATCTGGGCCTGGATTTTGGGACCGATCGGTATGTTTTTATCGCTGCCGCTGACCGTCTTGGTCAAATTTATTTTGGAAGGATTTGACGAAACGCGGCCGATGGCGTTGTTATTAAGCGATCGGTCGTTGGAGTCAATAGAGCCGTCTCCTGATACGGTTGATGATGTTATGCCGGAGCAATCGGGAACGGTGGTGGGGTAGTTGGTCGGCAGATTAATATTCGCCTGATCCAGGCGAGAACCTGACAACGCGCACAATTTGACGGATAAAACAAAAAAACTAGACTGTCGTTTGTGAGAAAATAGTCGGGCCGTTTCTCAAGATTAGATGTTACGCAGTTCAGATTGGTTCAGTCTCCACCTAAGCCTTCAACCGGAGTTCAACCGTTTTACACCTTGATTTAGGC
>JAGRBZ010000350.1 GCA_020433805.1 Anaerolineae bacterium
GTGCATTATAACTGGCTTGAACGCTGGCAGAATTTGGCTTTTCGGTTACAAAGTTGGTATGAGCAGGCGATTCAGGGCGGCACCAGTTATGATAACCTGATGTTTATTTTTCAAATGGGTGTCATTGTCTGGGTAACCGGTTACTTGATGATTTGGTTTCTATTTCGATCAGGCAAAGTTTGGCCGGCAATTGTGCCAGGCGGCCTTGTTTTGTTAATTAACCTCTACTATGCTCCGAATGATATCAGCTTTTGGTTCATTGTTTATTTAATGGTTTCTTTACTGTTGGTCGTCCGGTTTAATCTGTTCAGTCAACAGCGAAAATGGCGGTCGGAGGGTGTCTTTTTTCGGCCAGATATTAGTATAGATTTCCTACGCGACGGGTTTATCTTTTCGGCATTGGTGATTATCTTTGCCTGGTTTACTCCACCGCTTGTCGATGCCAAAGCACTGGGATTGTTTGATGAATTCGAAGGCTCTTGGCGCGATGTTCAGGGCGAATGGAATCGTATGTTTGCCGATTTGAACTATCGCGATCGGCGGGTGTTTGATTCGTTTGGGGCATCGCTCAAGTTAGGAGGCCCACGGCAATTAACCAACGAGCCGGTAATGGATGTTCAGGTCGACGGTCTTGGTCGCTATTGGCGGGCGGTTGTGTACGATTATTACACCGGCGACGGCTGGCTGACTCGTAACGAGGAACGGGCAACGTTTGGTGAAGAGACGACATTCGCCTTGCCGGTATTTGAAGCCCGCGAAGTCGTAACGCAAACCTATACGAATCACCGCAACGGCTCGACCGTACTCTATGCGATGTCTACCCCCATCGACCTTGATCGCTCGGCCAGAGCCACATTCACCACCATACCCGATATTGATACGGCTAACGCTCTTAGCCCCAACTGGTCCGAAATCAATGAGCCGTGGGTCGAAGAGGTAACCTATATCCGAAGCAATGCCACCGTCGATCAAGGCGAAAGTTACCAGGTTTGGTCGGCTATCAGCAATGCCACCGTCGGTCAGCTCCAAACCTCGGGCAATGAATATCCGGACTGGATCACAGAGCGTTACCTTCAACTGCCCGACTCAATTACCGATCGAACGCGTGAGTTGGCGGTTGAGATAACAGCGGATTATGAGAACAATTTTGACAAAGCTCGCGCCGTTGAACGGTATCTGCGTCAGGAACTCACGTACAACGAGGGCATCTCGGCTCCACCCAGTAATGTTGATAAAGTCGATTACATTTTATTTACGGCCAAAGAAGCCTACTGCGATTACTACGCTACCTCGATGATTGTCATGCTGCGTTCGCAGGGGATTCCGGCTCGTTTTGCCGCCGGTTTTGCTCGAGGCGCGTTTGACTCAGATACCGCCGCCTATCAGGTTCTTAATAAAGACGCTCACTCCTGGGTTGAAGTCTATTTTCCACGCTATGGCTGGATAGAGTTTGAACCCACGGCTGCCCAACCGAATATCATTCGCCCAACCTCGCCCGAAGATGAAGGCGGATTTTCCTCACCTGCACTCCCACCCAATACACAGCCTGAACTGGACGAGAACTTTCCGGGCGGGCCAGGTGACAATATCCCTATTGATGATGAAGCCTTTGCCGGTGGGCCGTTTGCCTTTAAGTTACCTTTTCTCGGCACGCAGCTTAGCGTAGCGCGTTCAACCGTAAATGGTACTGTTCTTGTTGTCGCATTGGTAATTATCGGGGGATTGGTGGCCGCTGGTTTATGGTGGCGCAAGCAAAACCACGTTAGCCCGGACGAGAGCGTCGTATCTCTCTACAGCCGCATGATTAAATTTGCCGGTTGGATGGGTTTGGGTATTCGCCCCTGGCAAACGCCTTATGAACACGCCGCCTCTTTACAACGCAGTTTACCAACCTATCAACGCGAAATTCAGAGTATCACCAGCGAGTATGTTCATCATACCTTCAGCCCCGGTAAAAATGGCTCTCAGCCTGAGAATAATCTCTATAAATCAACTCAACTCTATAGCAGCCATACCGCCTGGCATCGACTAAAACCGATTATGCTCAAAACAGCCATAAGAAGGCGTCTGCCGAAATGGCTGCGGAAATAAAAAAAGGCAGGTGCCACGTACATATGCACCTGCCTTTTTTATCTAGCATCAGTAATTAGGCAATGGCCTCGTTGACCTCGCGGCCTGCATACTGGCGCTGGTAGTAATCTTGGTAGTGGCGGCCATCTTTAATCTTGCGCCACCAATCCTCATTTTCAACATACCATTTCACTGTTGCTTCGATAGCTTGCTCGGAATTGTACTGATTCTTCCAGCCTAAGGTTTCAATCTTACTGCAATCCAAAGCATAACGTCGATCGTGGCCGGGGCGGTCGGTGATGGGTTGGATCAGGCTTTCGGGCTTATCCAACAGTTTCAGAATAAGTTTGGCCATCGTGATGTTGGTCGTTTCTGTGCCGGTGCCTAAGTTGTAAATCTCGCCGATTTTGCCCTTGCGTAAAACCGTATCGATACCCGCGCAGTGATCTTTGACATACTGGTAATCACGCATTTGCTTCCCATCACCGTATAAAGGCAGGGGTTTGTTGTCGAGCGCGTTGGTGATGAAAACCGGCAAGACTTTCTCCGGATATTGATAAGGCCCAATGTTGTTACTGCCTCGAGTAATGGTGACCGGTAGGTCGAAGCTGGTGTAGTAGGCCAGGCACATCAAATCCCCACCGGCTTTCGCTGCAGAGTAAGGGCTGCGCGTATGCAGTTGATCCGTTTCCACCGAGCGTCCTTCCAAAACCTGACCGTAAACTTCGTCGGTGCTAATCTGGTGATAGCGCTCGATTTCATACTTCTTGGCCGCTTCAAGCAATATAAATGTTCCATATACATCGGTTTGAATAAACCCGCCCGGTTCCATTAACGAGCGGTCGACGTGCGTTTCTGCTGCAAAGTTAACAATGGTATCGATATCATACTCTTGCATCACCCTATCGACGGCGGCAGCATCGCAAATATCGCCCTGAAAAAAGGCATAACGCGGGTCGTCGGCAATCGGAGCCAAGTTATCTAAGTTTCCGGCATAGGTCAACTTGTCGTAGACGATAACATTGATATCATCATACTTTTCCAACATCAAATGCACGAAATTGGATCCGATGAAGCCTGCACCGCCCGTAACTAGAATATTTTTCACGAAATTTTCCTCCGAGACTGAATTCGTCTTCATATACTATGGTAAAAAGATGTCTGTCGTATGGCTTTAACATCCCCACTAAGGATAATCAGCAACCGTGGGAATTCAATGTGAAGTGAGTTAGTAAAAGGTTAGAGTTTATTGTAACCTTAATCCTTTTAAACAACAAAACGCCCCGTTTCCAGGGCGTCTTGAATTTTTGAATGGAATAAAAGTTAATTGGTTCGAGGGATGATTTTTATGTTACCCCAATCACCGACCTCGGCATAGACAATGCCTTTTTCAAATATCTGAGCACGATAACTGCGGCCCTGATACGCTACATCATACTCACTGCTTAACCGTTCGCCCAAATTTTGCTGCTTGCCGATCTTGTAAAAACCGGCATCGGGATTTAACGGAATGATAAGTGGTTGGCCGACTAAAGCTATGGACTCTTCCAACGACAGAGGCGGGTTATCGGTTTCGCCACGCGTATTGGTGTTTGTTGAATCATTCTCATTCCCCTCTTCGGCGGGAATGTCCGTTCTTTGAAAAACAACATAAAAAGAGTGATGCCCCCACGTATTGCCGATCTCTTCATCAGCGTGATCGGTTCGTAAACCAAACACCGCCTCACTTGGCAAATCATGATGCACCGCAACCGTAGCCCGCGTTGACGACCACATCGGGAAATTTGTACCGGCTTCATGGGCCGGTTTGTCCACTACGGCAAAGACCGGTGCCGAATTGCCTTGCGTCAAAACTAAGCGAGAGCCATTGATGCGGACGCCATCCTCATCCAGGACATCACAGAAGACATGATGCTGCCCCACATTTTCGGTCCCGTTCAGGTGATGAACACCCACCACGCGCCAATACTTTTTTGCGCCCAATGGCACACTGATTTCAGATAACCTCTTAATCTTAACTCCATATTTAGCCGCATTGTTAAATACGGGTTCTTTACTTTTTACTTTCGTTAAGAACTGTCTGATGTAGTCAGGTAATGCCATTGGGGGTTCTCCTTGGGTTAATTAATAAATCAACTTTTCTCCTCGATGATAATATCAATGATTGTATCACCGGGAGGTGCATCCGGATTTTGCTGAGGATCGCGCGGCGTGATTTGCTCGGCGATATCCATGCCCTCGATCACGTGACCGATGATGGTGAAATTGGCATTCAGGTTGGGCGTTGGCCCGTAGGTGATAAAGAACTGGCTGCCGTTGGTGTTGGCCCCACTATTCGCCAGCGAAACCAGGCCCGCCTTATCAAAGCTGCGTTCGGGTGTTACCTCATCGCCGCAGCGATAGCCGGGGAAGCCGACGCCGGTGTTGGTGGGGTCGCCCCCTTGAGCCACAAAATCGGGCAGAACCCGATGGAACGTATTGTCTTGATACCAACCCTGCTCGGCTAAAAAGGCGAAGCTGTTCACATTAACCGGAGCGGTGTCCGGGAAAAGTTCAACAACGATATCGCCCTTCTCGGTTTGGATAGTCGCAATATATTCCTTATCCGCCTCGATGACCTGCTCTGGCTCTTCAAACCAATTTTCGCGCAAACCCATAAGTTTGCTGAATGCTTCTAAACCCTGGTAAGACAGTCCAAACGCTTGGGCCGGATAGAGCACGCGATTAACCACAAACGTAGGGGTGCTGTTAATTTGGGCATTGACGGCTTGCGTCAGTTCTTCGGTTACAACGTCAGAATAGGTGCCTTCTTCCAAATCGGTTCTAAATTGATCAAGGTCTTCTACGCCCACTTCCTCAGCGTAATCTACCAATACATCAATCATATCCGATTCCGGCAAAGAGTTCCAGTTGTCTTGCTCTTCAAAGAGAAGATCATGCAGTTCCCAAAATTTACCTTGTGCGCCTGCTGCTTCGGCCGCCTCGGCGGTGATTTGGGCATTGCTGTGAATATTAAGAAGAGGGAGGTGGCGAAAGATAATGCGCATATCATCGCCGTAATCTGCTTTGAGTTGCTCCAACACGGGAGACATAGCTTTACAGCCCGGTCATTGAAAATCGCCGTACTCAATCACCGTGATCGCGGCCGTTTCCGGTCCAAGCGCCCAATCATCCTCTGTCGGAGCCGGGATGAGTTCATTGTCAGGAATGTCGATTGGAACACACGAAGCCGGGGGGGAGGCCTCAATGGCTTGCTCTTGCTCGACGGCGGCCACTTCTTCCGTCGCTACCACTTCCTCCGAAGTTGCCTCGGCTTCGGTCTCCTCTTCAACCGCTTCCGTTGCTTCGGTTACCTCGTCGGTAGCTTCTTCTGTAGCAGGTACCGCCTCGACCGGATCAGAAGCCTCCGCCGGCTCTGTTGGAGCGGCTGTCCCACAGGCCGCGACCGTCAGCCCGGCTGCTAACAAGAGCAGCCATACGACCGTCGCCCGGTGTAATAGTTTGTTTTTTGTCATGCATCTCCATCCTTTTTGTTTTATTAAAACGTTAGGTATAGTCCCTTTTAGGACGATTAAGTAATTGTCCCCTTAGCCTACGTAAGACATAATAAGGTGATCATATTCTACCATAAACCGGTTGCTTGTCGAAGTGCAATAAAAAGCCCGCACTGTAATATACAGGCGGGTTAAACGGCAAGCTGTGGTTTTGAGAACTTATTCGTGAACGACCACCACCGTACCGGGATTATCGAACGAGGAAACGACCTGAGTCTGGCCCGGCGGTATAATCGGGTCGGCCCATTCAAAGATTTGTTTGGCGTTGTCACTACTCAGGTTAACGCAGCCGTGACTCATCGGTTGCCCAAAATTGTTGTGCCAGTAGGCTCCGTGCAGCGCGTACCCACCGTAGAAATACATGGTGTACGGCACTTCCGGTAGATAATAATCCTCGCCGATCATCACGGTTGACTCCAGTTTCCAGTAGATGTTAAACTTGCCTGTAACGGTAGGTGTATCGGGCAAGCCGGTTGAGCTTACAAACGAGAGCACCGGCACGTTTCCCTCCCAGGCCGTTACCCGCTGTTCGCTAATGTCAACATCGATCCATTTCTCATCGGGCGAGGTTGGTTGATAAGCCAGCAACGCGGCATCGACCGGCACAAACAGCCGTACCCCGTCTAAAATCTCTTCAACCGGACCGATGAGATGCAAAAGATCAACGCTGCTGTCACCCTCGGTTTCAAGATGTACCGGGGGAATATCTAAAGCCGGGAGTTGGTTTTCCTCCAAAGGTGTAAACGGATCGGCGGCTTCCAACTTTTCTGCCAGTTGGCTGTTTTTCAGGATGATGGTATCCACCGCCGAGGTTAGATGGGGCGGCGCAACGGCGACATCGGCCTTCTCTTCGATAATCATGGCCGGTACGGAATTTACTTCATCCGCCGTTTTGGCCTCCGCCGGAGCCGGATTTACAACGTTTACATCGAGCGATGTCGGCCACAAGGCCACCAGCGTCTCATCGGGCACGGTCAGTAGATACCAATACGCCCAACCAAACAGAACGGTTATACCAATAATGAGAAGAATGAGGGTGAAGGGGGCGATGTTACGACGGGCGCGCTGCGCCAGAGCGGCTTTTCTGGCCCGCTGCTGGGCTTCATCGGCCTTGAAAAACTGATCGCGGATAAAGGCATCAGGCAGCTCAGTTTCTTGATAACTGGCCTGAACCGGCGTCTCCTCGCCATTAGCCGGACTATAGCTTGATCCGGTAGCCTGAGGATTTCGTTGAGCCTCGATCCTTTTGTTGGCCCATTCGATGCCGGCCTTAGCGCGCTCGTTATGCGGATCGATGGCTAACACCTGGGCCAGCCACCGAAAGCTGTCTTCCGGTTCCGGCGCAACATAGGCCATCCACATCAGCGCCGGAATAGTGTCGGGCGCGTGTTCAAGAACCTGGGTTAAATAGCGACGAGCCGTCTTAAACTGGCCGGATCGGGCGGCTTCAATACCAAGGCGTAAGTTTTCGGTTGCACGAGTTTCTGGTTTATTTGACATATCTATACCCCCGCAGGTGCCCACAGTTTAACACAACTTATCATTGATTGCAATGTATCCTTGCTGTCCACTATAGCGCATGATATAATTCCCGCCACGGTTCAGCATCGTCTGCTCAACCTCTAAAAATCAGAAGATATATAAATAGGAGTTACGCACTTGACACAAATGTATGTCATTTCGCAGCCAAAGGCGGAGAAATCCCTACTGCCTTTGCTTGCAAACAGTTTTCTCAGGGATTTCTCGTCGTTCCTCCTCGAAATGACATGCCAACCGCGTACGTCATAAACAGTTTAAATTGTACCGCATGGTTCGGAAATTGGGCTAATCTGTTGGTGAACAATGCCGTTTTAGGGGCGACTTTGGAGTGCTGAATATGCCGAGGAAAATGAGGGCACTGAAAAGAAAAAGCCTCGTCATGGATTGAATAACACGAAATGCGCTAATCCTGCGCACCCGTTGATCTCATGAGATGCTTTGCCAAAAATTCAAGCGTGGTGTCGTAAATTGCCTGACTATCGGCGTCGGCTTGTTCGGCGATGAGGTAGTGACCGCCTTCAAAGAGATGCAGCTCGTAGGGTGCGCCTACGGCCTCCATGTTGGCGGCAAGGCGCTCGCTCTGTTGGTAGGGCACGGTGTCATCGCCCCGGCTGTGGAGAATTGCCAGTGGCGGAAAGTCGGCCCGAACGTGATAAGCGCCCGAATATTTAAGATAGAGAAGCGGATCTTGGTGCGGAAATCCCATCGCGATAAAGGCCTGATCCAGGCCAAATGGCGGCACAAACGAGCCATCCTCTTGCCGTCGCCGCATATCGAACAGATCGGTGGGTGGGCCAAGTAAGAGAGCGGCATCGACCTGCTGCCCGCGTTGCAGCAAGCGCTGGACGTGGAGGCTGCTGTAACTGCCGCCCATGATGGCAATGCGCCTACCGTCGCTGCCGGGGAATTGACCTTCTCGAACAAAGGTCAACAAGCGCTCTAATTCATCCAGGTCGGCCTCCAAATCGAACGTATAGGCCGGGCCGGCGGCGATAACTGCGTAACCCGCTTTGACCAGCGACAAACTGGCGCAGACCCAGCCGTCGGCCGGGCCGGGATAAATAACCAATAAGAGCGGTGCCGGATTAGGGGCTGTGTCTGGTGGGGGATAGTAAAAAGAGAGCTGATTAGGTTCGTCATCGCTTAAAAAATGGATTTGGCGCTGAATGGCTGTGGTTTCAAAAGGTGGGATGTCACACTGCACCGTCTTCGGTTCGGCCAGAGCGAAATGGGTGCCGGGTGTAACGGACCGAGCCGGTTCAGGCGTTAAATCCGTATTGGCGATGGTCGTTGCGTTTGGGTTAATAGTAACCCGGTTCCAATAGCCGCCTAGACGAACGCTCTGGTAGCCGGGCGCGGTGGCCACTGGGTGATACGTGCCGATGGGGATATGTTCGATCGTATAGCGTCCATCTGCATCGGTACGGCCAATGTACGTGGTACCATCCCACTGGGGAACAATAACCCAGACACCCTCGATAGCGGCTCCACGGGTATTGGTCACGGTTCCTTGCAAGGAGCCGAACTGATTAGAAGTGGTTTGATCCGTTAACGACCACCAGCCGGTATAGATATGGTACTGAAGCGTATTTCGAAACGCCCAAACCGGCGTATAACGGGTTGTGGCAACCCATAGCAAGAGGATCACCAGAGCGAAACCTAGACTGCCTATAACCCATTTTTTGCGAAGAAATCGTTTCATAGATAGCTACCATAGCGTAAAGCGGACGTTTCGACAACTTGACCAAATATATCTAAAAAGCTATATGACTTACGCAGCTGCCATGTCATTTCGAGGAGGAACGACGAGAAATCCCTGAGAACCTTGTTTGCAAGCCGATGCTATAGGGATTTCTCCGCC
>JAGRBZ010000351.1 GCA_020433805.1 Anaerolineae bacterium
CCAATAGAAACCCTCTCTATGCGCGTCTCTTTTTTGCCCAATAATAGAAACCCCTTCTATGTGCGCATATTTATGGTAACAGGGTAATAAATGTTTAACCGTTTCGGTTTTTCATCCACATCGTGGTAAAATAGAACTTATGTCTTCTTTGCTTGAAATTACCGGCGATGATATTGCTTTATTAAATGATACCGATCTGCGGTCATTGATTGGCCTATTATGTGAGGCAGATTTCCGGCTAGCTGGATTGTCTCCCCATGGAATCATTTGGGGTGGGCATCAAGATGCTAGTGATGACGGATTGGATGTAACCGTTCATAGTGATATTGATCCACCTCAATATAGTTGTGTGCCAAGAAGGACAACAGGATTTCAGGTGAAAAAACCCGATATGCAACCTTCAAGAATCGGGAATGAAATGAGGCCAAAAGGGAAACTTCGAGAGGAAATCAAAACACTGATCAATGAAGGTGGATCCTACATCATTGTCAACTCAAATGGATCCACGACGAAGAAGGCTCTGCAAAAACGTATTGAGGCAATGAGAAAGGCAGTTGCTAATGAACCCAATCATCAGCAATTACACCTAGATTTTTTAGATCGAGGACGTATTGCAACTTGGGTGCGCACCCATCCCTCATTGATTTTGTGGGTACGCAACAAAATTCAACGACCACTGCAAGGGTGGCATTCTTACGATAACTGGGCAAAGACACCGACAGGGCTTCAAGAAGAATACATAGTTGATGAAGAATTAAGGCTCTATGATGGAACAAGTTCTGAGCAAGGTAACTCTGTAATTGATGGGTTGCAAAAATTGCGGTCGCGATTGACTCATAGTGGCGCGTCAATACGATTGACTGGTTTGTCAGGTGTTGGAAAGACGCGACTTGTTCAGGCATTGTTCGATGAGCGAGTTGGTGACCACGCACTTAACCCAGCTTTGGCATACTACACAGATATTTCAGATAGCCCCATCCCTGATCCTACATCATTTGCCAACCAACTCATAGCAACACAAGCAAAAGCGGTGTTGATCATTGATAATTGCTCTCAGGAGCTGCATCGCAACCTAACCAATTTATGTAAGGATTCAATGGTTAGCTTGCTGACAGTTGAGTATGATATTCGTGACGATGTTCCAGAAGAAACAGATGTCTTTAGATTAGAACCTTCTAGCGATAGAATAATCGAAAAGCTACTTGAACAACGCTATCCTTACATCAGCCAAATCAACATACACACAATAGCAGATTTTGCGAACGGGAATGCACGGGTGGCAATTGCCCTAGCCAATACGCTGAAACAAAACGAAAGTTTGTCAACGCTTAGAGATGAAGAGTTATTCGATAGGCTTTTCCACCAACGGCATAGCCCAAATGACAGTTTGAGAGTTTCAGCTGAAATCTGTTCCCTTGTGTACTCATTTAATGGAGATGATACAACATCTGCGACATCTGAGCTTAAGTTTCTGTCGGACTTGGCCGAAAAATCATCCCTTGAATTGTATCGAGATGTTGCAGAGCTAAAGGACAGAGGGTTAGTGCAAGCACGAAATGTATGGCGGGCTGTTCTCCCACAAGCTATTGCTAACCGACTAGCCAAGCACGCACTCAATTCTATACCAAGACAGACAATTGTAGATACGTTTGTGTTAAATGGCTCAGACCGGCTAATTAAGTCTTTTACCCGTCGTCTCGGCTATCTTCATGATTGTAAACCTGCCATTGAAATCGCCGAAGCGTGGTTAATGCCAGAGGGCTGGATAGGCATAGCAAACTGTAATTTTAGTTCGTTAGGACTAACTGTATTTAAAAACATTGCCCCTATTGTACCCGAAGCAACATTAGCGATGCTAGAGCGTGCTGTCAATCAAATTGGTGGCTTAGCTCAACTCCATAGTCACGAATTTATTCAGTTGCTAAGACATTTGGCTTATGAAGCGGAACTATTTCAGAGAAGTACAAGATTGCTTTCTCAATTAGCATTGTTGGAAAAACCCGATACTAACGATGGCGGCTCTGCCCGTAGAACGTTATCAACACTATTCCACGTCTTCCTATCTGGTACACGGGCCCCCGCCCAGATTCGTGCCACTATAATTGATGAGTTGATAAGCTCAAGCATTCAAACAGAACAGGATTTGGGGATAAATCTTCTTGAAGCTGCGCTGAAGACACATCACTTTATGACATTTCACACCAGCACATTTGGTGCAAGACCACGTGATTTTGGCTATCGTCCAAATTCGAATCAAGAAATGGCAGATTGGTACAGAGTCTATCTAGCAATCTGTACACGAACAGCTTTACTGGATGTGCCTATCGCAACAAGTGCCAAGCGAGTGTTAGCCAATCAGCTTAGAGGTTTATGGTGGATTGGTATTAATTTCGACCAAGAATTTCTTGAGGATTTGGAACACGTTATTATTCAAATTCACAGCCAAGAACCATGGAATGAAGGGTGGATTTCAACCAAAGAGATTATTTCTTACGATAGCGGGCAGATGGGACAGGAAGCTCTATTAAGACTCAGGCAATTGTCGCAACGTCTAAAGCCAGTTAACCTTTTGGAACAAGCGCGTGCATATGTTCTCACCAATGACCACTTAAATTTTAATTTAGAAGATGGCTTTGATGAAGAAGAAAGTGCCGCAGACCAATGGTTACGGGGACAAGACACAACGCGGCAAATCGGCGTAGCAGTGGCGCAAGATGAAGTCGTTTTCAGAGAACTTTTGCCAGAACTTGTATCAAACTATCATGATAGCTTAGGTGTGTTTGGCGAGGGATTGGCAGGCGGGTGTGAAGACAGGAGAAGCATGTGGCAAACGCTCTACGAGCAAATCGAAAAAACACCATCTGAAAAGCGTCAGATTGCAGTCATGTTAGGGTTCCTTTCGTTCTGTGCTATACACGACCCCGAACTTTACAATGCAATTCTCGATTCGCTGATTGAAGACAAGTTGCTAGGACAATGGTTTCCATACTTTCAAATGACCTCAAAACTTGATAAGCGAGGAATTGAACGCCTGCATAAGGCATTAGATGAAGAGAATGCAAACATCTATGACTTTAAGCGACTTGCTTGGGGACGACGCCATGAAGCTATCGATGATGATGATTTGACAGCACTTATGGAGAAGATTCTTACAAAGGAGGGGGGAGTAAGGGTCGTAATTGAGATATTGAATATGAGATTTCACACAGAAAAGGGGAAATCAAACATATACTCTGAGAGGTTAATTGAGTTTTCACGTAAGGTTCTACTGCAATACAATTATGAAGAAAAGCAAACTATAAATGATCGCCCTGATTATCGGTTGGCACAGATAGCAGATGTTTCTCTCCGTGGACAGCCGGGTGTTCAAGTAGCTACAGAACTATGCCAACACCTTGCAGAGGGGTTTCAAGAGTATAGAGTCTACAGTTTCCATTACCCTCAATTACTTAAAAAGCTGGCACAGATTCAACCATACATATTTTTAGATACATTTATTGGAGGGGATGAATACATATTTAGACGGAGAGGGTTAGACGATCTTGAAAGAGCAGATAGCCCGGTCAATCAAATACCAGAAAATGTAATTGTAGAGTGGTGTGAGCAAGATCCAGACACACGTTATCCATTGATTGTGCCATCTATGCAAATGTATTTAAAACCAAAAGATTCGGAGGAATTGGGCTGGCATCCAATAGTTTTTACTATTTTTGAACAAGCACCCAATCTGCAAGCCGTGCTTTCACAACTTGAACACGAGATTTATCCTATGTCTTGGAGTGGTTCACGGGCAGAAGCAATGGCGAAGCGGCTTACCTTGTTTACTCAATTATTCGAACATCCAAAATCGGAAATTCGAGATTGGGCTAACAAACAACATCAGAAACTTCTATTTGCCGTCCAAGAAGAACGCGAACGTGAATTAAAGAGAAATCAAGAGAGATTTGAAAGATTTGAATAATAAGGCAATTAACATTCCAAAAATGAAAAGCAACTGAGGTTGATTCGTTGCCCCCAACAAAAAAAGCCCCACCAACCCCATAGAGCCTCTCTACCAAACACCGATCAACCCTCCAACCGACAAACCAACAAACCCTTTTCCCCGGTACCATCGTCAAAAATCCTGTCGCTGCCTTCAAAAACAAAAACATGACCAAAAACAAACCGATCATGCCCTCCGCCACACTACCATGACCAAAATTTTGCCTAACATGTCCTTCCCCAACGTGAAGCTGTCGTCAGCCACACTGACATGACCAAACTTTTGCGTAACATGTCCTTCGTGAATGTAAAGCTGTTCTTCGCCAAACTTATATGACCAAAAATTTACGCGATCTGTTTCTCATTCCCGTGAAGTTGTCCTCAAAAACATAAACATGCCGCGCAAAATTGCATTATGTTGTACGAAAGTTTAAAAAGTTCAATCTTAATTTGAAAACTTAAATCTTTGTAGCATTGTGTTATCCCAAAGTTTAAAAAATTAAATCTTTGTTTGAAAACTTAAATCTTTGCAGTATTGTGTTGTCCTAAAATTTAAAAAGTTCCAATCTTAATTTGAAAACTTAAATCAATATTTGAAAATTTAAAACTTTGTAGCATTGTGTTGTCCCAAAGTTCAAAAAATTAAATCTTTGTTTGAAAACTTAAATCAGTATTTGAAAACTTAAAAAATTTTCGTAAAAAGGCTATTCTGGACAGAAATTTGTCATTCCGCTGCTGCATCAAGCCATTACAAGACGCGATTTAATGAGGCAACGCAGTGTGTAGTGCGCAAATTAGCAAAACCACAACCAAAAATGAGGACGCAGATTTACGCGGATAAACACAGATAAAAAACAAAAAATCTGCGAAAATCAGCGTTCGGTAGCACAACATTAAACCGTGGAAACGTGAATATGACAGAAGATTGACAAGATAATCGACAGAATTGACAAGATTATCCCGATTTTATCTGTTATAATGCGGTAAATCGTGCCGTAGGTCCTGTCTAAACTATAGTAATACGGCTTACGACCTACAAACTGCGCACTATAAAAAGTTGTTTATTTTCTAATCAAAATAACAGCCAAAGGTTAGGACAGTAAACCATGACGCTCATCATTATTGTAATACTCCTTATCATAGCCGGGATTGTTTGGTATCTCACCAAGCCACGTCCTCGCTGCCCCGAATGTAACAGTCGCAACGTAAAAATGTTCTCCCAAGAGCCGCTTTCAAGCCGCTATTTTGAATATCCGTCCGGGGGGCCGGGTGGCGGTGGGGGAGCGATGCAGCTTGTTTACAAGGCCAAGTTTCGTTGTCGCGACTGCCAGAAGGTCTGGGAAAAAGAGATCACCGAAACCAATTGATTTATAAGTTGCACTGCTGAAGGACTTTGCCCTCAAACAACCACGAATTTCACAGATTTCACGGATTAAGAAAAAAATTAGTGTAATTCGTGAAATTCGTGGTTAAAAATCTTTCAACTGCGTAAACTTTAATAAATTCCAAAGTACAAATCACATCTCAAATGCGTTCAAAGTAGCGCTTCCGCTCCCAATCAGTCACCGCCATATCAAAAGCCGCCTGCTCGGTGCGCAGATAATGGGCGTAATGCTCGACAACATCGGGGCCAAAGGTCTCTTTATTAAAATCGCTGTTGGCAAACAGATCGGTGGCTTCTCGCAGCGTGTAAGGCACGTGGGGTAAATGTTGGGCCGCGTATACATCGCCCTCAAAGATAGGATCAGGCTCTATTTTGTTGGCGATGCCATCCAGCCCCGAAGCCAAAACAGCGGCAAAGGCTAAGTACGGATTACAGTCCGCGCCGGGAATGCGGCACTCAATCCGCAAGCTGGGGCCTTTGCCAACAACCCGAAAACCGGCGGTGCGATTAT
This sequence comes from Anaerolineae bacterium, assembly GCA_020433805.1. Lineage (GTDB taxonomy): Bacteria > Chloroflexota > Anaerolineae > 4572-78 > J111 > JAGRBY01. The sequence continues at coordinate 5,877 of JAGRBZ010000351.1, forward strand.
CGTAGCTCCAGGCTAGGCGGGTGGGTGCCCACGAGCTATCTTCATACCGCTTGTAGGCGTTGACTGTCGACGCATAGAAAGCCATCATCTCCGGCACGTGCTGCATCCAGCCCCCCAAAAACCAGCGGAATTCGTCCGAAACGTGCAGGGGGCCAAACGGCTGCTCGCCCACAAAAGCATTTTGGTTCTCGTGCCACAGGCTAAAATGAAGATGGCAGCTTGAACCGGCCTGTCCGGCCGCGGGCTTGGCCATAAAGGTAACGCTCACGCCCAGTTGATCGGCCAGTTCCTTCAGACATTGTTTGTACAGCACATGACGATCGGCCATCGTTAGCGTATCGGCATAGCGCACGTTTATTTCGTGCTGGCCTAAACCCCATTCCCCCTTAGAGTTCTCAACCGGAATACCCGAGTTTTTCAGATGGCGTCGGGCCGGGGCGGTAAAACCCTCTTTGCGAGCGCCTTGCAACAGGTGATAATCTTCTATATACCAACCCAGCGGCTGTAGATCCTGATAGTTTTTCTGGGCGGCGGCTTTGTACGAGTCCTCATAGATAAAATACTCCAGTTCCGAGCCGGTCATCGTGCTATAGCCCATTTCTGCGGCCCGATTTATCTGTTTGCGCAAGATTGAACGGGGCACAATCGAGACCGGATTGTGGGTTCTCTCATCCTCTACATCACACAAGACCAGAGCGGTTTTGTCCAGCCAAGAGGCGATACGGAGCGTGCTCATATCGGGCACAAGATGAAAATCACCATAGCCTAACTCCCAATTGGCGAAACGATAGCCGGGTACCGGCTCCATCTCCATATCAACCGTCATCAGGTAATTACAGCCGTGCGTACCGTGTTCGGCAATCGCCTCGACAAAGAATTCAGCATCAAAACGTTTACCCACCATGCGACCAAAATGATCGGTAAAACCCACAACCACCGTTTCAATCTCACCGGCTTCTACTTGGCTGGCTAAAGCGTCTAAGGTTAACATTCCACGTACTTTCGACATAATATATCCTTTTTTAAGATCGAGAATTAAATAACTTTCGCATTTTTATGGAACAATCTATTGCGGTTAGTGTCAACCTGTTGACTGATAGGAGGTCGTCATTCCCGCATGCTTTTAGCGGGCATCCAGCCGGCGGAGCTATGGATGCCCGATAACTGCATTCGGGCATGACAGCCGTTTGGGCGTCATCAGTCAATATGTGTACACTACCTCTATTGCGTAGTGCGTAGTGCGTGGTGCGTAACGCTGAGGGCGAAAACGATACGGATTACGCACTACGCACTACGGCTAATTGGAGAACCTATTTATTTCCTATTCCTAAACAGTAGCTGTCGCTGTTTCCATCTCCCCTCCCGGCTCCAGCTCTTTTTGCGCAGCCAGCATCAGGGCAATCTCTTCTTCCGGCGCGTTGGCGACCAAATGGTTGCGGCTGTAGAGCCAGTAGTAAGCAAAGGCAATCCCAATAAAAATCAGGGTGCCCCAAACCCCCGGTCGATAATCAGGGATGGCAAAAGCGGATACCCCGGAAATGACGGCAATCGCCAGGCCGATATAAGCGCCGGTTAAACCTAGGGGGCTTTTGTAGGGACGCGGCAGGTGGGGGCTGTTTTTTGCCAGCGCAATGTAGGAGAGCATCACCAGCGCATACGAGATAACGGCCCCAAAAACGGCCATCGTCAGCAGCGCGGCCCCAACCAACCCGCCCAACGAGTCGATGATAACCGCAATCACAAAACCGATGACGGCACCCGTAATCAGCGCCCGAGCCGGCGTGCGGCGGCCTTCTGTTGTTACCGATAGCCAGCGCGGAATATAACCGGCCCGCGAAACGGCAAAGAGCACCCGCCCATAGGCGTAAATAATCGAATGGAAACTGGCAATCAGCCCGGTCAACCCAATCAGGGTCAAGATCGATGAGGTGGCTCCCGAACCAAAGATGGCCGTAAAGCCGATGTCTAACGGAGCGCCGGAAGTAGCCACTTCGATAGCGCCACCGCCCACGCCGGAGTTGAGAACCAAAGTGAAAACCGATAACCCCAAGAGCGTAATAATGCCGGTGATGAGCGCTTTCGGCATATCGTTGACAACATCGTGCGATTCTTCAGCCGAAAGCGGAAGCTGTTCGATGGCTAAATAAAACCAGATGGCAAAGGGCAGCGCGGCAAAAACCCCGTAGATCCCTTTGGGCAGAAAGGCGCTTTGGCCGGGGTCCGGCGGGATATTCATGACATTGGCCCACTGAAACGCCCCGGACAAGATAGCTCCGGCGTAAAAAATAATCAACACGGCGATGGCTAAGACCGTAACCACCATCGAAACCCTAAAGGTTAACTCCGTGCCCCAAATATTGATGCCCACAAAAATCGCATAAAACGCCAGCCACCATATCCAATTGGGAACACCCGGAATAAGTGTATCCATATAGCCCGCAATACCCACCACAATAACAGCCGGCGTAATAATATATTCAATCATATCCGTAATACTATTCAAATAGGCTGCGCCCGGACCAAAGGCCGTCCGCGAAAACGAGTAAAACCCACCGGCATGGGGCAGCGCCGTCGACATTTCGGCAATCGAGAGGACCATACAAACATACATGATGGCGATAAAGAAGGTGGCTATCAACAATCCCCCAAAACCACCGGCATCGAGACCAAAGTTCCAGCCAAAGTAATCGCCCGAAATAACCGCGCCTACCCCAATCGCCCACAGTAAGCCCCACCCTGCGGTTTTCTTTAATTGGCGTTTTTGCATATAAGCATTACCGGCATTTTCATACCGTACAGCACCGACTTGTTGTTTTTGAGACATGCTTTTCCTCTTTTGAGAATAATTTTATGATTACAGTTTTGCTTCCACTCTATAGGGATAATACGCAACGTCTACCCCATACAGCGTTTACAGGATAACAAAATCTGTAGGGCTTGTCTGTCGCACGATCAAGACAGATTTGTCATACGATCGTGACAAATTCCATTGCTTGTAGGGGAAAAGAAAAAGCAGAGCCGAAAGTGGCCCTGCTTTTTGCGCCTATTTCAATCTCCGTTAGTGTCTCTAAGTTTTCGCCATAATTTGAGCCTTTGTTTATTGCGTAGTGCGTAATGCGTATTGAGCGCTT
>JAGRBZ010000352.1 GCA_020433805.1 Anaerolineae bacterium
TTGGCGCGAAATTGATCGAATTGACCGAAAACCCTGGTTTCTTTCCCAGGCTTATGTCAAAATCTCGTAGTAGTACTATTTAGCCGTTTCGAAATATTTTGAGCAAATTGGGAGATGAGGAGATTGTTCCCTTACATCTCCTTATCTCCCAATCTCCATAGACAGATTTTAGGAAAAAACCTGAATGGTCACCTTAAGGTCTGCTTTCTACATCTTCTTATTGTAAGTTAACTGAGCGAAACTTGCACGACATCTCCCTGTTGCAAATCCAACGCTTGGGCAGCGTTTCCGTTGCGTACGGCAATCTCGATGTGGTTGCGGGTGCTGCCGGTATAGGCTAATAATTCCCCTTCCTCAACATCGGCAAAAGTACGACTGAGCGAGGTGATGACGGTACTGCCGACGGTAAACGTTGCCGCTGCCGGATCGTCTATATCTTGAGCACGGAGATCGAGAACGAGGTTGCCGAAATGGTCGACATGGATAATGCGCGCCTGACCGGCATCAAGCGTTGTTCTAAAATCAAGCTGGACCAGATCGGTGATGGGATCGCCCAGCGCATCGATGGGCACGCCTTTGGCTAAATGGGCCGCTGCCGGAGAGAAAATGTCGCGACCGTGAAATGTGTCGCTAACGTTGGCTACTTGAAATGTAGGATTGGTCAAGACCACGGCTTTGCGAATCGTTGTTTCGGCCAGCGCCAGGCTCAAAACGCCGTTGTCAGGGCCAACAAAGATGCCTTCACGGGTTTGGACGGCAATGGCCCGGCGTTCGCTGCCCACGCCGGGATCGATTACGACACAGTGAACGGTATGGCTGGGATAGAAGCTGAACGTTTGATAGAGCACAAAAGCGCCAACACGAATATTTTGGGGGGGAATATTGTGCGTTAAGTGCGTAATCTTAGCCGACGGGCAGATTGTTAAAATAACGCCTTGCATAGCGCCGACGTAACCGTCGCTTTGTCCGAAATCGGTCGTTAAGGTGATAATGGGGTTAAGTGATGCTGACATGGTGTCCTCCGGCGAACTATTGTACGATGTCTGAGAGAGGTCGTCAAAAAGTGGCGAGCTTGGCCTCGTCGATCTCGATAGCGGTGAGTGTGGCTAAGTCGATATAACCGTCCACAATTTCGATAGGCCGGTTGACAATATCGTCTTCGAGCTTGAGGAAGAAACTTAACTCTGAGGGGTGCTCGATGCCATCCAACCCGGCAAAAAGCGCGGCCCGGATGGTGCCGATGGTCGAACTGGCTTGCGAGCCGATCATCACACCTTTGCCATGCGCTCTGGCGGCCTGCAACATACTGAGCGAGTGGGTATAGCCGGTTCGCGCCGTTTTGATGTTGAGAATATCGAAGGTGTCGAACTGTAACTCTCGGCGCAGATCGCGCGGGGTAAACGTGCTGTCATCAGCAATAAGCGGGAGCAGTTGGGCGGCGCGAAGTTGGCTTCGTTCGGTAATCTGCTCGACCGGTAGCGGTTCTTCGACATACAACAGACCCAGATCGGCCAATTGGCGCAGTTGGTTGTGAGCTTGGTCGGGTGATAAGCCTTCGTTCGCATCGCCATAAAGGCTTAGGTCACTGCCGCCAAATTCCTGTTGTAACAGGCGAACGTGACGCACATCGTCATCAAAGTTGCGGCCTACTTTTACCTTCAAAACCCGTACACCTTGGTCGTAAACCTTACGAGCTTCGGCCAACATCGTGGCTTGATCGGCGATGCCGAGAATGTAAGAGACTTTGACGCGGCAATGAATTGGGTTGAGATATTCGAAGAGGGTTTGCCCCCGGCTGGCGGCTATGGCTTCGTGTAGAGAAATATCTATCGCGCCTTTGGCTGTATGATTGTTGGCAATGACGTCCAGGGCGCGGTTGATGGCGTCGGTGTCGTCGATATCCATGCCGATCAGGCGCGGCGCGAGATGATCGCTGATTATGGTTTGGATGGATTGCGGTGTTTCGCCGTAGATGGTCGGGCGCGGAGGCGCTTCGGCCCAGCCTATGTGGCCGGTGTCGGTGACGAGGCGAACCAATACATGCTCTAAGGCGTCGAGGCGGCTGGCTTTACCCCAACTGAGTGATCCTTTCATGGGCAAGCTAAAAGGGTAGGTCTGAATTTCAGCGATGGTGGGCATGGGGCAGTTCCTTTAGTGGAGCCACGGCTTGATGCATTCTACAATGGCGGCCGGCGCGTTCGCGGCTGTGTCGATCATCAAAACCCGGTTGGCCTGTAGGTGTTGGGTTAAAAAGGATCGGGCTGCCTGAGAGTCGTAATTTTGTCGCTCTTTGACGATGAGCGCCGCTTTTTTTACAACGTCATCAACCGCAAGATCCGCCGTGGTTTGGCTAATTTTATGCAGATCGGCTTGGCTGAAAACCAGATCGATGTGGGGAATAGATTGCAGAGCGGTTAGTGTATCCTGATCGGCCACTGAATCAAGATTGATTCGGTCAAACGCATCGCCGCGATGCAGTAAGCGGTTGAGGCGAACGCTGTCCGGCGCATCGAGAATGATAAAGCGGGCCTGCGGGAATAGGTGCAGTGCGTGCTGAACTTCCTCTCTACCGCGCAAGCCATCGAAAATGAGGGGAAGTGTCACCCGTTGGGGATTGACCGCCAGCCGGCTTAAGGCATGGGCCATTCCCCCCGGATGTTGGGCGCGGTATCGCGCTGTGTATTCAAGCCGTTTGAGGCGATCGGTGACGGTGTGAACTGCTTCGCCATCGTCTTTTTGAAGCGATGCAATGATAAATTCGTCGGTTACCTGACGTCGATTAGGCAGCAACGTAAAAGAGACGTGCTCTTGAAGCGCGTCCGTTACGGTTGTTTTGCCCACACCCGTCAAACCCACCAAAATTACGAGCGCGGTTTGGTTTAAGGGTAAGCATCGTTTATCTGCGTTTGCTGCAAAATCGAGGTAGTCAATTAACATGATAAGGCCGCTCACCATTGTACTCTGAGTAGCGTGAAACGGTCAAAACGCAAAGGCAGTTTCAATTTTGTTTGCCCCACCTACTTAACCGTGCTACAATTTGAGTCTTATATCAACTATATTCCGTTCGGGTCCATCTATGAAACTATTTGTCAAGATTATCTTAACTTCGTGCGTAGCGCTTTTCATTTTTTTGACCGGAACCGGAGCCGGATACGCTCTCCGCGATTATATTGTTAGAGATCAACCTTCGGATGATGCCTCTGAAGATATTGGGCTTTACTGGGAAGTTTGGAATCGCGTTGAAGAACAGTTTTACGGGGGCGTTCCCAATGAAACAAACGTAACGTACGGGGCCATTAAAGGCTCGTTAGCTACATTGGACGATCCCTACACCCTTTTTCTGGAACCGGAACCGGCTGCTCAAGAAAAAGCAAGCTTAGAAGGACAATTTGGTGGCATCGGTGCTTTTGTACGGCGCGATGAAGAGGGCCGTGTAATTTTAGAGCCGATGCGCGATCAGGCGGCCGAACAGGCGGGGTTACAGACCGATGACGTTCTTATCGGCATTGATGACCATGAGATTATACCGGACATGACCACCGATGAGATTGTCGCTCTCATTCGGGGTGAAGTCGGCACCGAGGTCATTCTCGTGGTCGAACGGGAAGGCGAAGCGGAGCCGCTAAAGCTTACCGTTACCCGAGCCATCATTCAGACGCCGAGCGTCACCTGGCGTATTGCAGAGGAAGATCCGGAGATTGGCTATATGCAAATGACCGGCTTTACCGAGCGCACCGACAGCGAACTCGAACAGGCTATCGATGAGCTAACCGAGCAAGGTGCTAAGTCGTTTATTCTCGATTTGCGCCGCAACGGTGGCGGTCTGCTTGATACTGCAATTGATGTTGCCAGCGAGTTTCTGGGAGATGGTGTCGTTGTAAAAGAAGATCGTCAGAATGAAGGGCCGCGTGTTTATGATGTGCGCGGCGGCGGACACCTGCTCGACCAACCCCTGGTGGTTTTGGTCGATGGCGGCACGGCCAGTGCTAGTGAGATTGTGGCCGGCGCGCTCCAAGATTATGAGCGGGCCACCATCATTGGTGAGAAGACGTTTGGTAAAGGCAGCGTACAGTTGATTTACGAACTGTCAGATAAATCACGATTGCACGTTACGGTCGCCAAGTGGTTTACGCCCAACGATAACCTGATCGACGGCGTGGGCTTGTTACCCGATATTGAGGTGCTGTTTACTGAGGAAGATCATCAAACCGGTAACGATCCGCAGTTAGACAGAGCCATTACGTTTTTGCAAAATGAGGAGTACGCTGAAAATAGTAGTGAATAGCCGTAATTCTCAGTATGACCAGACCTGACAGGTTTTGTCCAAAATTTTATGGCAAACCTGGTTTTTTGAATGAAAAGTTATCGTCAATGGAACTGGATTTTCGAAAACCTGTCAGCTCTTTGCCCTAAAATGAGAATTGCTAAGTGAATAGGTCGGTAGGAGTGTCGAATGAGTCCTCAAGTTAAGCGGTTGTTAAAAATTTTATCCGGGGTCGTGGTGATTGGTCTCATTGCGGTCGCGTCGTTTGGGGCGGGCATGTTTGTCTACGCCAATTTCATTGCCCCTTATCCCTCGTCCTCAACGTTAACCTCATCTTTGCCCTTTTTCCCGGCCAATGTTCGAAACGCTAACTTTGCTCCGCTTAAATCTGAGGATGTTCCGCCTGAATTTGTGACGTTTTGGGAAGCATGGGAATTTTTGAACGATGAATTTTACGGCGAACTTCCGGCCGATGATGAACGGGTCTATGGTGCTGTGCGGGGTATGGTTGCTTCATTCGGCGATCAGCATACCTCATTTATTGACCCCGTGCGTGCGGCTATTATGCGGGAGAATATCCAGGGTAGCTTTGAAGGTATCGGGGCGACTATTCGACTCGATGAGGCCGGTCGCTTGGTTGTAGCCGATCCAATGCCCGGACGACCGGCGTTTGAGGCCGGTTTACGACCCGATGATATTATTTTGGAAGTTGACGGTGAGTCGATTGAAGGACTTAGTCTGCAAGAATCCGTATTGTTGATTCGCGGACCGGCCAATTCAACCGTGGTTTTGACCGTTTTTCGAGAAGGGCAGCTTGATCCCTTTGAGGTGTCGATTGTTCGAGCTAAAATTGAGTTGGAAGTTGTTACTTCAGAGATGCTTGAATCGAATATAGGGTATGTTAGGCTAGCTCAATTTAGTGGCGGTGCCTCTGAAAAGATAACGGAAGCTATCGAAGATTTACAAGAGCAAGGGGCCGAGTCGCTTATTTTTGATCTGCGCAGCAATCCCGGCGGCCTGTTGTCGGAAGCGGTAAATGTGAGCAGCCTGTTTGTAGAGGATGGAGCAATTGTGGTAGAGCGTTTGAAGGGAGGCGAAGAAAAAGTTTTTCATGCGAAAAGTAGCCTCAATGTTGCCGGCGATATGCCTCTGGTGGTGTTGGTTAATCGAGGCAGCGCCAGTGCTAGCGAAATTGTCTCAGGTGCAATGCAGGACCTGGATCGAGCAACGGTGATCGGCGAGCAAACGTTTGGCAAGGGATCGGTGCAGTTACCGCATAGTTTAGCCGATGGATCGGAACTGCGGGTAACTATCGCCGAATGGTTAACTCCGGCTAAACGTCAAATTCATGGCGAAGGCATTGCGCCGGATATCGAGGTCGAGATGACAATTGAAGATATGGAACAAGAGAAAGATCCACAACTTGATAGGGCAATTGAATATTTGAATGGTGGGCAAGCAATCGAGTGAGTAACGAAGCTATCAAGGTTATTGCCACAAATCGCAAAGCCCGCCACGACTATCTTATTGAAGATACACTTGAGGCGGGTCTTGTTTTAATGGGAAGCGAGATAAAATCAATTCGAGCGGGGCAGGTCAATCTACGTGACAGTTACGCCTCGTTTCGAGATGGGGAATTGTGGTTGGTCAATGCCCATATATCTCCGTATAAGCAATCGAGCTACCATAACCATGAGCCTCGTCGCGAGCGGAAACTGCTGCTCCACCGGCGAGAAATTAACCGGTTGCTGGGCAAACTTCAGGAGAAAGGATTGACTCTGGTTCCTCTGCGACTCTATCTTAAGAACAGCTTGGCTAAAGTTGAGTTAGGCCTGGCTCGCGGTAAGAAATCCTACGATAAACGTCAAACCCTACGCGAGCGCCAAGACCAGCGTCAGATAGAGCGCGCGCTAGGGCGAAGAAATAAAGGAATTGAATGATGTCACCATTTCAATTTAAGAACTACCAGCCGCGTCCGCTGGAGATTATTGATACGACCTTGCGTGAGGGATCGCAAACTTCACTACTGCACGATCATTACAAATATTTTTTCACCCAAAGCGACAAGGTAGAAATTGCCCGGTCGCTCATTGTCTACGGCGTCAAGTTCATCGAACTGTTCTCGCCGATTATCAGCCCCCGCGAACGGGATGATTTTAACGCGATTAAGGCTGTGCGCGATGAGTTAATTATGCAGAAAGGCTATACCTTTTTGCTGGCCCACGTTCGCTGCCATCCTGACGATATCGAAGCCGCTATCGATGCCGGAGCCGATGGTCTTAATATTTACATCCGTCTATCGGACACAGCCCGCTACAGCCACGGCAAAGATATCGATACCGTCGTAAGCCGCGCCCGAACGCTCATTGAAGATGTGCGCAAGAATTATCCCGACCTGATTCTACGCTTTAGCGGCGAGGATGCGTTTCGAACAGCCGAAGACGATCTCTTTCGGGTTTACGACCAAATTGCGCCGTTTGTTGATCGCTTTGGTACGCCTGATACGGTCGGTGTTGCCATTCCTTCAGTCGTGGCGCGACGGCTTGAACTGCTGCGAGAACGTTATCCTAGCGTTGAATTTGAAGGCCATTTTCACGATGACCGTGGCTTTAGCTTGATCAATGCTCTGGAAGCCGTTCAAAATGGAATGCGATACATCAATACTACTTTACTTGGCATTGGTGACCGCTCCGGCATCACCTCGATGACGGCGTTGCTGTATAACCTCTACATCGATAAATATTACGATCACCTGGAAGGGTATAGCCTGCGCGGTTCGTACCCCATCAACGTGATGTTTGCCTCAAAGCTGAAAAAGCTGGTTCCCTCCAAAGAGCCGGTCAGCCTGACCAACCGCACTCACACCGCCGGAGTCCATCAGCAAGCCATGCTCAACCACGCCAGCACCTACGAACCTTTCCCGCTCGACCAATTTGGCGTCAGCGAGTCGGAAATGCTGTTGGGACCGTTGAGCGGTTGGAATATGATTTACTATTTCCTTAAAGAGATTAAATATTACAATCTCGATGAAGCGACCGCCCGCCAAATTGCCGCCGTATTTAAAGAGCGCATTTACGATTATAAGTCCGGCACATCGCCAACGACTATTTTGGTCGATCTCGCCGAAAAGGAATTCGGTCTGACGCGCATCGCCATTCCCGATCAATTTAAGGATAATATTCTGCAACGCTTGGATGAAGAATCGCAAGCCGCGCTGGCGGCCGCTGCGGACGGTAATAACAATGCTGAAGCACGCCGTGAAGCGGCAGTGAGTATAAAGTAGGTGCGTTATGGCCCAGACCTTTGTTGAAAAAATTTTGGCGAAAAATGCCGGCCTGACGACGGTTTCGCCGGGCCAAGTGCTCGATGCTACGCCGGATGTGGCCCTCAGTCACGATAACAGCGCTCCCATTTCTAAAATTTTCTACAGTCTAGGCGTCAAGAATGTAAAATACCCTGATCGCCTGGCGATAACGCTCGATCACGCCGCTCCGCCGCCAACAACGAAACACGCGCAAAACCATGCCGATATTCGTCGCTTTGTGGCGGAGCAGGGAGTCAACAATTTCTTTGAGGTGGGACGGGGCATCTGTCACCAGGTTTTATGCGAAGAGGGGCTGATCTACCCCGGCGTTTTACTCCTGGGTGCCGACAGCCATTCGACGCACTATGGAGCCTTGGGAGCATTTGGAGCCGGTGTAGGCCGCAGTGAGATGGCCGCTATTTGGGCAACCGGACAACTGTGGCTGCGTGTGCCGGACAGTATCAAAATTACACTGGTGGGCCGTTTTAGCTCGTGGGTAACCAGTAAAGACATCGCTCTGCATGTTATTGGTCAACTAGGGGCCGATGGCGGCCTCTACGCCAGCATCGAGTTTCACGGCGAGGCTGTCGCCGGAATGACGATGGAAAGCCGTTTTGTACTGTCGAATATGATGGCCGAGATGGGGGCCAAGAATGCGTGGGTTATGCAGGATGCGGTTACGTATGATTGGCTGGAAGCTCAACAACCCGGTGGCGACCGGCAAAGCTGGATCGAAGCCAGCCGTGCCTTAGCCCCCGACCTCGACGCGACCTACCTGGCAGAGTACACGTTTGATGCCTCTACTATCGAGCCGCAGGTGGCCTGCCCCCATACGGTCGATAATGTCAAACCGCTGAGTGAAGTAATCGGTACCAAGGTCAATCAGGCGTTTTTAGGAACATGCACCAATGGCCGATTAGAAGATCTCGCCGTAGCAGCCAAGGTGCTCGATGGCCGTCGGGTGGCGGCAGGAACGCGACTTTTGGTCATTCCGGCCTCATCGCAAGTGTATATGGAAGCTATCAAAGCAGGCTATGTCGAGACGCTGATGGCGGCGGGAGCCACGTTTGGCTCGCCGGGATGTGGTCCCTGTATGGGCAATCATCTCGGTATTCCCGCGCCCGGCGAGGTAACGATCAGTAGCGCCAACCGCAATTTCCGGGGGCGCATGGGTACGCGCGACTCCGAAATCTATCTGGCCTCGCCGGCTGTAGTAGCAGCTAGTGCTGTGGCCGGAGAAATCGTTGGGCCGGAGCAAATTGTATAAAAAGAGGAGATTGGAGACTAGGAGATTAGAGATTGGTCTTGCAAATCTCCTCATCTCTTAATCTCTAATCTCCCCATCTCTTGTCAGGGAAGTATGCTTAAGCACGCTTGTTAGAAAGTAAGAAAGGCACAATTACGATGACAAGTCAAACCCATCAAATCATTCGCGGTC
>JAGRBZ010000353.1 GCA_020433805.1 Anaerolineae bacterium
GGCTGTGCGGCAAGCGAAGGGGCAATGGGCGTCATTGTTGGGGTTTGGCCTGTCAGTGACATCATAAAATTCAGTGCCTCAGTGTTTCAAGTTGTACGTGGTGTTGTGTAGATAGAAACACTGATTTTATGAAGGGAATGAGGGCACTGAGCTTTTATTTGTCGGCTGTGCGGCAAGCGAAGGGGCAATGGGCGTCATTGTTGGGGTTTGGCCTGTCAGTGACATCATAAAATTCAGTGCTTCAGTGTTTCACTCCCCGGATTGCCCAACTTCCAAGATACCTCCGCCTGTCGCTACGCACGTGCATTGGACGGGCCTTGGCTATCGTGATAAAATCAGCGCTTGGCCGGATTTTTTTAGAGGGATACGGTTGTGTGTTCCGGTATAGGAACTCGAAACGGGTAGGGAGTGATTTTCCCGGCCCCACTGCGGCAACCGGAGGAAGGTCTGTCATCGACAGCAGAAAAATAGCCACGTTCAGGGTCAATTACCGCTGAGACGATAAAAATCCAGGCCCGATAATTAACTGTTGAAAGTGAGGTAGAGTATGACTGAATTAACTAGCCGGTTTGCCAAACCCGCGCCTAATGTGCCGGTTCGCGAGGGCGCACCGCCTTTGAGCCGACCCACCAAGGAGGAAATTGCGGCTTTTCCGGCTGAAGCGCAGCAACTTCTGGATGAAACTTGGGCCGAGCAGGATTCGCTGCTGGAAAAGTACAATTTAGACTGGCTGGAGGGTCAGCACGTTCTCTTAGCCGGGGCAACCGGCCCCGGCCTGGGTGGGGCGCTGGCAACGGCCATTTTGGGTCTGGGGAATGTGGCCAGCCTGACGGTTTTGGGCCGCGATTTGAAGAAGTCGCTTAATTTTGAAACCGGCAAAGCGATGGAAGCCCAGGCCGAAAAATCGGGGCTAAAATTCCAGTGGTTGAATGACGGGATGGCGATGGAGGGCAAACCGCTCGAAAAATTACTGGAAGCCCTCAAAGAAAACGGGGCCGAGCGGGTTGTTTATTTCAACACCGTCGCGGCGGCGCTGTCGGGGCTGCTACCGGATATGCCGCCTGTCTTTGTGAAAGATGTCGATGAGACCGGCCTGTTTCAGTGGCAATTGACGCCCCTGGATGAGAAGGCCATCGAAATTACCAAGTTTGTAATGGGTGAAATGGCGGTTCAGTTTGGCGATGTGCTTGAAAACAGCGGCGTCGGGGTCGAAGCCTCGGTTTTTGCCGATTGGCGCGGCAGTCTCGATAAGATTGGTCGCGATCCCAGCCGCCCGGAGTACGGTCGCCAGGGCGCGTATTCCACCAGCCTTTATTTGCCCAAAGAATACCTGCAAGCCTACACCCGCGAGCATTACGGCTCTGATAAGGTGGTGCTGGATATTTTTTACCCCATTATGCGCACCCGCGCCCTGCCGCTGATTCCCGGCGGGATGACAATGGCCAATGTAACCGACACGCTGATGGAGAAAGAGGGTATTCGCCCCGTACGCGTCCCCGAATTGGCGCTCGGCGCTTTAGAGCAGGTGGGCCAGGCGTTGACCGATAGCACGTACAATCCTTTCCCCCGTTTAGATAGCCATGATGCCCATTTGGACGAATGGTTTTATGAAGTGGTGGCTCGGCTTAATACGGATGAGGACAGCGATTTTTATTACGAGCGCTGGATGTAAAGGGTTCGTGTGACCAGACCTGACAGGTTTTGTAAAAGTATTTGCGACAAAAATCACCTTCGAGCGAAAAGTTATCGTCAATAGGCATGCGTTGTCGAAAACCTGTCAGGTCTTTGCCCTAAAATGGGAATTTGGGCTTCCCAAAAAAGTCGTTGCCAACAACTGTTAGAATATGATATAGTAGTGGCAGGCTTCTATGACTATTGCGTACTTTATTGATAGTCAACTGCGGTCAACCCTTAAAAAGGACACTTAATAGATCTAAAATGTTTGAGCTTGTCACGGCTGTTTTGATTGTTCTGTGCGCATCGGCGCTCAGTTCCGGCACCGAAGCCGCCCTTTTCTCAGTTCCTTTAGTTAAAGTTCGACAACTGGCTCAGTCGAAAAAATCATCGGGTCGCGCGCTGCTGGCTATCCGCCAGAACATGAGCCGCCCTATCGCCAGTATTGTCATCATGAATAATATCGCCAATATCGTGGGCAGCATTGTGGTGGGCCGTATTGCCGCCGTGCAGTTGGGCAGCGAATTTTTGGGCGCTTTTTCGGCGCTGCTAACGTTTTTGGTGATTATCTTTGCCGAAATTATCCCCAAAACGCTGGGCGAACGCTTCGCCGAGACCATCGCGCTAAGTGTGGCGCGGCCGGTGCAGATTCTTACGTTGATTTTTACGCCGCTGGTCTGGGCTATTGAAAAATTGACGTATCCGATTACCAAAGGTCGAGCCGCTGTACCGACGACGAACGAAGCGGAGATAAAATTGCTGGCTCGCATTGGTCGTCAAGAGGGAATCATCGAAGAAGACGAGTCGGAGATGATTCAGCGTGTATTTCGCCTCAATGACGTGACTGCCGGTGATATGATGACGCCGCGGGTGGCGATGACCTATCTGTGGGGCGACTCGACACTGGCCGAAGTTAAAGGCGAGATAATTGCCTCCGAGCACAGCCGGATTATTATCGTCGGGGAGACGATTGATGATGTTGTAGGCAGCGCGCTCAAGACAGACCTGCTGACGACCATCATTGATGGTAAAGAAGATCTGCCGGTTTCGGCGCTGGCGCGGGAAGCGTTATTTGTACCGGAAAATGTCCACGGCGATAAATTGCTGCAAGTGTTTCAGAAAAAACGTCGCCATTTGGCGGTGGTGATTGATGAGTTCGGCGGTGTGGCCGGGGTGGTGACGCTGGAAGATGTTTTGGAGACGCTGACGGGTGAAATTGTCGACGAAACGGATCTGGCCGCCGATCTTCAAGCCGAGGCCAAGCGGCGCAATAAATCGCTTCTGATGAAGGTTCTGTCTTCGCCGGATAAATCTTAAACGGTTACAGGCTTTCGTCTGTCAGCCAGATAACAGATAAATGTCAAGCAAATTGTGCCGATGGTGTAGTATTATTTAATTCAAGCTTCCCTATGAGGTCGAGATTTGGGGCAGGGGGTAGGTAGTAGGGATTAAGGGAGAGATTTCTCGCCTTTGGCTTCGAAATGACATGAACTATGTAACGCATAAACAAAATGTTACTTCTTTTTGAACCGTTATGCACTGGCTTATCGATGGACACAATTTAATTGGGCAGATGCCCAACCTGCATTTGAATGATCCCGATGACGAAGAAAAATTGCTGCTGCATTTGCGCCGGTATCGCGCCAGAACGGGCCATCCCATCACGGTTGTTTTCGACTGCGGATGGGGCTATCGGCCGGGTACAAAAACGAAGCAAGGCGGCATTACGGTGCAGTTTGCGCCGTCGGGCAAAACCGCCGACCAACTTTTAATGCGCCGCATCCGGCGTATCAAAAATCCACAGGCCTATATGGTCGTCACCTCAGACCGCGCCGTACAAAACGTGGCTACGCAGTACGGCGTGCGCGTTCTTTCCTCCAGTGCCTTTTCCAACGAGTTATTAAGCGCCCCGCTTGCTTCCGATGAACCGGAAGGCAGCGACGTGAACCTTTCCGCTGATGAAGTTGATGAATGGCTGGATTTATTTAACCAGTCGGAATAATTTTGTCGATGGGGAGTTCAAAAATTGGTAGTACACCATTACCCTCTGTAGAACCACAAAAGTTATTGAAGATCGTACAAATCATCGACAGAATTTACAAGATTTACTTAGGTTCCATTGACATTTGCCGGAATTATGTCAGATGATGTCATTTCGAGCGACGAAGGAGCGAGTAATCCCCGACAACGTACATTTGTAATCAAAGGTCACGGGGATTTCTCCTCGCAAGCTCGTCGAAATGACATGGAAAATCGAAATGTCAACGCAACCTAAATGTAATCAATAAAATCGTGATAATTTTGCCGTAGGTTCTGTCTGATTTTTGCCACGGTTGCTTGCTAGCGACCCAATAATCAACGTACGTTTAAAACAACGATAATTGCTCGGCGTCGGAGAGGTCGTCGGGTTCGTCCGGCTGTGCGGCGAAGGATGCGGCTTGGGCGATGAATTGCGGTAGCTTTTGAAAGTCCTCGGTGATGAGCGGGCGAAAACGGGGCTGGTGTAGAGCAGCGGCAGGGTGAAACATCGGCACGATGAGGCGGTCGTTCACCCGTTTGGGTTGGCCGTGGATGCGGGAGATCGATTCGCCGGGGAAATAGCGAGCCATCGAAAAGCGGCCTAAGGTGACGATCACTTTGGGGTCGATCAGTTCGATTTGGCGGTCTAAATAGTCGCTGCAAGCAGTCAATTCCTCGGCCTGGGGGTCGCGGTTGTTGGGCGGACGGCATTTGACAACGTTGGTAATGAAGACGTCGCTGCGTTTGTAGCCGGCACCGGCCAGCAACTCTTCGAGGAACTGACCGGCGTTGCCGACGAATGGACGGGCCTGTTTATCTTCATGAAAGCCGGGGCCTTCGCCAATCAGCATCAAATCGGCGTCAATAGGGCCTTCGCCGGGAACGGCGCGGGTACGGGTCTCGCATAAGGGGCAGTGGGTGCAGCCGTGGATGGTTTTGGCAACCTGATGGATGTCCATGTGGTCGATGGGGATGTCGGGCAGCTCAACCAGGTCGAGCGGAAAATCGCGTACCCAGGTGGGGCTGCTTTTTGCTTTGCGAAACCAATCGCCGGCCGGGCTGAGCATCCAAATATCGCCCCAGGTGGGATCGTTGAGTTTTAATTGGCGGATAAGGTTATCGCGCTCGTTTTGGTTGATTTCGCCGGCGGTATGGCGCTGTTTTACGGCTTCAACCTGGCTTTGGAATTCGATAAAAAGGCTAGGCATAGGGGTGGTCGTTTCTTTATATAAGAAGATTGGTTGCAAGCTTTTGGGTTGCGTTTGGTAAAAACAAATTGTGAATTGTGAATAATTAATTGTGAATGGTTAATGAAAAGCAACTTCACCATTAATTATTAATTATTCACTATTAATTATTTTACCAAACGCAATGCGGACAGATGAAATTTTACAAAATTAGACGTGTTTGTCCAGATCGATTTTTTGCAGCCGGGATTGGACTCGATTTTTACGAAAAGCCAGCAACGATTGGTAGGCCGGGGACTCGAAAGGGGGAGCGGTTAAGATGAGGGCGTCTTCGTTGTCGCTGTAGTAAGCTTTGCGCCGTCCAACTTCGGCAAAGCGGTATTTTTGATACAGGGCCAGGGCTACGGCGTTCGAAGGGCGCACTTCCAGCGTGGCGATGCGTCCACCAGCGGCTTGACCGGCCTCCAGCAAAGCGATGAACAACCATTCGCCCAAACCTAAGCCTTTCCAGGCCGGGTCAACGGCAATCGTCACCACGTGGACTTCATCGGCCAAAAGCCAGAAGCCGGCCAGTCCAATGAGTGGGTTGAGCATTCCATCGGCGGGTTTGGTGACCAAACGGCTAAGGCGCACGCGCAGGCCGAGATAATGGGTGACCTCGCTGTTTAATTCGCGCACAAAGTCGCGGCGGGGCGTTGGCGGCGGATAAGCCGCTTTTTCCAGGACCATTGCGTCCGCAATATCGGTGGTTTTTAAGGTCGCAATATCAAATTGAAGTTCTTGGTTCATGCCGGTGACGAAACGTAAATGGGAACGAGCGCATCGGGGTCATCCTGGCTGTGGGCTTCGAGGCGCTGGCGTGCGATTTCGGCCAGATAGCCGGGTCGACGCAGTCGCTCAGCCGGGGAGACAATAAGCGCTTTATGATTTGATTGTTGTTGCAAATTTTTGGCGGCGTCTTGATTGATCTCGCCGGTGCAGAGAGTCGGCACAGTAATTTTAGGAGCCAACTCCTCAATGGTCGTCAAATACGGCTCGATAAGCTGCTGCCATTTATTTTTTCTAAGGCCAAAGCGAGCGGCCAAGATACGACCGCGTCCGGCCTGGGCAATGGCCCACACCGGCTTTTGCCGGTCCTTTAAAGGATAAGCCGTTATCTCCAACGTCGGCACCCCGACGACAGCCAGCTTGTGGGGCAGGGCTATCCCTTTGGCTACGGCCAATCCGATGCGCAGCCCGGTAAATGAACCCGGCCCCAGAGCAACGGCCAGCGCGGTTAAGTCGGTCATTTCCAGTTGGGCTGTTTTGAGCATCCGCACCAGGCGCGGCATCAATTCAACGGTATGGTTGCGACCGGCATTCCACGATTCTTCGGCCAGCAGGCCATCCGGCCCCAAAAGGGCGAGTCCGGCGTATTGGGTGGCAGTATCAAGGGCTAAGATGTTCATAATCTTACTGGGCAAAAGCAGCGAGTTTGAATTCGTTTAATATCGCAGAAAAACGCTCGCCGTGAGGACGCATAACCACGCGCCGTTTGGTATCTTCAAGATAGTATAGTTCGATGGTTAAATAGTCTTTTGGAAAGTATTCCAGGGCGTTATCGGCCCATTCTATCATGGTGATGCCGCTGCCGTAGAGGTAATCTTCCAGGCCGATGTTCAACGCCTCCGAGGCATCGTCCAAACGGTAGAGATCGATGTGGTAGACAGGCAATCGACCCTGATATTCGTTGACCAGGGTAAATGTAGGCGAGATAACCGGATCAGCCACGTCTAGCCCCTGGCACACGCCCTGAATCCAGCGCGTTTTGCCGCTGCCTAAATCGCCAATCAAGGCCAGGACATCGCCGGGTTGCAGCAGGTCGGCCAGACGGGTGCCGAGGCGACGGGTCTGTGTTTCGCTATGACTAATAAAGTCTAATGTGTTGGGTTCTAATATGGGTGACATGGTTACCTCGTCTCAGATTGGATTATACACATTTTAGTAGACAGGGACAAAGGCTTTGGCAGAAATGTAAAATTTATGGTAATATATCTGGTATAACGAAGATAAGTAAGGTCAGTTGCATCTTCGCATTGGTAAAGAGGTTCTTATGCGTTACCTGATAATTTCTGACGTTCACGCTAATTTAGCTGCATTCGAAGCCGTACTTGAAGACGCTGAAGGTTTATACGACAAAGTTTGGTGTCTAGGCGACATGGTTGGCTATGGCCCTGACCCTAACGAGTGTGTTGAGCTGCTTCTGACGCTCGATCATCTCTGCATCGCCGGCAATCATGACTGGGCAGTGCTCGGCAAACTGGATATTGATGATTTTAACCCCGACGCACGCTTTGCTTCCTTGTGGACTAGAGAACAGTTGCGCGATAACGTTCGCGACTATCTCGATAATTTGCCCATTGCCCTGGTGGAAGAGGATATTTACACGTTAGTTCACGGTAGTCCTCGCCACCCTATTTGGGAATATATTTTGTACCCCGCCGTCGCTCAACCCAATTTTAAGCATTTTAATACGCCGTACTGTTTTGTAGGTCATACCCACAGCCCGGTTATTTTTACCGAGTCTCCCGACCCCGGTGCCACCTGCGATGCCTCAGTTCCGGAGTTCAACAGTGGACCAGCCCAATTAGGCGAACACCGTTTGATTGTCAATCCGGGCAGCGTCGGCCAACCGCGCGATGGCGATGCGCGTGCGGCTTACGGTATATTAGATATTGAGGCCCAAACGTTTGAACACCGCCGCATTTCTTATCCGGTGGGTGTGACCCAAGAGAAGATGAAAAAGTTTGATTTTCCACCACGTTTGTGGAAACGGTTAGCTTTTGGTTGGTAGCTCTTCTCGGCGGCGCTTCTCTCTTCTCATTATGTTTTCTTAATTGCCAAAAACATCTGCATATAGTCACATAGTAGGGAACTCGTAGGTTTGGTTTGACGTCTATCTAGTGAACCTTTAACTATCAGGAGCAAACAGACCATGAAAATCACAAAAATAATGTCGTTCCCTATTTTAATTATGCTCATCATGCTGATGGGCTTGACCGCCTGCGCCGGCTCTGCCAATGAGTCGGCTTCTTCGGATATGGTAGCACAAAGTGCGCCGATGGAACCTATGATGGAAGAAGCCTCAGCAGAGATGGAATATTACGCAGAAGACGCTGCCGAAGGCGTAGCAGCTCCGGTAGATGACATCCTCAATGCTGCTTCCTCACAAGCGCAACAAACCCGAGTTATTATCTATACCGGTGATATTTCGCTGGTGGTTCAAGATACCCAGGAAAGTGTTGACGCCATCACGGCCATGGCGAGCGAGATGGGCGGGTTTATATCCGGCTCCAATGTGTATGAATCGGGCGACGTTTTACGAGGCAGCATTACCGTTCGCGTGCCGGCCGACCGCTATCAGGATACTCTGGCCCAACTGCGGGAGATGGCTATTCGCGTTGAGCGCGAAAACTCGACCACGCAGGATGTAACAGAAGAATTTACGGATTTGCAGGCTCGAAAAACCAACTTGGAGTTTACGGAAGAGGCTTTACAACAACTGCTCGAAGAACGGCAGCGTGTGGGCAGCACCAGCGATATATTGGAAGTTTACCGCGAACTTACCAGTATCCGGGGCCAAATTGAACAGATCGAAGGACGGCTGCGCTACCTGGCTAATCAGTCGGCTTTGTCAACGATTACGATCCAGTTGACGCCGGACGTTCTTTACCAGCCGGTTAGTATCGCCGGTTGGGAGCCGCAAGGCGTAGCCAAGGAAGCTTTACAGTCTTTAGTTGCCGCTTTACAGGGTCTTGTAAACGTATTAATTTGGGGGATCGTCTTTGTACTGCCTTTGTTGCTGGTCCTGCTGATACCGGTGGTCATTGTGGCTCTGGTTATTCGCCGCTGGTGGGGCAAGCGAAGCCAAAAGACTCAGGATGCCGCCGCGCAATCTTGAGCAGGCATTTAGTAGCAATCAGCTTTCAGCGGTTAGCTTTAAAGCTATGGATCGTGAATTAAATAACTTCCGCATTTGAGTTTGGGTAATTGGTAAATAGTAATTGGTAATTTGTAATTAAGGGCTGAACAGCCAATTACCAATTACTATTTACCCGACAAAATTACGTA
>JAGRBZ010000354.1 GCA_020433805.1 Anaerolineae bacterium
CAAAGAAGCGGCAGCGGTAGTGCGTCAATCGACCCAACCGGCCTTCGTCGATGATCTGTTTGGCGTACTGCACCAGCGGTGCCCAGCGGTAGTTGTAGCCGACAAAGGTTTGCACCCCGGCCTGGCGAGCCGCCTGCTCGGCCAGCGCCGTTTCGTGCGGATCGCGGCCAACGGGTTTCTCGAACAAGATATGTTTGCCGGCCTCGGCGGCGGCCCGCACGATTTCCAAATGTAGGCCGTTGGGGGCGGTGATGTTGACCACCTCTACGTCGGGATTGCTGATAACCTCGCGCCAGTCGGTGGTGACCTGCTCAAAGCCTAAACGGCGCTGCGCGTCCTTGGCCCGGCTCTCGACGTTGTCGCTGCACACGACCAGACGCGGTATAAAGTCGGCTTCGGTAAAACGTTCCATCACCTGGCGATAGGAGCGGCTGTGGGTTTCGCCCATCCAGCCCATACCGATGATGCCAATACCAATCTCTTTTGTCATGGGTTTCTCCTGTGAAGATAGAGGCTCGTAGTAAGCCCTTTAGCGATACATAGCCCTAAAGGGCTTACTACGAGCGATAACATGAGTTTCATTGTCGGTGTCGTCTCTGTTGAGATTGTCGCACGCCTCGTTATCATTATATTTGCCGGGCCTATTGAGCCGGATGTTCATTGTCCTTTTTTGGATCAAACAGATGCTCACTCTCTTCCAAGGACTTGGCCAGGGCGTGATCGACCTCGCTCATCATACCTTCGCCCTGGAGCTTATCGGTTCGCTCAAACTCTTGCAGTTCGTGGCTTAGGGCATCCAGTTCATCAACGCCGGACATCATTCTGACCATTTCTTCGCGGCTCAGTTCATCTTCGGTGAAGGTGCCAAAGGTTCGGCCCCGTTTGAGAATGGTAAATTTATCGCCCACGGCATAGGCGTGGTGCGGGTTGTGGGTGATAAAGATGACGCCCAGATTTCTGGCGCGGGCTTGGGCGATGTAGCGCAGCACGGTTCCGGCCTGTTTAACCCCCAGCGCTGCGGTCGGCTCATCGAGAATGAGCACTTTAGCCCCGAAGTAAACCGCTCGGGCAATGGCTACCGACTGTCGCTCGCCGCCGGACAGCGTGCCGACGGGCTGAGAAGGGTCGCGGATGTCGATGCCCATTTTGGCCATCTCTTCTTTGGCCACGCGGTTGGCAAACTTGACATCGAAACGTTTGAACAAGCCTCTGCCTTTGGTTGGCTCAGAACCCATAAAGAAGTTGCGCGATATACTCAGCAGCGGAATCATCGCCAAATCTTGATAAACGGTGGCGATGCCGTGATCGAGCGCGTCGCGGGGGGAGTCGAAGTGGACCTCTTGCCCTTCGACCAGGTATTGGCCTTCGCTTTGCTGGTGAACTCCGGACAGGGTTTTGATGAGGGTCGATTTCCCGGCTCCGTTATCGCCCAGCAAGCACATGACCTCGCCGGCGCGAACGGCCATGGAGACCCCGTTGAGGGCAATTACGCTGCCGAAATATTTGGTAATATTGCGTACTTCGATAAGGGGCGTTGTGCCGTTACCCTTGCCGCTCATTTTCTCGCTGCCTCCGCTCGTCTTCTAATGTAGTTGTTAACCAATACTGCAATGACCAACATCGCGCCCATAAAGACAAAGAACCAGTCGGCATCGACCCCGGCAAAGACCAAGCCCTGCTTGACCATACCGAAGATCAACGCGCCCAGCACCGCACCAATGGCCGATCCGTAACCGCCGGTCAGCAGCGTGCCGCCAATGACTACGGCGATGATGGCGAAGAACTCCTGCTGCTCGCCCCGCAGCGTGTCGGCAGACTTGACGGTGATAACTTGGATGGTCGCCAATAACCAGGCGGCAAAGGCCGTGGTCATAAACAGGCCAACTTTAACCTTGTCAACCGGCACCCCCACTTGTCGAGCCGCCTGCGGTGCGCCGCCGGAGCCAAAAATCCAGTTGCCGATCTGGGTTCTCAGCAAGACCCACGTGGCAATGGCACCGAGTAACAACCACCAAAAGATGGAGATGGAGAAGCCTACTCCGGCGATGGGAATATCAATGGCAAAGAGGCTCCGCATGAAGGCATAACCGGCAAAATCATCCAGGCCGCCAACCTGGGTGCGCCCGGTGATGAGACGGGTTAAGCCGATGGTCAATCCCCGGATGATAAACAAACTGCCGAGGGTTATAATGAAGGACGGCAGTTTGGTTTTGATGACCAGGTAACCGTTAAAAAAGCCGATTACGAGCGACAGAACCAGCGCTACGATAGCGCCTACATAAAGCGGTATGCCAAATTCGGAGGCCAAAATGGCTGTTGTTGCGCCCGCGAAGCCCACCAGCGAACCAATTGACAGATCGAACTCGCCGGCAATCATCAATAATGAGACTGCGACGGCCAATATGCCTAATTGGGCCGAGACTTCTAAGTAACTGGCCGCGCCGCGCAGGCTCAAGAAGCCGGTTGGCGCAGCGAGGGCAAAGATCAGCCAAACTAAAATAGCTCCGGCCGCTGCCCCCAATTCCGGACGGCTTAAAAGGCGTTTGAGTAGACTCGCTTCAACGAGACGTTCATCACCCTTTGGGGTAACGGTGGTTGTTGCCATTTTTCTCTCCTTGACGCTAGGCTACGCTATGCTCATAAAACAAACACGTTGATAAATAGGGGATGGGTCAAGCGGCGTAGCCCACGTTGACCCTATCCCCACAAGATAGCGGAACGAGAGATCGAGTTGCTTGTTTTCAAGCTCGATCTCTCTATCCGTTTAGCGTGTGCCGGCGGCGCTCAGGTCGATAACTTGAGCGGCGGTATCTTGCGTTACAAAGCCGGGGCCGGTCATCAAGACATCATTGGCGATGGTGTTGAGGTTGGTGTTGTACAGGGTGAGCAGCACAATCGGCAGATAGCCCTGGATGTACTGCTGCTGGTCGATAGCGAAGAGCATATTCCCATCGCGAACGGCTTCCAAAACCTCGGGCGATAGGTCAAAGGTGCCCAGTTGAATTTCACCTAATAGGCCGTCTTCTTCCAAGGCCGCCAACGCAGGAGCAGCTCCCGTTGGGCCTAATGTTAAAATGCCGTCAGGATTGTTGCTGACTATAGCGGCCGAAATACGCTGTTGCGAATCAATCGGGTCGGCCAGTTCAACGGCGATAACTTCAACGGTGCCACCCGCTTCTTCAATAGCATCGGTGAAGCCCTGGCAACGGAGGTCGAGCGCCACGTTGCCGACTTCCTGGTTGATACATAAGGCATTGGTTACGCCCGCTTCGGCCATGCGTTGACCACCGCCCAAACCGGCTTCATACTCGGTCTGGCCAACGTGAACGAGAATACCAAAGTCTTTGGCCACATCTGAACCGGAGTTCATGGAAACAACCGGGATACCGGCATCGACAGCAGCACGAATGGAGTCTTCCAGGGCTGAGGCGTCGGGGATAGAGACAACCAGACCGTTCGGATTGGAAGCTACTGCGGCGTCGATGAGCTGCGACATCGCTACCATATCGAATGTTTGCGGTGCTTGGTACTCAACGGTTACGCCCATATCTTCACCAGCTTGCTGGACCCCATTTTGCACCACCGACCAGAAGGGGTCGGACGCTTGGCCGTGGCTAACAACCACGATACGAATGTCGCTGCGGTCGGTTTGGGCCGCGGGAGCCGCTTCTTCTGCCATAGCCTCTTCTTCGGCTGGCTCTTCGGCAACGGCTTCTTCTTCCATAGCTTCTTCTTCAGCCGGTTCCTCAGCCGCCGCCGCCGGTTCTTCTTCCGCTTCCGTTTCTACTTCAACTTCGGCAGCCTCTTCAACCGGCTCGGCTTCTTCAACTTCGACCGTTTCAACTTTTTCGACTTCGGGGGTGCCACCACAGGCGCTCAAAAAGGCAACCAGGGCCAAACTCATCAATAGCAATGCTAAACTCTTAAAATTCTTCATCTTTCCTCCTTGAAATAGGTGATTTTAATTGTTTACTTGCTTCCACGACGACCTCGCAATAACCATCTGAGATCTGACTATCAATTGACTGTAGTTGTACTCTTGTATCCAACCTTACTCCTCAATTTATTCAGGATACTGCGGTCTATTGATTAGACTCCTTTCCTGCCCAACCATAATCCCGCAATGGTAATTGCGCAATTAGGCCGACATCTACGTTGTTTTATCTCAAGTAGCAGATGGAAAGTTGCCCCATTTGGAATGTCGTGGAGCTACTCCAAACTTCGGGCTGTTTGTGCGCCTCTCTCTGCTACGGTAGACACATATTAGAGGTATAATAGATTCGTTAATAACAGGTGTGATGTTTGCGTAAGGGAATTGCCCGACCTTGCCATTCGTTAACAAATGGCCTGACCACAGGTTGGTATTTATGTGTTTTTGGTGCGTGCATAACGATGTACGTGGGGTAAAATTTAAGGAGGAGATTTACAAAGCTCAAAAAGCAGGAAGTTTTGACGGTTGGCTCTCAATCCGGCAGTGAACACAGCTGTCATCGGCGACAAACCTTTCAGTAGAAAAAGTTGTATAAACTCTATAGAGTTTTGCACACGTGTGCGTTCGGTGGTTAAAATATAACATATTGTTACCAGGGAGTCAATCCCTAATTTTAACTTTTTTTGGCGATTGTTCAAATACATTTTATGACAACTTTCACAAACTTGCTGTACGTGTGACACAGATTATTACAATATACGGTAACTGATCACAAACGAACATTTCCATCAGGAGATTTGGCGATTAAGAGATATGGAGATGTTGCTTAACAATCTCCTGATCTCTAGCTTCCAATCTCGCTTAACTTCACCGGCCTATTCTCGCGATACGACTTGCCGGCGGCTAATCCCATCACCACCGGTATTCGCCCGTCGAGGCCGGTGACCGGGGGAGGCGTATCTTCGACAATGGCTTGGACAAACGCCTTTAACTCATCGATATAGGCCTGCATATACCGTTCTATAAAGAAATGGAGCGGTAACGCCGTGTGAACGCCGTTGGCATTGCTGTGCGTTACCCGGTGGGGAACGTTATTGGCCGCCGCCAGACTTCCTTTCGAGCCAAAAACCTCAATGCGCTGATCATAGCCGTAAACGGCCTGGCGGCAGTTGTCGATGGTGCCGATAACGCCGTTGGCGTAGCGTAAGGTGATAACCGCCGTATCGATATCACCAGCTTCGCCAATGGTCGGGTCGACCATGACGCCGCCGGTGGCAAAGATTTCTTCAACTTCGCTGCCGATGAGATAACGGGCCATGTCGAAATCATGAATAGTCATGTCGAGAAACATACCGCCTGAAACTTTAACGTAACTGATGGGCGGCGGGGACGGATCGCGGCTCATGATATGTACCAATCGCGGTTCGCCAATTTCCCCGGCGGCTACCATATCGCGAACGTGCTTGAAGTTGGGATCGAAGCGGCGGTTGAAACCCACTTGCAGTTTGACGCCGTTCTGTTCAACAGCCGCCAGGGCGTGATCGATGGTCTTTAAATCAAGCGCAATCGGCTTTTCGCAAAAGATATGTTTACCGGCTTGGGCGGCTTCTGCAATAAATTGTGCGTGGGTATCGGTGCTGGAGCAGATAACCACCGCTTCGATATCGGGATTGTCTAAGATAGCCCGATGATCGCTAAATGCGGCCGGAATATTATAAGTTGTCGCACATTTTTGAGCCGCTTCGGGAACAACATCAGAAACAGCCAAAATATTGACCGTGGGGATGCGGTAAGCTAAGATTTCGGCGTGAACCTGGCCGATGCGACCGGCCCCAATGATACCGACATGAAGAGAATTCGTCATCGATGACACCATCCTTTCTTTATTAAAGTGGTTATTGTTCAGGGTAAATTTGTACAGTAGAGCCGCGAATAATGAGTTCGCCGGGTAAAAGTTGATCCTCGACGCTTTTTTTATTCAATAAATCAAGAATCATTTGCATCGCTAATTCACCCATTTGTAAGCGAGGTTGGCGAAAAGTGGTTAGCGGGGGAGACACGTATTGAGCGGCTTCGATATCATCAAAGCCAATAATACTAAGTGCTTGTGGCACAGCAATTTGATTTTGTTGGCACGTATTCAATAACCCAATCGCCGTAATATCATTATAGCACAAAATAGCCGTTGCTTGGTGTTTGAGGTGTAAAGACAACGCCAGTTCACCACAGCGGAAATCATCGTCCGGTGGCGGCAAAAAAATTAGGTTAGGGTCTTGGGGGATGTCGGCTTTCTGAAGCGCTGCCTGATACCCTAACAAACGATGCGCATTCGATTTTGGTCGGGTGAGCAGACCAACATAACCAATGCGCCGATGTCCCAACGCAAGCAGATGTTCTGTAGCCAATTTGGCTCCTTGAACATCATCCACCGCAATTGAATGGAGAAACTCACCATTTTCCTGATTGTTGATGAGGACAATGGGTACCTGAATACGCTCAAGCTGCTCGCCATACAAGCTCCCCACTCGTGATGCCGTTACAATAATTGCATCGACACGTCGTCGTTGTAAGGTTTCGACCACCGTCATCTCTCGCTCCGGATCGTTGTAGGAAGTCATGAGGAACACACTGTAGCCGGCTTCTTGGGCGACTTTCTCGATTCCTTCTGCTACAAGGGGGACAAACGGATCGGCGATGGTGGTAACGACCATGCCAATGGTAAATGTCTGGCGCGAGTTCAAGCTTTGGGCAACAGCACTGGGAACATATCCCATCTGTTCGGCTAACTGTTGAATATGGCGGGTGGTTTCCGTGCTGATAGCGGGATGCCCGCGCAGCGCTCTGGAGACAGTAGTGTGGGAGACTCCGGCGGCTTTCGCTATATCTTTAATCGTTACCAGCATCCACTCACCTCATCGAGAATTCCATCGTTGGATAACCTATAGATGGACATACTTGCCGTAAAACACACGTGTGCATAAATGATTATGATAATATATTACTTATATGTAAGTGTCAACTTCCAATTTGGTATTGGCGGTAAGGGAGTGTATGCTCATTGTCAACAGATTTTATGGGTAACCTTATACAATTTGTCAACAAAGCCCATTAATAGATAGAATTTTACACCTTCCTGGATAAATTGGAGGATTTCGTTTGAAATTATATTTCGCCTTTTTGCTATCGCTCACCTTGCTCTTGATCGCTTGTCAATCTACTCGCCCACTCCCATCTACGCCAACTGAAGTCGCTGTTCTGCCTACCGAAATTCCCGCTCCCTCATCAGAACCAACCACTCAATCGACCAACTTACCAACAACCGAACCAATCGTCGCTCCAACCACCCAACCCTCTCCTATCGTTCAATCGCTCTTCCCAACCGAGCCGCTTCCGCTCGATACTTACCCGCGTCCGCCGGAGGACAACGGCATGGGCATCCACTGGAGTACCCATCTTTATGCCCAATCAGATGAAGCAACAGATTATTTTGCCAATGAGTTGGTCGAGATGAATATCAAGTGGGTCAAACTGCTGGTCGATGGGTTGACCAATCGCGATTACGACTCGACTATCGATAAACTGGTGGCCAATGATATGATGCCGATTATTCGCATCTACCAGCAGTGCAACGACCCCTACAACCCTGATGAACTTGAGGCGATGGTGCGTCACTATGTGGAGAAAGGTGTTTATTATTACGATCTCTATAATGAACCAAATCAGCCCGGTGAGTCTGGCGGTTGGTGCGAGGATGAAACGCCGCGACCCGAGTATCTGGCTGAAATTTGGGCCGATGCTGCCCGCACGATTTACCAGGCCGGCGGCTATCCGGGCCTACCTTCCTTCTTCGCGCCTAATCAAAAGGAAGAAGAATGGCAAGAAGCCTTTTTCTACCAATTTTTCGAGGCCTTACGCGAGCAAGGTAATGAGGACGTTCTCTACTTTTCTTGGGCTTCGATCCACAACTACAATATTAATCACCCCCCGCCATATCCCTATGATGAGGTCAACCAAACCGGCCGCTTGCTGACGCCGGAGGAGATTGATCGCTATCAGCTAAATCCGGCTCAGGCGCAGGAGATGAACCTCAACCGGGTTGTGGCCGGTATTCTCAAGCATCGGCTTTTGACGGAAGAGGATGCTGAACGCTTCAACGTGAGTTATTCCGAGATCGAGGAGATTAATCGCAAATTTACCGCCGGGGAGTTGATGGGTTTCAACCTTTACGATGATTCCACGGCGTTTTTACACTTTGTGGCCTATCGTAATCAGTTTTACGATCTATTTGGCTTCGAGATACCGATGATTTCGACCGAAGGCGGGGCAACCAACGGCTCGTCAGAAGATCCGCGCTATCCGCAAGTTGACGGGCAAACCGTGGCCGATTGGACACTCTGGTCGGCGGATTACATGCTTGATGATGCGCCAGACTACTACTTTGCGACCTCGACTTGGCTGCTGGCTCAAGGTGCGCTCGATTACGAAGAGCCGGTTTGGGAAGGCAACGCCTGGTATCACAATCGCGACGGCGATCAAGAACCGGTCGTCGCTGCTCTCAAAAATCGCCCTCGCAAAGACGAAGCCCGCATCCTGTGTACATCCGACGATACGGACTGTCTGAATCAAAAACAAACCGCTCAATCTCCAATCTCCAATCTCCAATCTCCAACCTCCCTCTCAGACTATCCCCGCCCGCCCGCCGACAATGGTCGCGGCGTTCACTGGTCGCCTACCAACCAACGCTTGCCGGTAGAAGTGGTCGATTATTTTGTCGAGGAACTCCTAGCGATGAATATCAAGTGGGTCAAATTTTTGCAGGATGATCAGCCCACGGTGACCGATCCCTATCTGATCGAACAACTCGTCGCGAATGACATCGAGCCGGTGATGCGGGTCTACAAGCCTTTTAACGATCCGTATCAGCATTTGCCAGACCTCGTGGCCGAGGCCACCGAAATGGGTGTGGATTACTTTGAACTGTATAACGAGCCCAATGTTGCCGGTCCGGCCGGCGGCTGGCGTGAAGGCGAGTCGGTCAATGT
>JAGRBZ010000355.1 GCA_020433805.1 Anaerolineae bacterium
GAGGTCAGCGAACCGGAGGCAGACATCGAAGCGATGGAGCACGCCTTGGAACGGCTGGTTGATAACCCGGCCCTTCACGATGTCTTCCAGCGCCTAGGTGCCACCAACGGCTCAGGTGGTGGGGCTGCCGCCCCCGCTGTGGCCAGGGCCGAACTAAGCGCCCGCCGAGGCTGGGCGGCTCAACTCGCCGACCCGCCGCCGGTAAGCTGCATCTGTCCGGTTTACGGCCGGGTTGAACTGCTGGAAGAAGCGATTTACTCATTCCTCCAGCAAGATTACCCCGGCCAAAAAGAGCTGATTGTCCTCAACGACTATGCCGGGCAAACCCTTGAATTCGATCACCCGGAGGTGCGGGTGGTGAATATCCCGCGCCGATTCAACTCCATCGGCGAAAAGTACAAGGCCGCCGCGGCGTTGTGTGCCCACGATATCATCTTTGTCTGGCACGACGACGATATCTATCTGCCCCACCGGCTTTCATTTTCGGTGGCCAACTTCAATCAAGAGAAAGGCTTCTTCAAAGCCAACCGGGCCTGGATGTGGGAACAGGGTCACCTCAGCGGCCCGGAACAAAACGTTTTTCATGGGGGTAGTTGTTGGCGGCGGGAGTTGTTTGTTGAGACTCACGGCTATCCCCACATCAGCACCGGCTACGATCTTGAATTTGAGGAACTCTGTCGAGAGGAACGACCGGCCTCCCTTCAAATTCATTGGATGAAGCCGGAGGATATCTATTACATCTATCGCTGGGGCGGCACCGGCTCCTACCACTTTAGCGTCATCGGCCAAAACGGTCACGCTTATCAGGATGTAGCGGCCTACGTTCAGCAGCAGGCTGATCACGGCCAAATCAAACTGGGCCCGATCACACTAAAGCCCCACTGGCGCAGCGATTATCAGGCCCTTGTTCAGAATTTTTTAGAGAGCGATCAGGTCAAGCCCATGAAAGAAAAAGCGGCAGAAGAAATCCCCTTTCCGCCGCCGTTCCACGTCATTCCGCCGCCCCCACCGCTGGCCGATGCCGAAGTAGCCCAACTTTTTCAAGGGACATACCCGGCCAAAATCAGCGTCATCCTGCCCGCCGCCAACGAGTCGGTTCTGTTGCAGCGCACCGTTGAGCAGTTCGAAGCGACCCTGCCCGCCAACAGTGAGATCATTGTTGTCGATAACGGCTCGCATGATGGCTGCGCCGATTTCTTGGTGGCTGACCGGGCGGCCAACGTCCACTTAATTCAAACCACCGAGTCGCTCGGCGTGGCCGGAGCGCGCAATCGCGGCCTGGCCCAGGCTCAAGGTGAGGTTATCGTTTTTGCCGATGCCCACATCGACCTGCCGGAACGGTGGTGGCAGCCGATGGTCGCCACGCTCAACCGGCCGGAGGTGGGCGTGGTCGGGCCGGGTATCGGCGTGATGGGTAAGCCGGAGCATTCCGTCTCTTATGGGCAATACATCACTTTCCCCAAATTGGGCGGCAAATGGTGGTCGAAACAACAGGACAGCCCCTATCCCGCGCCATCTCTGGGCGGCGGGTTTATGGCCATGCGCCACGATACGCTCAAACAGGCCGGGGCCTTTGATGCCGGTATGCCGGAGTGGGGCTCGGAAGATTTGGAACTGTGTATCCGCTACTGGCTGTTGGGGTATGAAGTTTGGGTTGTACCGCAGGTCACGGTGCTGCATTACTTCCGCACCACCAACCCCAACAAAGCTCGGTGGCAGGTCATCTCCCACAATTTACTGCGGGTAGCCCTGCTCCACTTCAGCCACGACCGGCTGGCCCAGGTGATATCCGCCTTGAAGTCGGATGCGAAATTTGGCGACGCCTTGGCCCTGGCCGCCGATAGCGATGTTTGGCAACAGCGGGCCGATCTGGCCGCGCGCCGGGTGCGGGATGACCACTGGCTGTTTGAAACGTTCAAAGATTGCGGCCTGGCAGACCCGGTGACCGGCACGTAATCGCGGTATGGCGGCTTGGAACCGGTCACTGGGAATTAGGAGGCAGCGCAGCGCCAGCGACTCTGCCTTCTAATTTCTAATGTCCGGGCTGGATGTAAGTGACGGTCGGACAAACGTAAGTTTGTCCGACCATCAAAAGGAGGGGCCAATGTAGCCATCAAAGCTGTCCCGCATGCCATAAAGCAACCCATTGATTGATTATTATTGAATAAGGAGACTAATCTTTGAAACATCCGATAAAAGTTACCACGGTTCGCACCGAAGCAGTGGGCGAGGGGTTAGGGCTTTACGATCAGGCCCAAGGCAAGTCCTATGTCTTGAACGGCACCTCGGCCCTGGTATTTCAACACTGTGACGGTCAAACCAGTCCGCAGCAGTTAGCCAAACTGGTTCAACAAAAGTTTAACGTCTCTTCCGCGGAAGCCGAGCGGTTGACATCACTGGCGCTGGCCGAGTTGGATAAGGCCAAATTGCTCCAACCGGGCGGGCCTCTAACCTCAACCTACTCCCGCCGCGAGCTGCTCAAAGTTGCGGCGGCGGTTGGACTGTCGCTGGCCTTAATGCCCGTGGTTTCAGAAGTGGTGTTGGCCGGAGCAGGCAATGTCTTTCCGACGCTGCAATGTGTTGAGAACAACGGCGATGGTACCTATACAGCCTATTTCGGCTACATCAACGATTCCAGCGATACGGTGGTCATCCCCTACGATCCGTCACACGCCAAAAACATGTTCACCTCCGAACCCAAGTATCGGGGCCAGCCCGACACCTTCCTGCCGGGGGCGCATGAGCATGTCTTTTCCGTGGTCTTTGACGGCAGTAAGATCACCTGGATGATCAAGGAAGACAACGCGTCCCGCCAGAAGGTTGATGCCGACGCCAACTCGGGCTGCACCGTGCCGCCACCGCCGCCCACCACCACGATGGCCCCACCCACCACGACCATGACGCCGCCCACCACCACGATGACCCCACCGACCACGACCATGACGCCGCCCACCACCACGATGGTGCCACCCACCACCACCCCAGTACCGACCACACTCGATTTTTGAGGCTGAGTTCTTGACGACTTAACAGTCTATGGCTAAAGGTCAAGGGGCGAGCGTCGCTCGCCCCTTGATTGGCGACACAGGAGGAAAAGCAACTATGCCCATCGAACAATCTACATGTACGGTTAAAGCCCATAAGCTCACCAATCGCGCGGCCATTATGCGGCCTGCCGCCCCCGCGGAACAAGTCGGCGACGCAGCGTCCAACCGGGCCACGCCCGCGGCCGGTGACATCGGCTGGGTGGTGTGCTGCCCCCACGCCTTTGAAGCCACCTGGAACGGCGGCCCCGACCCCGCGGACATCGATATTCGGCTGGCTGCCCCGGACGACGACGCCCCCGCCTTTGTGCAAAGTAACCAGGGCGGCGGCCGGTTGACCTTCTACACCGGCTACCAAATCCAGACCGAGCGGGCCACCAGCCTGTGGGTGCGCGGCCCGATCAACCGGCCCAAAGATGGCCTGTATCCCCTGGAGCAGATCGTCGATACATCCCTGCTGCCCGGCACAATCACCGTCAACTGGACCTTTACGCGCCCGCACCAGACGGTGCGCTTCGAAGCCGGTGAGCCGTTTGGGGTGCTGCTGCCCTATCCCCACCATTACACCGACCAATTCGAGCTGCACCTGATCCGGCCCAATGACGCGGCGGAGACGTACGAGCGCGAGATCCGGCAGCGCATGCAGGCCCCCGCTATGCAGGCAATCTTCCAGCGCCTCCAGCAAGGGGAGCATGGCTCAGGTATGAAAGTGTTGCTCATTCAGGAGAACGGCCGGTATGAAAGGAATCGCCATTTTCGCGAATGTTTTGCTCTGCAAGCCGCTTTTCAACGGTTTGGCTGGCAGGCCGATGTCTGGGGCTTGGGCCATCCCGAATTTCCCAATTTAGCCGGTGCTACAGCAGGCGGCAGCACACCGGTCGATTTTACGGCCTATGATGTCATCTTCAACCTGGAAAATTATGATGAGATTGGTTGGGTGCCGTCATTAAAAGATGTCAAAGCGTACAAAATCCTGTGGGCGATTGATGGCCATTTTCGCGGTATGGCCCCGTATCGGGAGGTCTATCTACGCGACGGTTACGATATGATGTTGCAGTCTACCCGAGACTTTATCGTAGAAGAAGAAGACGCGCGCGTCAGGAAAAATAGCGAGTGGTTTCCTAATTGCTTCAACGACGCGCTCATCTATCCGCTGGCTATCGACAAGAAATATGACCTTGGTTTCTGCGGTAACGTGGTGAACCGAGAGCCTTATTTGTCATACCTCGAAACCGCTTTTCAGTTGAAACGAGATATTTTCGTCCTCGGTCTCGATATGGTGAAGGCCATCAATTCCTACAAAATTCACTTTAATAAAAATATTGCCAACGATATCAATTACCGGAACTTTGAAACGCTGGGCTGCAAAACGCTGCTGCTTACCAGCGCCAATCCGCACTATGAGGACCTGGGTTTCGTTGATGGGGAAAACTGTTTGATCTATCACAATTTGCCTGAGCTGCGCCATAAAATCCAATGGGCATTGAGCCATCCACAGCAGCGAGCCTGCATCGCGGCCAAGGGGTATCAACTCAGCAAGTTACACACCTACACCGAGCGGGTTAAATCGCTCATCGCGCTGTTGGAGCGCAAAGTTTAGTGAGGCCAAAAGGAGCAATTATGTCTATCGCACCATCACCATCGGCTGGGGGAACGCCGCCGCTCGTCTCCGCCATTGTATCAACCTACAACGCCGAGC
The DNA here is from genome assembly GCA_020433805.1 of Anaerolineae bacterium. Classification (GTDB taxonomy): domain Bacteria; phylum Chloroflexota; class Anaerolineae; order 4572-78; family J111; genus JAGRBY01. The sequence goes on from JAGRBZ010000355.1 coordinate 4,744, forward strand.
GTTTCATCCGGGGTTGTCTTGAGGACCTGGCGGCGCAGACGATTGCGGACCGGCTGGAGATCATCGTCATCGACAGCGGCTCGCCACAAAATGAATGGGCCATCGTCCGGGAGTTTCAGCAGCGGTACGGCAACATTCTGTATATCCGCACGGCTCAACGCGAAACGCTTTATGCCGCCTGGAATCGCGGCATTCAAGCCGCCCGTGGCGCATATATCACCAACGCCAACACCGACGACCGCCACAAGCCAGATGCCTTCGAGCGCATGGCCAGCCTGCTCGACACCCGGCCCGATATAGCCCTGGTCTACGCCGATGTCGCCATCACCACGACCGAGAACGAGACTTTCGCGGCTCACACGCCTGCCGGTGAATTTAACTGGCCTGACTTTGACCCGTTATTGTTGCTCGGTCAATGTTATATAGGCCCGCAGCCCATGTGGCGGAAGCGCCTGCATACGACCTACGGCTACTTTGACGACAGTTTTCAGGTCGCCGGTGATTGGGAATTTTGGCTGCGGCTGGCGGAGAACGAGACGTTTTTGCATCTTCGCGAATATTTGGGCCTCTATTTGAGTTCTCCGGCCGGTATCGAGCAGGGCAACCGGGCGTTGTTACGTCAGGAGAATTTACGGGTATACCGGCGTTATGCCCATCGGGTTAACCAACCACCGCAGGCCGCGACAAACTCTGACGCCGTCGCGGCTGAACCCCTGACCATCCGGGCCGAGCAACCGCCGCAGGCCGGAGTCGTTTCAGACGCCGCCGCTCCCCAACCGATGCGGATCAACGCCTATAAGCTCACCGATCACGCGGCCACCATGCGGCCTGCCCCGGCAGAACCGCCCGGCGACGCCGCGCCCGATGCGTTTGCCGACCGGGCCATGCGTGCGGCCGGTGACATCGGCTGGCTGGTGTGCTGCCCCCACGCCTTTGAAGCCACCTGGAACGGCGGCCCCAACCCCGCAGACATCGACATCCGGCTGGATGCCCCGGACGACGGCGCACCCGCCTTTGTGCAGAGCCACCAGGGCGGCGGTCAACTGACGTTGTACACCGGCTATCAGTTGCAAACCACCGGCCCCGGCCACCTGTGGGTTCGCGGCCCGATCAACCGGCCCAAAGATGGCCTGTATCCCCTGGAGCAAATAATCAATACGGTGCTGCCGGCCACCATCACCCTCACCTGGCTCTTTACCCGCCCCCATCAAACGGTGCGCTTCGAAGCCGGCGAGCCGTTTGGGGCGATTGTGCCTTACCCCGGCCAATTCGCATTTGATGTGGTCGAACGCGACGACGAAGAGGCGCTGGCGGCGAACGTGCTGCAACAACTGGTCCAGACTCCTGAGATTAAGGCTGTCTTTCAGCGTTTACAGGCAACCGCCGCGCCAGCGGAGCCACAGTTCACCCCCAGCGCACCCGTGGAGACAGCAGCGAACGGGGCCAGATCCATCGGTGGCAGGATGGTTGACGTGCGCACTGCATCCATTGCTCCTGAGATCGAAAGGTGCTTGCAAGCCTTGGTCGTCTATCAATCGCCGGTTCCTAAAGCAAGATTGGGGAGAAACACTGACGGTGGCTACGTCATTTGTGACCACCTTGGCCCATATCAGATCCTGCTTTCTGGCGGGATCGGCGACGACAACAGCTTTGAGATGGATTTTATCGATCGGTATAGTGTCGACTGCTGTGCATTTGATCATAGCGTAGATCACGTACAGCAGGAACATCCCCGGCTTAACTTCATCAAGAAATCGATAGGCCCGGTCAATTCCGAGAATAGCTCGAATCTAAAAGAGTTTATTAGTCAATTCGACGACATCTTTCTCAAGTTAGATATCGAAGGGGGCGAGTTTGCCTGGATGTCCGCCCTATCAACTGCAGAACTCTTGAAATTTAAGCAGATTGTTATCGAGATCCATTCTCTCTTTAGATATGATTATTCTCAACGTGGTAACTTTCTGGACAAGCTGACTGCTAATCACATCTTAGTGCATTTTCATGCAAATAATTGCTGTGGCACGACTGATGTAGGCGGCATTACGGTGCCGGAAGTGTTTGAATGTACCTTCATCAGGAAAGACTGCTATCCGTCCCCGTTGATCCCCAACCAAGATGCGATTCCTTCCGCGTTAGATCAACCCAACATCGCGGCAAGCCCTGATATCTCTCTAAAAGGGTGGCCTTTTGCACCTCACTATGTTGAACTCGCCCCATCGAACCCGGCTCCGGCGGCGAACGCGCCGCTGGCCGTGGTCATTTCTATTCGCAACCGCGCCGGCCGGCGGGTGCGTAACGCCTTGCGTAGTCTCGCCTGGCAGACGGCCGGACCTCCGGCGCAGGTGATTGTGGTCAGCTCCGGCAGCCGGGCCGAGATCGATCAGGCGTTGGCCGTGATCTGCGCCGAGGAGGGCGCGACCCTGTTGACCATCGGCGCGCCGGGCCAACCGTGGAATAAGTCGCTCGCGTTGAACACAGGCATCCGCGCCACCCGCCCGGACATCCCCTATCTCATGACGATGGACGTGGATATGATTCTGGCCCCCAACTTCTTGGCGGTGGTTATAGAGCGGCTGCAAAGGCAGCCATCGGCCCTGGTTCTGTGCCAATCCTCCGACTTGCCGGAGCAAGCCATCATTCCCGACCAGCCCCGCCAGGTGCTAGCGGCCTTCCCGGCGCTCCACGCCAGCAGCAGCCTGCGGGATCGCACGGGGACAGGCGGAATTCAGGCCGCGCGTCGATCATTCTTCTTTGAGATCAGGGGCTACGATGAGGATTTAATCTGGTGGGGCGCGGAGGATGGCGATGTGGTGAATAGGGCCTATCGCCTGGGCTTCGCTCTCGAATGGATCGAGGATCGGACCGCTATGCTGCATCAGTGGCATCCCCGCATGGCCGCCGGATTGACCGATCCCAACGAAATCGAACAAGTGGAAATCGCCTGGCGACGCAATCACGAACTGGTTGACGCGCGTTCGATGATTATCCAGCGTAATCCGAACGGATGGGGCGGCGTCGCCGACGTTTCGACGCACGCGCAAGAGATCCAACACCCGCAAAGCGGCGATGAACCCGGCGCATCTCCCCCCGTCGCCGGCAACAGGGTTCGGGCCGCGCAGCACAACACCGCCCTGCCGCCGGTTAGCTGCATTTGCCTAACCTATGGCCGTGTCGCGCTGCTTGAAGAAGCCATTTACTCCTTCCTACAGCAAGACTATCCGGGACCGAAAGAGCTGATGGTCTTAAATGATTACGCGGAGCAAACACTCACGTTCGACCACCCCGAGGTGCGGGTCATCAACCTGCCCCAACGCCTGCGCACGGTGGGCGAAAAGCGCAATATGGCCGTGGCCTTGGCATTGTACGATCTGCTGTTTGTCTGGGATGATGACGATATTTACCTGCCGCATCGGCTGACGTTTTCAGTGCAGCAGTTCGAGACCCAGAAAGGGTTTTTCAAGCCGGCCGCCGCCTGGGTCTGGAACGGCGGCCGGTTGAGCGGCCCGGCGCACAACCGCTTTCATTCGGGAAGTTGTTGGTCACGTAAACTGTTCGACAGCGTGCGGGGTTATGCGCCCGAAGGAAGCTGCGATGATAAGGTCTTCGAAGACCGGCTGCAGCAGCGATTTCCCGACGCCATCGGATCCTCTGCTATCAAGCCAGAAGATATCTATTACATCTATCGCTGGGGCGGAACCGGGGCCTATCATTTTAGCGGCTTTGGCCCTTCCAAATCGGGCGATAACCTCGGCTATCACGAAGTTGGCGAGTTTGTCCGGCAACGGGCCGGTCGGGGGGAGATCCCTTTGGGGCGCATCCCGTTACAGCCGCACTGGCGCATCGATTATCAGCAGTTGGTGTCCAACTACATCGCAACCTTAGCCGCCGAGCAAGTACCAGAGTGTTACTAGCAACGGGCGTCGATTGGCGGTAAACCAACAGCCTCTACTAGCAGAGGTCAATGATTGGCGGTAAACCAACAGCCTCTACTAGCAGAGGTCAATGATTGGCAGCAAACCAACAGCCTCTACTAGCAGAGGTCAATGATTGGCAGCAAACCAACAGCCTCTACTAGCAGAGGTCAATGATTGGCAGCAAACCAACAGCCTCTACTAGTAGAGGTCAATGATTG
>JAGRBZ010000356.1 GCA_020433805.1 Anaerolineae bacterium
AATGTAGCTGTTCATGTGCGAGTCAGCTACGTGATGAATATTTTGCGCTACGGTCCATTCGCCATCCAAATACGGTGTCGTCAATTGCTCATCAGAAAGATCGTGAACCAATTCTCGTAATTGCCCCGGCAAGTTTCTTATCTTATCGATGTATTCCCGGCGTTGTTCTTGTGTACCCACTGTCATCTCCTTTACTTGTAAACTTGCTTCTATCTTATCATTGTTGTATTATCAAGTAAAGCGAATGTTTTAGATAGTTACTATCGATATATCCGATAGGAGGTTTTATGGAAACGCGCCAACTTACAACATTTCGGGCGGTTGCTCAAACGCTCAGTTTCTCACGAGCAGCCAACCAACTTAATTACGCCCAATCAACCGTTTCATCCCAAATTCAGAGCCTGGAAGAAGAGTTGGGGGTGGCCCTGTTTGATCGGCTTGGCAAAAGCATTGTGCTTACGGATGCCGGCCAACGCTTGTTTGGTTATGCCGAAAAGATCCTGAACCTGACCGATGAAGCGCTGGCTATTGTATCAAATGCCGATACGCTGACCGGATCGCTGACGATTAGCGCCCCAGAAACGCTATGCACCTATCGCCTCCCTAAGGTACTCCGTCAATTTCGCCGCCAATATCCCAAGGTACAAATCTCTTTCCATCCCGAGTTCGACCTCGATGTCAAGCGACGCTTGCAGGAAGGGCATGCTGATGTTGCCTTTACGATGAGCGAACCGTTTCAAAAGCCAGGGCTAAACGTGGAGCCACTGGTTAGAGAACCGCTTTTAATCGTAGCCTATCCCGAACATCCTCTAGCTCAAGCCGAAAGTGTAACCTTTGCCGACCTACACGAAGAGTCATTCTTACTCACCGAAGCCGCGTGCAACTATCGACGTCTTTTCGAGCGAGCACTGAATGCCGCCGGTATTACCGCCCAACCTATGGAGTTTCACAGCGTCGAAGCCATTAAGCAATGTGTGATGGCCGGTATCGGCCTCTCTTTACTGCCCCTGGTATCGATTAAATCAGAAATTGATCGGGGTCAGTTAGTGCCAATTAACTGGAGCGGCCGTGATTTCGAGGTTATCACGCACGTCGTATGGCACGAAGATAAATGGGTGTCGCCCGCTTTGAGCGCTTTCTTGGAAGTCGTTAGAGAGTATATCGCTACCCCCCAAGCCACCGCCAGTTCGCAGACGTCGCTTAGTCTGTAGCCGCCGGAACAACCGCTAAACTCTCTTTGAACGTCGACAATACAATGTTTGTCGTTGAGCGCGAGATACTGGCCTGGGTGCGAATGCGCTCAATGAGACGCTCCAACGCTTTAGGGTTGGCTACGCGCACTTTGAGTACGTAGCAATCCTCACCGGCCACACCGTGACACTCCAACACATCCGGCTCGGCCAAGGCAACTTCCATGACCTTGGTTTTGGACTCCACATAGTTTTCTACCAAGCCGCTTACCGTTAACCGTATAAAAGCAGTAATTGGCTTACCCAATGCCTCGGCATCCACTACAGCCGTATACCCTTTGATGATACCCTTGCGCTCCAATTTACGAACCCGCTCATACACCGTCGATGTCGTCAAACCGACTTTTTCGGCCAAAGCTGCGTTCGATAATCGGCCATCCTGTTGTAAAAGATAAATAATTTGGCGATCAGTTTCGTCAATCATTCGGTTAAATCCATATATTCCCGTTAATTATCCGGCTATTTAGCTACTATACGGAATATTTTACGATATATCAATACTTTTGTAAAGGGCCAATTTTGTATAATGACAACAGACCAATTTTTATTTTGTATGGATTTATCATAAACTATTTAGCATGTGCTAACCACCCGATTCTTGCGCACTACTTTTTCTGTCTAGCTCGATAGCACAAACAATTTTGAAACACGGATACACTGAATTTCTATGAGTTCACTGAAAAATAGGCATACTTCAGTGAATTCAGCCCTATCAGTGTTTCAGTGTTTCACCTGTTACACACCGGATTTGGTCAAAATACAAAGGTGCAACTTCTTTCATTGAACTTTATTAGGAGCCACAGCCAACGATGACATCGAACAAACTCGCTCTTTTCCCGTCTAGTACTGCCGTAAATCATCAAAACCATGTAACAATTAATGGTCACGACGTTGTTGAATTGACCCAACAATTTGGAACACCGCTTTATGTGTACGATGTCGAGACCATCCACCAACAAATAACCAGCTACCGGCAAGCATTGGCCAACTATTCCGGATCGACTCAATTAACATATGCCAGCAAAGCCTTTCTCTGTACGGCTCTGGTTCAACTGATGTCCAGCGAAGAGGTTGGGCTGGATGTTGCCTCAGCCGGCGAGATTTTCATAGCGCGCCAGGGTGGGGCTGATCCGGCATCCCTACACCTACACGGCAATAACAAAACCTCCTTCGATTTAAAGGAGGCTTTGCAAGCAGGCGTGGGTCGGATTGTTGTTGATAATATCCACGAACTTGATCGACTGGCTGAAATGGCGGCTGAACGCAATCAGTCGGCCAACATCTGGCTGCGGATTACGCCGGATGTTGCGGTCGAAACCGTTCATGCCTATACCGTAACCGGCACCGCCGACAGCAAATTTGGCTTTCCACTCGACCAGGCTGAGGCTGTAGCTCAAAAATTATTGGCCGACAAAAATTCTTTAGTTAAATTGAAGGGGCTACATCTCCATCTGGGATCGCATTTTCATGATGCCAGTCCGGTGGCTCGTGCTCTGGGTCGCTTGCTCGATCTGGCTACAAAACTACGCGATGAAGCTAACTGGTCGTTTAGCGAACTATGTGCCGGAGGCGGCTGGGGCGTGCGCTATCATCCCGACGATCCACCCATGCCCATTGAGCCATTTGTGAGCGGATTAATCACCGCCGTCGAGCAAGGCTGCCGCAAACGGGATCTGTCCTTGCCCCAACTTATTCTGGAGCCAGGGCGCTCCCTCGTAGCCCAGGCCGGTGTGGCCCTGTATACTGTGGGAGGACGTAAGGTTATTCCTGGTGTACGAACCTATGTAAGTGTTGATGGTGGTTTAGCCGATAATCCGCGCCCGGCGCTGTATGAGGCCAAGTATACGGCGCTCCTTGCAAATCGAGCCACGGAGCCGGAGCCGGAAACGGTAGCTATTGCCGGCCCATTTTGTGAAAGCGGCGATATTCTTATTCAGGCCGTCGATTTACCGGTAGCTTGCCCCGGCGACATTGTGGCTGTGCCTGTCGCCGGAGCCTATCAGTTATCGATGAGTAGTAATTACAATGCCGCCTTAAAACCGGCCGTCATTTTTATCGAAGGGTCTGAAATAAAATTGGTTCAGCGCCGGGAAACGTTTGAGGATTTAGTCCGGCGTGATGTTTTGTGACGCTAGGCCACGTACATCCGCGAACGTATCCACTCCATCATATTTTGCCACGGGCTGCGATTGTCGGCACGGGTACGAAGATGGTAGCTGGTTCGCGCCAGAGCTTGAGTCATAGCTTCACCATCGGGGTAGCGGCTGCGCGGGTCTTTAGCCATCGCCCTTAGGATAATACCTTCTGTTTCTGCCGAAACGCGAGCCACGCTAGAGGGGGTAGGTGGCTTTTCATAAATATGGGCGTGAAGCATTTGGGGCGTTGTGCCTCGAAACGGCAGCCGGCCCGTAGACATCCGGTATAAAACAACCCCTAAGCTGTACAGATCTGCCCGATGATCGACAGAGCGATCTTGGGCAGCTTGCTCGGGGGCCATGTAGGCCGGTGTGCCTACAATGTGGCCTTCTTTGGTAAGGGTGGGATCGTCCCAGGCCTGAGCTACACCAAAGTCTGTGAGCATCGCGTGATCATCCGGGGAAATCATAATGTTTGACGGCTTTACGTCTCGATGGATTATTCCCTGTCGATGGGCATACGCCAACGCATCGGCAATTTGCCAGGCAATCTCAACGGATGCCAACTCGGTTAGTTTAAGTTTTCGACGCAAACGGGAATCCAATGTTTCACCCGTGGCGAAGGGCATAACCATATAGGCTCGACCATCAACCTGGCCGGTATCTAAAACGGAAACAATGTTCGGATGATCAAGGCTGGCAGCAGTACGCGCCTCGCGCTCAAAACGGGTGAGTAAGAGTTCTTCTTCTCCATTGGGGGGGGGGGAAAATAATTTAAGAGCAACAACTTTATTGGTAGGAGTTAACGCCCGGTAAACAACAGCCACGCTACCACGCCCTACAACGGACTCGATTGTATACGAGTCTATTTTTTGTCCAATATAACTTTGTTCAGTCACGGCTACACCTAAAAGAAATCGAAACGAATTACAGACCAGGCAGGGACGGTAGCTGTAACGAAACTGGCTCCGTTGCCGATACTTCTGATGTTTCGAATTTGCTCACCAAATAGTGCAAGCAAGAGTTCAGATTTATTCTTAGCTATTATACCACAATTTCTACGTTTGCCTACTCTAAATATAGAAGTTGTGAATGAGAAAAAAAGACCTGACGCATTAAAAGAAACAAAGAATGCCGTCAGGTCTATCTGCCCCAGGCAGATTAACAGCACTATTTAGTTTGTTTGGACAGTTGTCAATTGCGGCATATATGGCGGAAAACTATCGTGGTTACCCAGAGCGTACTCAACCGATTTAAAGAGTTGATCCACATTAAAAGGTTTTTTAAGATAACCGTCGATATTCATTTTCTCGACATCATCACAAAATCGGCAAAAGTCACTAGCCGACATCAAAACAATACGGGCATCAGGTAAAATTTGGCGTACCTTTTTAGCCAATTCCAGGCCATCCATATCAGGCATATCATAATCCGTTAAAATCAGATCGAATGGCTGCTGCTGAAGCTCAGCTAAAGCTTTTGTCGCATTAGGGCTAACAACTGCATGATAATTGGGCATAAGCTGCTTAAACGTATGCTTCAAAAGTACACGGACCGGGGTAGTATCATCGACAATCAAAACACGCCTTTGTTGCATTGATCTTTCTCCTAATTCTAATGATACCGTTAATTAATATTCAATTTTAGAAATGGTGTTGGAAGAAACTTCGAGATATATGATTCGTTAACAAAATGTGGTTTACCACTATAAATTTTTTAGAGTTTACTACCCTAAATTATTGTACTATGAACTGGTGATTTTGTCTATGGGGAAATTTCGACATTTTTAAAGTTTAGTCAAAGCGCGAATTAGCTTTCACCGTTAAAGGGCATTTATCGACTCACGCCCATTTATCACGTATTTCTAACTCTAAGACGGCAAATACATACAAACGATTGTAGTCATAACTCCGCATCCAGGCAAACTCGATTCCTAAACGAAAATATGCCAGGGTTTCTTAAATGACCCTGGCACGAAAGACAATACAGAAGCTCTATAGAACTACGTATCACTAAAGCGCTTATGAAGAACTTTTATTTTATATGAAGAGCATTGTTGCGAGGATAGCTTGCTATAAAGCACCGCCACCAATTTGCCCTAAAAGTCGACGGTAGCCTTCGACGTCATCCGGTCCTAAATTAATAATCGCTTGGATGGTTTGAACCGCTTCATCGCGCAACCCTTTTTCCAACTGCATTTCGCCTAAAGCATCATATTCGGCAATGGCTTCTGACTTCCTGTTGTTTTGAGCGTACGCAATAGCTAACCGTTGACGTAGATTTAAATTGTCGGGATAAAATGAGGAGAGTTCTTTAAGTAACTCTAATACCTGGAGAGGATTTTGCCGCTGGTAAATACCAATCAGCTTGTCTAATGAGGATGTTGCATCGGACAGTCTATTTTGTCTAAAGTAAAGCTCAGTCAATCGTCGTAAGAAAAGCTCATTCTTGGGATCAAGCTTATGTAATTCTTGATACGATGCGGCAGCGTTGGCCCAGTCAAAGCGTTGGTTGTATATATCAGCCATGCGGCTTAAGATGTCGACCTTCAAGTTCTCAGCATCAGGACTGTTGTTTGCCATGCGCAGGGCCTCATTGTACTTTTCAAGCGCCCGTTCAACCTGAGCCAGTTGATAATAGGAATCGGCTAATACCAAATACTGCCGCAGCGCTTGCTGGGCATTGCCTAATGACGTATACATATCGATCAGCTTTGAGCGCACCGTTACATCCATAGGAGCCAGCTTCAAGATTTTCTGATACATATTAACCGATTGCTCGGGCTGATAGCGCATTTGATAGACGTTGGCAATATACAAATATTTGGTAATGGCCTGATCGGTTCGATCTTGTTTTAACATAATTTCTGCTAAGCGCGAATGGAGCGGTAAAAAAGAGGGTGCCTTCTGAATAGCCCGCAGACACTCTTCCGACGCGGTTGCAAACAGATTATTTTTCATAAATTCGCCGGTTAGAGCCAATGTGGTAATAACCACCTCGGTTTCGGGCGTTTCCAAAAATTCGGCCAAGCTCATAGTATCCTTTTCATCACCGACCTTGTTCATCCGCTGTCGGGCCTCATACACCCGCTGTTGCCAGTCGGAGTTGGCGAAAAATCGTTGCAAGGTTTCGGCAAACTTGTTGAGCTTATCGGCATCAACCTGGCCACTATAGCTCTCAGCCAAATTTTCATAGGTTTGGGCCAATGCATATGAGCGCTGTCCACTTACCGTTTGAAGATCAAGCGTTTTCAAAGCCTCAATAAAATATTTTGCTGCCACATCAAATTTACCGGTGCTCTGATAGATCAACCCTAAGCTAAACAAAGAGCTTATTTTATATTTTGGATCGGTAGCCGACCGTTCCAGCATCTCAGCCGCTTCGTTGAGTTGACCTCGCTCGCGATATAAAAAGCCCAGGTTAAAATACATCGCGCCCTGAGTTGCTCCCGATTGAATTGCCTGTTGGTACAGATTGATGGCCTCAGGCACATTATCATTACTCTGTAGGTTAAGAGCTTGCATAATGACCATAGCATGGGGATTATCGCTATCTTCAAACAGGATATTCGCCAGCTCGGCTAGAGCATCCTGACGCGCACCATCGACCAAACCTCCGGTAGGCTGGTTCGCTGCCTCGATATGTTCGATACCAAACAGATCATCGTCATCAAAAAGATCGTCAAGTTCGTCATCTAATGCTGTTGGCTCGACCGGTTCGGGAGGTGCTTCGCCAATTTTCTGGGGTTGTATGGGCGAGCCGGTCTCGAGCGACTCAAAAGCGGCCGCAATACCGGGATCGTCGGGCAACAACATCTGTGCAGCTTCAATATGCTTTGTGGCTTGAGCGTTATCGCCTCGACGTTGGTACATCGCTGCCAATTGGAGATATTCACGAGCGGCCTGCCTAACTTTGCCCTGCCGAGCCAGCGCATCGGCTATTTTTAGATGGGCGTTGGTCTGTCCTGAAGACAATTTTGTAGCGCGCGTCCATGAGTCGATGGCCGCGTCGAAATCTTCCTTAGAGGCATGGACGTTGCCAACGCGTAGATAGGTTTCAGCCGCAGCGTCTAACTGACCGGAACGCTCTTGAATATCGGCCATATGGCCCAAAGCATTAAGGTTGGTGGGATTAAGCTTGAGAACCTGCGAAAAACCGCGCCGCGCTATCTCAATTTGGTCCATAGCCAGAGCTACCCGGCCAAAACCCATAATGGCCGCTTCACTGTTGGGGAATTCAGCCAGCGCAAATCGATATGCGCGCATCGCTTCAGTCCATTTACCTTCTTGGCTAAACCGATCGGCGTGAGTCATCGCTACTTGAAATTTTCGTTGATCACCAGCCACTTTTACGCCTCACACATGTGTTGTTAAAAAATCATGAAACAAAGAATAATTCTTAGCCGGCCAAAAGCAGAGCTAAGATACCTTTTTGAGCATGCAGCCGATTTTCGGCTTCTTGAAAAAGCAACGACTGCGGACCGTCGGCCACCTCATCGGTAATTTCCTCACCGCGATGGGCCGGCAAACAGTGGAGCACAACCGCCGTCGGTTTGGCTTTGGTTAGCAGTTCGCTATTGACTTGATACGGAGGGAAAACTTCTAAGCGCCGGGCGCTCTCTGCTTCTTGGCCCATACTGGTCCAAACATCGGTATAGACCACGTCCGCGTCTAACACGGCTTCCGTGGGATCCTCGGACTCGGTAAGCATCAATTCTTGCTCTGCGGCCAATTGATGACCGGCTTCGAGAACTTCAGGCGGCAGGGTATAACCTTCGGGTGAGGCAATGCTAAAATGAGCACCCAACTTCAAGGCGACAGTCATCAACGAATTCGCCATATTATTACCGTCACCCACGTAGGCAATTTTAAGCCCTTCGACCTTACCAAAATGTTCCCAAATGGTAAATATGTCGGTCATCGCCTGGCAAGGATGGTTATAATCGCTTAGGCCGTTGATGATCGGCACCTCGCTGTACTGCGCCAATTCGAGCATGTGCTCATGCGAAAACACACGGGCCATGATGCCATCGACATAACCCGATAAAACACGGGCCACATCGGGAACCGACTCGCGGCTGCCGAGTTGAATTTCGTTGGGGGAGATGTAAATGGCATTGCCGCCTAAATGTAGCATCCCCACTTCAAAGGAGACGCGGGTACGCAGAGAAGGCTTTTGAAAGACCATGCCAAGAATTTTATCTTTCAAAATCGGCTGGTTGCCACCCGCCTTAAACTCATCTTTTAGAGATTTCGCTTTATGAAGGAAATTCCACAGATCGTCGCTGGAAAAATCAGCGATACTGAGAAAGTGTTGCATACGAGACCATATCCTTTTCTTTTTAAAGATGGAGCGCGGCCCTTTGACCGCTAGCCACGAGGACAAACGTAAAGTTTTTGTGGATTAAGTAAAGTATACCACAACTGTTATGGGATGCAATGTCAACGTTTTTAAGCCAGCAATTCTCAGTATGACCTAAG
>JAGRBZ010000357.1 GCA_020433805.1 Anaerolineae bacterium
GTGGCAGCAACGCAATCGACGACTGTAACGGGGAGTAAGGAGTAGGAAGTAGGGCGTAAGGGGGGGATCGAACGGCTTACTTCCACGTTCGCGGTGTTGGAAATCGAGGAGCCAGCATCCTCCGATGCGGCTCCGTTCGGCATCTGAGGATGCCTCACTCCTCAAATTATGATCTACTTGTGTTACCGGAAGGAAACAGGATGACTAATTTACAAGCACAACGGCTTTCGCTGGCGTATGACAGCCAGTTGATTATAGAAGATTTGGGGTTGACGATTGAGGCGGGGAAGATTACGGCGTTGGTCGGGCCGAACGGCTGTGGCAAGTCGACGCTGCTGCGGGGGTTGTCGAGGCTGCTGAAACCCCGGCACGGAGCCATCACGCTCGATGGTCAGGCCATCCACCAGATACCGACCAAGGTACTGGCCAAAGCGTTGGGCATCCTGCCGCAAAGCCCGCAAGCGCCCGAAGGTCTGACCGTATATGAGTTGGTGGCGCAGGGGCGCTATCCGCATCAAGGCTTTTTCAAGCAGTGGTCGGCTGATGATGAGCGTATCACCCAAGAGGCACTGGCCTACACCAATATGCTCACCTATGCTAACCGGCCGTTGGACACGCTATCGGGCGGTCAGCGGCAGCGGGCCTGGATTGCGATGGCTCTAGCTCAGGAAACCGGCATCCTGCTGCTCGATGAGCCGACGACCTTTTTGGATCTGGCTTACCAGGTGGAGGTGCTCGATCTGCTGCACGACCTCAACCAACAGGGGCGCACTATCGTCATGGTGCTGCACGACCTCAATCAGGCCTGCCGCTATGCCCATCACCTGGTGGCAATGCGGGCCGGAGCGATTGTTACCCAAGGGGCACCGGCGGATATCGTTACTCCGGAGACCGTTGAGGCGGTCTTTGGCTTAACCGCTCGCATCATCACCGATCCCATCACCGGCACGCCGATGGTGGTACCGATTGGTCGGGTACATGCATCGCAGGGCGCGAAAGTTTATGCGAATGGACACGAAAGGGTCGAGGCGTAAGCATTGTGAGCGCTGAAGCAGATAGGATGTAGCCTGTTACTCGCCGCGCGCTGCTCTCAGTTCGTCCAATTCAGGTTTGATGTACTGCTCGTAGCAGTCGGGACAGATACCGTGACTGAAGGTCGCTTCAGAGTGTTCGGTGATGTACTGTTCAATCCGCTGCCAGTAATTTTTATCGTCGCGGATCTTTTTGCAGTAGGAGCAAATCGGCACAATACCTTCCAACTGTTTGACCTTGGCCAACGCAGCCTCCAGCTCGCTTACCCGCATGGCTAACTCATCTTGCAGCCTTACGATGCGTGCCCCGACCTGAACCCGAGCCTGAAGTTCTTGGCTCTCAAACGGTTTGGTGATGTAGTCGTCCGCTCCGGCTTCAAGCCCCTTAATAATATCTTCCTGGTTGTTTCTGGTTGTCAACAGAATAAAATAGGTTGTTTGTAGGTGGGCAAAGGCACGCGCGTTGCGGCAGATATCGATGCCGTCCATGCCGGGCATCATCCAGTCTAAGATAGCCAAGTGAGGGGCATCCTTTTGTTGAAGTACATGCCAGGCCTCCTGACCGTCTTTCGTTTCGACCACCTCGTAGCCCCACTGTTTTAATTTAACCTGTAGCAAATGGCGCGAAACGAGATCATCTTCGGCAATTAAGACTTTTATCACGGTTTTTCCTTTTCTTCTAAAGTTAAGGCCTCTTTGAGGCGCGCTAACTCTTGTTTAAGGTGATTAAAAGCAGGTTTGGCTTGGCTGATGTGGGCTTGCTCGCCTATCTGTTCGAGTTTGTAGGCAGCTTCAAAAACCGCCATTGCACTAAACGGGCCAACTGAACTTTTTACCTTGTGTGCAGCGCGTCGTAATGCTTCGCTATCTTCTTGAGCAATAGCCCGTTCGATCTGAGCCTGTAGATCGGGCAAACTGTCGATCAAGATATCGGCCAGACTTCGCAGAAGTGAGGCATCGCCATCCAGCCGGCGCAGCGCCTGATCGCGCTCGAACACCGGCTTGTCAGACGCGACCGCCGCGAGTTCATAGCGGGCGATCATCTCCTGAATAATGGCCATTAGTTCTTCAACCTGGATAGGTTTAGCAAGATAGGCGTCCATACCGGCTGCCAAAAACCGCTCACGGTCGCCGGCCATGGCGTGAGCGGTTAGCGCCACAATCGGCAGATGGTTGTCGGTACCCTGCTCGCGCTCTCGAATGCGGCGGGTGACTTCGGTGCCGTCCATAATCGGCATCTCCACATCCATCAAGACTAGATCAAACGTTTCCTGGCTTATTGCATCGAGCGCGGCCTGCCCATTTTCAACCACGTGGGTTGTATGCCCCCACAGCTTGAGAAGATCAACCACCAGCCGCTGATTGATTTCGGTATCTTCGGCTAACAGAATATGCAGCGGACGTTGGCTCTTGGCTAGCGTTTGGTGGGTTAAGGCATACTCGCCATTGGCCGTTATGGGGCGCACATTGAGAGCGATCAAGATGGCATTTAACAATTCCGACTGCGTCACAGGTTTGGTCAAATACAACTCTAAACCCAATTCTCGACATCGGGCTATGTCATCGGGCTGATCTAACGATGATAACATCATGATAGTCGATTGAAGCAGATGTGGATTCTGCTTAATTTGTTGCACCAAAGAAAATCCGTCCAATTCCGGCATCAGGGCGTCGAGAATAACCAGTGAAAACGGATCACCGTCAGCAGCAGCCTGTTCCATTAAGCGCAGCGCAGCCGGCCCACTATCCACGGTTGTCGGCTTCATATTCCAATGGATAAGCATCTCTTTTAGGATACGCCGGTTGGTAGCGTTATCGTCAACGACCAAAACCGACAAATCGGTCAGGACCACCGGAGTCGAAGGTGATTTTGGAGAAGGTCTTTTAGACTTTTTAAATTGAGCCGTAAAGTGAAATGTACTACCCTGGCCTTCTGCACTATCAACCCAGATTTTACCATCCATCATGGCTACCAGTTGCGATGATATCGCCAGCCCCAGCCCCGTGCCGCCGAAGCGACGGGTGGTTGATCCATCAGCCTGCGAGAAGGCATTGAAAATATGTTGCTGCTTCTCAGGAGCAATGCCGATACCGGTATCGGTCACGGTGAAATATAATAAAATTGCATTCCGAATTTCCGACTTTAAATTAACATCAACGATGACCTCGCCTTGGGCGGTGAACTTAATAGCATTGGAAACCAGATTGACAACAATCTGTCGCAAACGGTCGGGATCGCCGATGAGGGCAGCCGGCACGTTGGGCGAAATAGAGTAGGACAGTTCCAGACCTTTTTCGTGGGCTTGGAAAGCCATGGCTTTAATCGCGATGCCCAAACTCTCGCGCAAATCAAACTCTCTGCGGTCAAGGTTTAGGCGGCGGGCTTCAATTTTGGAAAAGTCGAGGATATCGTTGAGAACACCCAGCAGAGAAATAGCGGATGACTTAGTCATCAAAAGATACTCGCGTTGGGTGGGGGTTAGCTCTGTATTGAGCATTAAATCGGTCATACCGATGATGCCGTTCATGGGGGTGCGAATTTCGTGGCTCATATTGGCCAAGAATTCACTTTTGGAACGGTTGGCGGCTTCGGCTTCGGCTGTGGCCTGCTGCAGTGCCTCTTCTGCCTGTTTGCGAGCGATAATTTCTTCTTCAAGCGCCAGGTTGCGTTCTTGTAAGACCTCATAGGCTTCTTGTAGTTCATCTAACGCATCTTTGGCAATAAATGGCCAACTTATAATGCGCCGAAGACGCGAAAGTAAATTATTACTTTTAGGCAACCAAACGTCAAAACGCACACCGTTCTCAAACTCTTCCATTTGAATGGTAGCTCTGCGGGCCATTACCAACTTGGGCAAAACAGTCATAGTACCTAAGAAGGTTAAATTCGCGACATGCGATAACTTAAATCCAGGACGCATAGTAAATTCGACAATAATGTGGCGAGAGCTAAGCTCCGTTATGGAGCCATCTATACATCCATAAAGCTGGCTGACAACGCCAACTCTGGGCCGCACGCCAAAACAATAGATATCTTTGGCGGAGAAGAAAAAATTTGCAACGAGTGTGAAGGGTTTTACCAACGGTGAGTCGAGAAGAAGTTCACCAATAGCAATAATTTCATCATCGCTCCAGATATGCCCCGCATTTTCCATAAGAATGACAAAATTGTCCCAGTCAATGCGTTTGTGTTTGTTGCGTAGATGCCCAAGAGGATATGCAACACCGGCGATGAAAGGTTCAAGTGGCAATCCTTCATTTTCTATGGCCTGAAAAAATCCATCAAGCGCCCGGCAAGATACCTCTTGCCCATCGGGTAACGTCTGCTCGGTTACTTCCGTCATGGGTAACGATTTTTCTTTCTCATTTTATGTAGCGCTCCAAGAATGCAGTCTATAACCTTATCAGCGTAGGGTTACCTCCCTTGAAAATAGCAGTTAGCGGTTAGCCGATAGCCGGTAGCAAAAGATTTTCATTGTCGGTGTTGTCTTGATCGAGACTATCGGACTCCTCTCCAAAATGTAAGCCGTCCACTCTTTGGCACTCATTAAACCGGGGCTGATAACAGATCTGGGTAGAGAGCAGCCAACTATGATCATCTTATTGTTTTATCTGACTAAATGGGTTGCTATTTCTGTTTCAAATGAGGGTATTATTTTCCCTTAGCCAGTCGCGTCTTGTTTACCGATAAGTAGATAGGTAAACATTTCGCCTTTCCCTTTTACCTTAACTCGCCCACGTGGTTCGAACAAAAATGTGTTTGGCAAGAGGCCATAAGTAGTTTCTGTCACTTGTATCTGACCAGCAAGGCCGTGTGTCTCCATGCGATGGGCTGTATTAACCGTGTCGCCCCATAAGTCGTAACTGAATTTCTTTTTGCCGATGACTCCGGCTACGACCGGGCCGCTGTGCAGACCAATACGAACCTGCAGTTGGCCGTCGGTTATTCCAACAATTTTATGCTGCATCTCCAGAGCCATACCGGCAGCATCAACGGCATGATCTGGGCTTGGCATAGGTAGCCCAGCCACAGCCATATAAGCATCGCCAATTGTTTTTATTTTTTCCAAACCGTATTTGTCGGCCAACCCATCAAAGCAGGAGAAGATATCGTTCAACAAATTAACGACTTCCTCCGGGCTAATTTTAACAGAGAGTTGGGTAAAGCCTACGATATCAGCAAAAAGGACCGTTACCTCCTTGAAACGTTCAGCAATGACTTTAGGTGACTGTTTGAGACGGTTGGCGATGGACTTGGGTAGGATGTTAAGTAGCAACTGCTCTGATTTTTTCTGTTCCTGCTGCAGCATACCATGCTTTTCAGCCAGGGTAACTAGTAGTTTTTCAAGCTGTTGATTCAACTGCTGCATGTCGCGTTCGCGGGCTTTGCGCTGATCGATTTCATACTTTAGTTTGAGAGCAGATCTAACGCGAGCCACCAGTTCGATTTCATTGGGAGGTTTAATAATATAGTCCATCGCTCCGGCGGTAAATGCCAGCCGCAAATCTTCGGTTTCAGAACTATTGGTGACCATAATAATAGGAATGTCACGCCGCTCTTCTACAGCTTTGATTTGACGGCATGCTTCAATGCCATTCATTATCGGCATCCGTAAATCCATCAGAATTAGGTCAATGTTGCTATGCTCATTCTGCTTAAAGTGTTGTAGCGCCTCGGCTGCAGAGTCGGCTAGCAATAGATCCGTATAGCCTTCATCTTCCAAGAGTGCAGCCAAAGCCAAGCGTTGCGTAGTCGAGTCGTCAACTATAAGTATAGTCATAGGAAAACTTTCCTTCAGATAGAGGACAAAAGCTAACTGTTTATTTACGATAAAGCTTAGGAATCGAGTTTTTCAATCAACACTTGGCGAACTTGTTCAAATGTCTCGACCAATTGGTCAGTAGTTTCGGTAGCGTCATTGATTTGCCCTTCACGACCCTGCTGTTCTAATTTCGAACTTAGATTAGCAAGTCCAGTAACGCCCATATAGCTACTGCTTCCCTTTAAATTGTGGGCTGCTTCCCGAAGCATGTTTGCATCGCCTTCAGCGACTGCACGCTGTATAACGCTAACCACTTCTGAGGCCTCGTTCAAATAGGTTATAAGTAGCTTTTGCCCCGAGGGACGTGTCAAAAGTTTATCGAGAACGGGCTGATCGATGTGAATATTTAAATCTTGAATGCGCCAATCAGATGAGGTGGCAGATTTGCGTGGCTGCACTGTACCTAGGTTGTTAGCCTTTATCACACCTCTGTTGTGTTTAACCTGTTCTAAGACCATGCGCAGTTCTTCGAGATGGATCGGTTTGCTAAGATGATCATCCATGCCCGCTGCCAGACAATTTTCGAGTTTGCCTTGTAGCGTATCAGCCGTCATAGCGATAATATAGGGGCGAGGTGGGTTAGTAGCGCGAGAGCTTGTCGAACTGTGAGTATCTTTAATAACTTTATCTGCCCAAATTTTATGAATCCTCCGGGTAGCTTCCAAACCATCTAGCTTTGGCATCTGTACATCCATGAAGATAACATCATACGGCTGGCGTAGGACAGCTTCTAAAACTTCTAGACCGTTGACCACTACATCGGCCTGGTAGCCTAACCTTTTTAAGGCTAGCAAAGCAAATTTCTGATTAGTCTCCCCATCTTCAGCCAATAGAATACGGAGAGGATACTGAGTGGAAGGATTAGAGCGTGAAGATTGGTTGCTGTTATTTGTTGGTGTCATGGGTTATTCGATATGTAGCTCGCGTCATGCTTCATTTAGCTGCTACGCATAAAAAGAGGGAGGTTAATGAGTTTCATCAGGAAAGGATCAATTGCAATGGTTTTAGTGTGAATTATAAAAATGTTCGATTGGTTTGAAGTATAAATATGGTTAGATAACTTTCCCACACATGTATACAGCACACATCGGGGTAACTATAGAAACTGTCCTCCTCATAAAAGTTTGGAGGCATATTATCATTATTAAAGAAGAAGTTGGATATATATCAGTATAATTAGATTTTTCTATAATGTCCACCTTTTCCGTACAAATGGGTATTCATACGAAAGCAGCTACCTTTAAAGCTCTGTGATCGTTTATTTGCTTTCTCTTCTAATTCCGCTTGTATATAGGCTAGCATGGTTGTACTTTTTTGAAGCCCGGTTTTTGATGTCTCATTGATAGTTTTTTGGGGCAAAATATCTCATTTAACGCTAAAAGAGCCAGGTCTTTTGCCTTAACAAAATATGGCAACCCACACAAAACCTCAGAGATATTGGTTAACCCAGGCTAATTGACAAGTTATTTAAGATGGACTATAACTGACAAAGATGTAAAATGTGGGACGTGCAAATAAAAGTTCTCGATAGTAAACAGGATTTAATCAGCAACCTATGCAAACCAACCAAACTACTCTTTCTCTCACCATCATCGGCGGTGGATTAGCCGGAACAGAGGCCGCCTGGCAAGCTGCTCAACGCGGGATAGCCGTTCGCCTTTATGAAATGCGGCCGGTGCGCCAAACTCCGGCCCACGTTAGCGATCAGTTGGCCGAGTTGGTTTGCAGCAACTCGCTCGGCAGCGATCTGCCCGACCGCGCACCCGGATTACTAAAATCGGAAATGCGGCGGCTGGGTTCGCTTATTATGCAGGCGGCAGAAGCATCGGCGGTGCCTGCGGGTGGCGCGTTAGCCGTTGACCGCGAGCAGTTTGCCGCCGAAGTGACTCGCCGGATTGAAAGCCATCCGCTAATCGAACTGCGACGCGAAGAAGTCACTCACATCCCCGATACACCAACGATTATCGCCACCGGCCCACTAACGTCGGACGCGCTGGCTGCTGAATTGGCTAATCTTTCCGGCAAAGAGTATCTCTACTTCTACGATGCCATTTCACCCATCGTTGAAGCCGATTCGATCAATATGGAGGTTGCTTTTCGGGCCAGTCGTTACGGGCGCGGCGAACAGGATGAAGGCGACTACATCAACTGCCCCTTCACCGAAGAGGAATACACGGCTTTTATCACTGCACTCCGTGAAGCGGAGAAGATTACGCTTAAAAAATTCGAGCAAGAAGATGACCATTTTTTCGAAATGTGTCTCCCTATCGAAGAATTGGCTCGACGTGGTGATAAAGCATTGGCATTCGGCCCGATGCGTCCGGTTGGATTAACCGATCCGCGTACCGGACGACGCCCTTATGCGATTTTACAACTGCGGCAAGATAATTTGGCCGGAACGCTTTACAATTTGGTCGGCTTCCAAACCAACTTAAAGTGGGGCGAACAGCGCCGCGTCTTCCGGCTTATTCCCGGCCTGGAAAACGCGGAATTTATGCGTTATGGGATGATGCACCGCAACACCTATATCAACGCCCCGATGCTGTTAGAGCCAACAATGCAATGGCACAATCGACCCGATCTTTTCTTTGCCGGGCAGATTACGGGCGTAGAAGGCTATATCGGCAACGCAGCGACCGGCCTGTTGGCCGGTCTCAATGCCGCACGTTTGCTAAAAGATCAGTCACCTATAACACTGCCGGAAACGACGATGCTCGGAGCACTTTGTCACTACGTTACCCATGCCGAACCCAAAGATTTCCAGCCGATGAAAGCCAATTTTGGCCTTATGCCGGCTTTCGATAAAAAAATCCGAAATAAAAGAGCGCGATACCAGGCTTATGCCGACCGAGCGCTGCAAGATTTAGAGACCGTCATCGACGAATACGCTATCCAGGCTGTCGAGCCGGCCTTAATTGGAGGCTAGTAATTGGTAACTGGAGACTGGTACTACAACGAGATTTTGACATAAGCCTGGAAAAGAAACCAGGGTTTTCGGTGAATTCGA
>JAGRBZ010000358.1 GCA_020433805.1 Anaerolineae bacterium
CTCAATACGCATTACGCACTACGCAATAAACAAAAGCTCAAATTATGGCGAAAACTTAGAGACACTAACTAATTAGAGATTAAACAATCTCCAATCTCTAGTCTCTAATCTCTCAAACTGAAAAGTTATTCGCGGACAGTTTCTAAATATTTACGAACGAAGGAGTAACGGAGCAGGGTCGAATTCCACCCTACTCCGTTGCTTCATTTCCTGTTGTGTCAGTATCGATAGGGGAATCAAGTTCGCGTTTCAGAGTAGAATAGGCCTCATCACGGTGTGTCTGGAGCTGTTCGGCCAGGTCGGCGGAGATGGGTGCCGTCATGACATCTGCGCCCAAAACTTCAAGTTCCTCGCCTAAGGTCGGCAC
Source organism: Anaerolineae bacterium (assembly GCA_020433805.1). Classification (GTDB taxonomy): domain Bacteria; phylum Chloroflexota; class Anaerolineae; order 4572-78; family J111; genus JAGRBY01. The sequence continues at coordinate 368 of JAGRBZ010000358.1, forward strand.
CCGCTCATCCTCGACCACGGCTAAGATAGCGGAAGAGTTGGGCGGCAGCGACGTTGCAACTTGATTGATACGATTAGAAGCAAAACGGCTTTCCTGCTTCTTCCGCCCCACCAGGCCGCCGATCAAGGCTCCGGCTGCGCCCAGCACAATTGTGGCCCCGCCGGTGAGAATGCCTACCGTAGCTCCTAAAATGACGCCGCCCAAAGCTCCCTTGCCCGGCGTCATACCGACTTCTTTATAGGATATTTTGTTACCGGTGGCATCTTTGACCATAGCGACCGCTGCTTGAATACCCTGCCTTTTACTTTTATCTTGTTTCACCTGTTGAAGCGCTTTTTCAGCGCCTTCAACGTCTTTGAAAGCAGCAATGACCAATTGAACGGGTATGTCGCTCATTTTGTTCCCCTTTAGCTGTCTACATTCAGTTAAGCCGGTTCGCCAACGTTCCCAAGCTTACCGTCAGCTCCATTTCCTTCGGCGTCGGCCAATGCCGCTGCTGCAACAGCCGTCGCCTGAGCAACAACATCTTCGGCCTCACTTACCGCTGCGGCTTCGATCATACCGGCCGTCACCAGAGCATCGATTGCCCGCTGAGCGGCGGCATCTTCAATCATGCCGGCTACTATCAAGGCCTGCACTGCCTCTACCGCAGCCATGGTCTTGACCATTTCCGACATGACCACCGCCTCTGCTGCTTCTTCAATAGCGGCTTCCTTGACCTCTTCAGCCTGAGCTACAGTAATCAGTGCATCGAGCATCGCCGCGCCTTTAACGGCTTCGGCCATTTCGATGGCCTCTTCTGCTTCAACCATCGCCTCCAATTCCTTGCCGACCATCCACAGCGCGTGCGGCGTCAAGAAGCCTTGGGCCACCATCCGGCCTCCAGCATCTCCAACTGCGTGCTTAAAACCGGTCGCCCACTTGTGCTCGACCAGTAAGAAGCCGGCTGCCTTGCCTGGCTCGATTTGAGCGGCTACTTCCTGGATATCTTCTGGGGTCAGACCATAATCATGATCCGTTAAGGCTAATGACCCGGCCGTGCTGTCGCCCGCCGCGCCCTCAGCCGAACGCAAACCAAGCATTTGTTCAATTACGGCTCCATATTGGGCTTCTTCCTCAGGCGAAAGGTCCGTGCCCGTGAAGGAGATGATCCCGCCTGTTTCGTCTTTCATAACAAACAATAGATCAAGTACCCGGATTACGCCACTGTCGCTCAGTTTTTCCAGCTCATGCATAATCTCGCCTTTGAAGCGGTCGATACGGTCAAAACCAACGACTACCATTTGAATAGGTCCAATATCCATTATTGATCTCCTTTAGTAGCCCGCGCGGGCTATCCTATGAATACTACATTAGGGCTTAATCGATCTAGCTCACTCTCATTGTAAGCCAAAACGGTATTCCCCACATCGGTTATTTATTCAGTTTTGGGTTGTACAAATGACCCAACTCCTAAGCGGCAGGGACGTCTTTCGATTGAGTCTCGGTACTTGGCCCTGCCCCCAGCATCACGGCCAACCAACGCGAGCCGGCATAGCTTTCCAGAGAAATCTTGATCACCGCCGTGATCGGCACTGACAGAATAAGCCCAATTGGCCCCAAAACCCAGCCCCAAAAGAGCATGGAGGCCAGGACAACAAACATCGATAGGTCTGTTCCCTGGCTCATCATGCGAGGATAGATGGTATTATTAACAATGATATTGACCAGCAAATACATTCCGATGACCAGTAGAAGCGTTGTTGAAGGGCCAAACTGAATGAAGGCCATAATGACTGCCGGAATTGCCGCCAAAATTGAGCCAATGTAGGGAACATAGTTCATCAGAAACGCGACAAATCCCCACAGCAATGCAAATTTGACACCCAAAAGCCAAAGCCCAATCCCCACCCCTATGCCGGTGATAAGCGCTACTTGCGTTGTGGCCACTAAAAAACTGCGCAGGTTTTTAGTAACGGTATCGAGGTAGCGGTAAGCGGGTTCGCTGGGTTTGAAAGCTTCATTAAGTTTGGCCGGAAAGACGCTGACCTCAATCAATATGAAAATAGCGTAAACCAAGATAAAAAATGCGCTGGATAACAGGTTGACAACACCAGAAACGGCATACCTGACAAGGCCAAACAGATTTGTCTGGTCAGATTGGGTTGAGGCTTGGATATCGTCTGCTTCAATACCAAACCGGCTGAGCGTTTCGCCCATTTCTTGGAGCTGAGCTTGAAACTGTTCTTGGTTGGCTTGAAAACTGGCGCGGAAATTTATTGCCGTATTGCCCACAAAGAAAACTAGAAACAGAGCTACCACCAAGGTGCCTAAGATTGTAACTCCCAAAGCCGCACCGCTGGACATTCCGCGTCGTATTAGCAGCGAGCGCGGTATATCTAAGACAACGGCAACTAAAATAGCAACAAAGATAGGATTCAATATCGAGGCGATGGCATGCATTCCGGCGACAATCGCCACGCAGCCTGTGGCAATCACCATAAAACGAACGATTACTGCTTCGGCAAAAAGTTCTTTCATGTTAGATACCCCTAAAAAAATGATGCGTTCTCTATCGAAAGGGTGCGGGTCGGCTCCGAATCGTCGGATTGAAGATGCGGCGCGCAGCCGCAGCGTCTAAAGGGTTTTCAATCATTGCGCACCTCCTCCATACTTAGGATTGCGCATCTTCTTTTGCTTCACCTTCACCCTCACCCTCGTCTGCATCTTCGACGGGCGTTGCCGCAAACTGGGCGACAGCCGCACCTTCTTGGGTGACGACAACACCTTCGCCCGTCACGCCTTCCGCAGAGATCATCACCTCACTGCTGGCCAGACCTTCGTTGGTTAAGAGTAGGTTTTTAGTGAGCGCTCCTTCTTTAGAGGCCACGGTGGCTTGAGCAGCGATGCCTTCGTCGGTAATGGTAATTCCGCTAAGCTCAACGGTCTGCTCATCACCGGCCACCCGACTGGCAGTGACCGCACCTTCGGTTGCCACAGCTGTGAAAGCCACATCTTTGCCCGCTTCAAGCTGCTCGGAAATATCGGCTTTTAGAGCCTCAATCATCACATTGGCCCCTTGTTTCTGCAACTCTTTCTCAAGTTCGGCTACCCATTTATGCTCGATGATAGCCACAATGGCCGAGGTTTCCGGTTTGAGGCTACTTCCCAGTTCTTTCAGTCGGTCGTTGGGCAGCCCCATGTCGATGGCTCTGGCCGTTAACCCGCCGACCAGGGCCCCTGCCGCCCCGGACAACAGAATGCCTGCGCCCCCTGTAAGGAGAGCAATGCCCACTCCAAAGATACCGCCGGCTACGGCCCCCTGACCGCCCGCCACATCTCTTACATCATTGATATGGATTTTATCCCGCTTGTCTCGCCTGATGACAGCAGCATCTTTGATGCCTATCAATCCTGACCACTTGGCAATCTTGAGTTGCCTTAACGCTTGATTGGCTGCCTTTTCATCGTTAAAAGCGGCTACAATTAATTGAACAGGTACATCTGCCATGTCGATTCCTCCAATTGATTTACTAAGAAAATAGTTATGAGTTACGCAGTTCAAAAGGTGACAGTCACTTAGATGGGATAAATCGACCTATTTAAGCCATGCCGACACTCGTTTTAAGGGCAAAGTGGCTGTCACCTTGTTTGACCACCCAACTGCGTAAGTCCTAAATCGTATGGGAACGGTGTCCCAATTTTGTTACCATCATTGCGCCCCAACAAAACGCTCACCGTTTTTGTTAGCTTTCCTGTACTTCTTGACCGACCGGCTCCTTCTCTTTAACCCAACGCCACGATAGAAGCAGCAAACAATATTGGGCCAGCCCAAACCAGATGGCAATGAGGCTCAGCGCGACGGAACCCATAGTGACCATGTATGGAATGCGGGCCTCAATGCGGCTTAGAGCGGCCTGTTTTTGCTCCACGATGGCGATAAGCTGTTCGATATTCCCCTCTACCTCACCTAACCGGGTATCAATTCGGTCCCGGACCTCTTGGCTGGCCTCAGCCAGTCTTGGTGATTCTTGCTGCAAATCGGTTAGGGTTTGGCTCAAGTTTTCCAGAGTTTGGCTGACTTCTGCCAGTCTCTCTCCTTGAGGCAAGTCACCCACGCTCCGGGCTAATAGGGGGACGGAATTGACCGTCGCTATAAACTCTTGGCTCAAGTCGATGGCACTACGGGTTGAATCGACTGTCACTTGAATCTGTGCCAGGCCGGCTCTATAGCGATCCATTACCGGCTGCAGGCTCCCCTCACGTGACTTTAGCTCCGTTCGCAGATCACCGGCAATCATATCGGAGTTCGTCAACACTTGGTGGGACACCACCAACCCCTGGTTCATCGTCCCTACTGCTCCTTGCAGACCGCGCGTAATGGACGGGTTCGCTATCCAGATGCCGATAAGCTGTACCACGGCCAGGAGTACGCCGAGCACGCCAAAAATGACGCCAAGTACACCAAGAATACGTTTTATCATCAATCGCTTTCTCCTGTAAAATAAGATTTGTAGGACAAAGTTAACTTTGCCCTACAACATTTTCATTCCCCGCTGTTGTCTCAATCGAGACCGTCAGACTCCTCGGCGATAATATCCGGGTAATGGATAGTCTCAGCCGACAAAACCCTTAATTCCAATTTGAACGCTGAGTTCATTGCCTCCAAATTTGTACCCAGTTCCGGCAGTGGGGGTAGCTCTCCCGAACCGCTAATGACGACTTCTATCTCCTCATCATCGGCGTCAACTTTGGTCAGCTCAAAATCTGACTCGTCAAGCCACAGTTGGGTATATTGTTGGGTTCGCAACTCTGTTAGGGTGTCAGCGGCCACCTTGATTGAGGTAGCGCCCAGCGGAATAGAGACCAGTAATATTCCGATTGCAATATAGATAAAGGCTTGGCGTCGGGCCGTGTCCGTTAGTTTTTTGGTACTGGCCGCACTCAACCCCAGCAAAGCCAGAACTCCGCCACCGGCCAACAGGATCGACAGAAAGTTGGTTAAAAACAGAAGCATCGCCCCCCAGGCCACTCCCCATTTGCCCCCTGATAGGCCAATGCCAACCACACACAAGGGCGGTACTAAGGCGATAGAAATAGCCACCCCCGGTAAGGTATCCGCCACATCTGAGCGGCTCATGGCAAAAGCTCCCGCCGCCCCGGAAGCCAGCGCTACCGCCAAATCTGTTAGACTGGGCGAGACACGGCTAATAATTTGGGTATTGGCGGTGTAGGAGACAACCGTGGTGTTAAGAAAGGTGCCAATTAACCAGGCGGTAAAGATAACACTCATTACTCCGGCGACCACCGTTAAAAAAGATTGACCGGCCCGGCGCATATCGCCCATAACCAGTCCGGCGGCCGTAGCCATAATGGGGGTCATCAAGGGGGCAATAATCATGGCCCCGATAACAGTGGCCGTTGAGTCACCCAGTACTCCGTAAGCGGCAATAACGGTCGACAGAAAAAGCAGCACGGCAAAGCGTTCCAGCGCGACCCGACGCTGAGCACCGTCGAAAAAGAGCTTGTCTTCAAACGGCGCAACATCCTCCGGCCTGAATTTGTTATCATCCACAATATTTGCCAAAATTGACTTGATATGACCAAAGGGCATTGTGTTTGTCTCCTTTTTTCTTACATAACCCTAAGTTGCCACCTATAAAAGCTGACAGGTTTTCGAATGTGCCTTAATTTGGCTAGATTTCCCGATTAGCCTTGATTTTTCTCTGGCACAGTATCTCCAAAACCTATCAGATCTTAGTCTTAATACCTCACCATTATCGCGCTACTCCATGGCCGACTCCCGGTTAAATTGTTTCTCCAAATACTCCAGCAGCGCGATATTGCCCAGCGCAAACGCAATACCGAGCAGCGTGGTAAAGAGCCGTTCGATGCCGTTGAAGAAGACATCGGTTTCCAACAGTTGGTAAAAAAGAATCAAGTTGAGGGTCAGTATGGAAGCATAGAGGACATAGTTGACGCTCTGCACCGCCAGCATAATCAGGATGACCAGTAACCAGAGCAGCAGCAGCGTAATATTCGGGAGCGTAAGCCCCAATATCACCGCGCCGATAGCCACGCCGATAACGGTGCCGATGGCCCGCTGCCAACTGGTGCGGGCCGCCTGCTGCCGATCGGGCACGACCACGATGAGCAGGGTCATCGCAATCCAGTAAGGATGGGCCAGATTCAACTGCCAGCCTAACCACATCGAAAAAGCGGTGACAAGCGCCCGGCTCAACGCAAAGTGCATAATCGGCGAGGCTGCGTGGAGATGATCGCGCAGCGGAGCCAGACTCCAGTTTAGGCCCGTATCCTCCGCTTCTTCATTTGTCGCCGGATCAGGCTTGGTCAACAGCAGCAACCCCGCGACGGCAATGCTGCCGCAGAAAAACCCCAGCGCCATTCTAACCGGCGCATACAGCACCGTTGTCAGCGAGAGCATAATCATCATCCACAAATTGACTAAGAAAGCCATCTTGCCGACCTGCGGGCCAAGGGCCAGCGCCAGACCGCAGATGAGGGTTACGCCGAAGGTAGCCGCAATGCTGCCCCACATACTGTACCCGGCCCCGTTGCCGATGAGGGTGGCCAGCGCCCCCACCACCGCAAAGGTACTCAACGCAGCAGCCCGCTGCCGAGGCGATCCGCTTCCATCGAGAAGTACAGCCAACGTCGCGCCAAAAGCGACGGTGAACCCAAACGCACCAATCGTAGACAGCAGAATCAAGGCCACCAGCACAATGGCCATGCCCCCGGTAGATTTCGCTAAATTCACCGCCTCGCGATCGAGGTAAAACAGTTCGGTGAATTTTTCCTTCAAATTGAGCGCGTTCATTCGTTGTTCCTATTATTCTCCAGCTTCTCTACATCGGTTGGCGGCTGCCTAAAATCCCAACCGCGCAGGCTACGAATGATGTCGAACAAGATGAGAATTAAGACAATCCCGTTTAATCCGTAAAAGATGGTGATGAGCTTGGTGAGCGAGGTAGTGGGGTGAAGATCGCCGTAGCCAATAGTGGTCAGTGTAATGACCACAAAATAAAATGAGTCCAGCCAACTCCATCCCTCTAACCAGTGGTAGAGTGCTGCACCCAGCGAGACGACGACGCCGATATAAATCATGATCGGGCGCGTTCGCCGGTCGAAAAAGACATCCAGAAAGAACGTTCTGGAGATAATTTGAAAGCGATTTTCAATGCGTTTCACACCGTTGCCTTACGAAACGAGAGTTTGATAATTAAAGCCGCGTAGGTCATTTCGCTACCGGAAGCGGAGAAATCCCTCAGATATTATGGGATCGCGTGATCTCCTTTATCGGGCATTTCCTATCGGGCACTCCCTATCGGGCATAACCGGGAACCCGGTGGCGATTGCCGTACGCACCGCCGCCGTATGACCCCAGATCAATAACGAGCATAAGCGCCAACCAAATCCAGTCGAAGCCGGTAATGGGGAAAACAAAGACATACATCAACGTTGTCCAAGGGAGGAATAACCACCCTAATAGCGGCCAAAACCAGCCATTAAACGCCAGGTTGATCTTAGCGTAACCATAGGACGTGAGCCACAAAACCAGCATAGCCAGCCGTGGCCCCAAAAATAAAAGAACAGTGTAAAAACAACACATAACTTTCTCCTTTTTATGGCTATTACAGCTTTCTTATTTTAAGCGCAAACGCTAGGCCAGACATCGACTATTCGGAGTGTTTTCCGCTGGTACGAATAACCAGTATTGGGATGGGTCATTCGTCCTACCCTGGCCTTTTGAGGAAGGATATTCGATGAAGGTTGTGTATGGTGTTAGGCGCGAGACACACGCCTCAACCTGGGGATTTATTGCATACTGCTGTTGGCTCAATAAAATGGACCATGGGTTAGTCCGGCAATATCCAGCTTAATATCGTGCTGATAATGCTGATGATGATGGCGGCGATAAAAGCAGTGAAGAAACTGGCAAACACCCCCCCTTCCAGGCTCAAAGCGCCGCTGAACCAAACGACCAGCATGAGCATAAAAGCATTGATAACCAGCGTAAATAACCCTAGCGTTAAGACATTGATGGGTAAGGTCAACAATTTGACGATTGGACGTATGAGGGCATTGACCAGCCCAAAGATAATGGCCACGACGATCAGGTTGATGATGCTACCGGCGAAACTGAAACCGGACAGCAGCATACTGGTGATCCAGATAGCAACCGCATTGATTACGATACGCATAAGAAGCTTCATTATGATACCTCCAGAAAAGGAATATAGAGATTAGCTACCCGATATCAGGCAAGACAAGTTCCTGTCTCTTAATCCTAATACCTGTGTTCCCAATAGCTTATCTTACTTTGAAACGGGGCTGTATACATCGGCTATCCGGCGAGTTTGAGCATCGTACAAATGTGCCGTTTGGGGATGGGTCATTCATCCTAGTAGTCGGCCAGAAAGAGATTGACGGATGAGCAAAGCGGAGGCATAGTTACCCAAAAGCAGAAAAGAGGAAAC
>JAGRBZ010000035.1 GCA_020433805.1 Anaerolineae bacterium
AACGTTTTCTCACCGCCGATCATCTGCGTGAAGCGCTGATGATGTTTCAACAAGGCAATATGATGGGTACAGCTTCGCAGATGCCTATCTCCGCTGTGGTGGGGTCGCCGGTTCAGGGTAAATCCGGGTCCGCTCAAAAACGTGGGGCTACACCTGCCCGTAAATCGGCTTCCGGGTCGGGCATCGACATGATTATGATATTGCTGGGCTTGCTGGCTATTGTTGCGGTTTTGGGGCTGGTGCCGCTGTTTGTGGCGCTCTACAATGCCTATCAGCCGGGCGTAAACTCATCCGCTGCCGGCGAGTTGCCGGCAGGCCAGGTGCGTATGCCTGATTTGGTCGGCCTGGAAGAGAGTACGGCCCGATCGGCATTGGAAAATATGGGTTTGATATTGGAAGTGGAGGGTGAAGAGCCACACCCTACCTGGCCTGCATTTACGATTACCGAGCAGTCAATTCTGCCGGGAGCGGCTGTGGCTGAAGGCTCAGTCGTTAATGTTATGTTGAGCCAAGGTCCCCCCTTAATCGAAGTGCCCGATGCCCGGGGAATGCGCTATGAGGAAGCGGAGCAGCAGATCCAATCGCTTGATTTAGTGGTACAAAAGTATGAAGATTGGAGTACGGAAACGCCGGGTGTAGTGGTTCTGCAAGATCCACCTCCTAACTCTTTGGTTGCTAATCGTACCTTGGTGACGCTGGTGGTGAGCAGCGGAGCTAGAAGCCCGGTTGGAGCTAACCTGGGTGGTCAAATTGCTTTAAATGCCTACGAACTGCCGCGCTTGCAATATCGGCCTGGCGAGGCCGTATCGATTACGTTTTTCTGGCAAGCAATTACCCCACCTGCTGATAACTACGATCTTTTTATTCGGCTGACAACACCCGAAGGCGGTATTGTCTCTGAAATTGAGTCGCCTCCCCAAAACGGCTCTGCTCTTACATCCGATTGGCAAGTGGGGCAAACCATTATTGATCCGTATCAACTTCCTATCCCTCAAACCACGGTTGCGGGCGATTATGAAATTCGGGTTGGTTTTTTCAATCCGGCTACAAATACCCGCCTGCCTATAACTGAGGCTGGTCGGGCCGAGGCGGATGATCTCGGCTCGTTGGTATTGCGAACAATTCAGGTTGTTCGCTAAAGGATGGCCCGCGACGGCATCCCACTCCCATAAATCATAAAAAATGTCACTTTGTTGAGAAAAGTTTGTAAAACGTAAACTTGTCTTAATATTTGGTTGGCGAATTGACTTTATTTTGGTATAATTACAAGGCTATTTGTATTTTACCGTGGAGGAAAATGTGAATTCTGGCCTATTTAAAAATAGCATCGTATATTTGCTAATCTTATTGGCCGTTGCAGCACTCATTTTTAGCATCTTCTCAAGCTCGCCGGAGAGCGATGATCTGGATATTACTACCGTAGCCGAGCAAATTAAGTCCGGCGAAGTTGCAAAATTGAGCGTTAATAATGAGGATGTAACGGTCACATATAATCAATCCAACGAGAATGATGCCAAGTCTCGTAAAGAAGTAGGGGTAAGCATCTTTACCACGTTTAACGAGTTAGGTGTTACCGATGAAGAGCTAAGCCAGGTAGATATTGAAATTATTCCGCCCGGCGTCTGGAGTGATTGGGGGACATTGGCTATCACCATTCTGCCTTTGCTCATCTTCGGGGGTCTTCTCTTCTTTATGGTACGTCAGGCTCAAGGCTCAAACAATCAAGCTCTGAGTTTCGGCAAAAGTAAAGCCCGTATGTTCACCGGTGATAAACCGACGGTGACGTTTGATGATGTTGCTGGAGCCAATGAAGCTAAACAAGAGCTAACCGAAGTGGTCGAATTTCTGCGCGAGCCGGAGAAATTCATTTCTCTGGGAGCGCGTATTCCCAAAGGGGTGTTGATGGTCGGCCCGCCGGGATGTGGGAAAACTCTGCTGGCCAAAGCCGTTTCCGGTGAGGCAGGAGTACCCTTTTTCAGCATCTCTGGCTCCGAATTTGTTGAGATGTTTGTAGGGGTCGGGGCCAGCCGCGTGCGTGATCTGTTCGACCAAGCCAAACGGAATAGTCCGTGCATTATCTTCGTTGATGAGATTGATGCCGTGGGTCGGCATCGCGGAGCTGGGCTGGGTGGTAGCCACGACGAACGCGAGCAAACGCTCAACCAAATTTTGGTTGAGATGGATGGTTTTGAAACCGACACGAACGTCATTGTTGTCGCCGCTACCAACCGACCTGATATTCTTGACCCGGCGCTGCTTCGCCCTGGTCGTTTTGACCGGCGTGTTATCTTAGACCGCCCTGATTGGCAGGGACGCAAAAAGATTTTGGAAGTTCACGCCAAAGGCAAGCCTATGGCTAGCGATGTCAACTTAGAGGCACTGGGCAAAGCCACCATTGGCTTTTCCGGAGCCGATTTGGAGAATGTGGTCAACGAAGGTGCTATTTTGGCCGCACGTCGCAATCAAAAACAGGTGACAATGCTTGATCTCGAACAGGCTATCGAAAAAGTGCGCTTGGGTCCGGAACGTCGCAGTCGGATTATTAGCGAAGAAGAAAAAGAAATTGTAGCCTATCACGAAGCGGGACACGCGCTAGTCGCGTATATGATTCCTGAGTCTGACCCTGTCCATAAAGTAAGCATCGTCGCCCGGGGTGGAGCTGGTGGGTTTACCCTCTTCCTTCCTTCAGATGATACAACGCTCATCAGCGAGTCTGCCTTTAAAGCGCGGCTGGCGGTAGGGTTAGGTGGTCGTGCCGCTGAGGAAATTATGTTCCCGTCTGTAACAACCGGAGCTAGTGGTGACTTAGAACATATTACCCGCGTAGCCCGGGCTATGGTTACACAGTATGGTATGAGTAAAAAACTGGGGCCGATCACGTTTGGTGATAAAGAAGAGCTGGTCTTCTTGGGTCGACAGTTAAGCGAACAGCGCAATTACAGTGAGGAAGTTGCCGAACAGATCGATTTTGAAGTGCGTCGTTTGGTTGATGAAGCCCATGAGCTTGCTTTGAAAATTTTGAGGGAGCATTACGATACGATGAAGCTGATTGCTGAACGCTTGATTGAAGAAGAAAATCTGGATGCAACTGCGTTTAAGGAGTTGGTTGAAGGCAGTTTGGCTTCATCTGATGAAGGCAGTGATGGCCACTCCTCTTCTGAAGAGGAAGAAACAGTAGAGGAAGAGACGAAGACTCCCGATTCCTCTTCATCAGAAGACTCGCCGCCTCGTCGACTTCCCCCTTCGGCAGCGCCACTTCCGGCTTAAACAAAATGAGTTAAACTAAAAAGCGACGTGAAAACGTCGCTTTTTTTATTACGTGGATGCCGCAGCTTGAGACCACATAGCTCTCCACTCTGTGGGGATGCGTGCCACTTTGTTATGGATATCCAGACAGATATGCTTAGAGTAACCTGTTGTGAAAATATCCCCGGTTATCGGGTCGATAACCTCATAGCCGAACTGCATTTGGCGGCTATGTATTTCATCCAAATGGCAGCGAACGGTCACGTGTTGATCGTAGCAAGCTGCCTGCTTGTAACGTATATTTAGCTCTGAAACAGCCAGGCGTAAGCCGTTGGCTTCAAATTCGGCATAAGAACGACCGTTTTCGCGCATCCACTGGCTACGTCCTTCTTCAAGCCAGACAATGTACGAGGCATGGTGGACAATGCCCATCTGGTCGGTTTCCGCGTAACGGACGCGAAATGTCACTTCCACGGTTTTTTTGGGTTTGATATGGGTTGAATTCATAGAAAGATAAGTTGCGAATTAGGGGAGATATGAGTTGTGCAGCAGTTCCTGCAATATCTTGCCGACGTGAAAGACGGTCGGTACCGCGTAATCGATACCGAGTGATTTCCGGTCGCTATCGACCAAAATTGTTGTCATTCCCAAATCTTTTGCGGGAAGTAGGTTACTCGCTCGGTCTTCGACCATAATACAGTTCTCACCATTTACATTGAGGGTCTCAAGGACGTGATGATAGGCTTTTGGATCAGGTTTGCTAAGGTAATTACGCACTTGAACGTCGAAAATTGAGTCGAAATGATGCCCCACGCCCAGCGTTTTGAGGACACGATGGGTATGGGCTGTATCCGCATTAGTAAAAATAACCTTGCGCAGCGGAATCTCATACAACATATTATCAAGCGGCGGGCTGATACCAAAATAATCGGCAGGATTAACATCATGCACGTAATGTAGATATTCCACTGGATCAACATCATACTCGCGCATTAATCCTTGCAGCGATGTACCATATTGTTGATAATATTCTCGTTTCTTGAAGGGGACATCATCGGCAGGAATACCCACCTTGTGAGTCATATACTGGATGATCCGCTCGCCGATAGCGTTCAAAAGTCCGGCAGCCCTGGGGTAAAGGGTATCATCCAGATCAAAAAGGATGTATTTGTAGGTCACGCTTTTCTTTTCTCTCGCAAATGAACGTTTTTTCATAGATATAAGCAGAAAAGAGGCCGCCATACATACCCCGCAGCAACCGACAACCAGTTGACGGCGCTCAAAACGGAAATATTGGGCCTCTTTGTAATGTGCAATTTGCTGAATAGATAATACTATAATACAGTCAGAGAGTCTAACACAATAGGTATTTTAGCCTGCTCAAAGAAACCGAAAAGGAGCACCATTTTGATCGTCAAACAACTCCCCCTGGGACCAATTCAAACCAACTGCTACATCGCCGGCTGTGAAGAAACCAAAGAGGGCGTTATTATCGACCCTAGCGCTGAGTCTGAGCGGATTATGGCCGAAGTTGAAAAGTCAGGTCTCACCATTAAATATATTCTGCTAACCCACGCCCATTTTGACCATATGATGGCGAATGCCGGGGTTGTGGCTGCAACCGGTGCGCCTTTGGCTTTGCATCCGCTCGATTTACCATTGCTGCGAAATAATGGTGGAGCCGCGTTTTTTGGCGTTCAGGTTCCGCCCAGCCCGGAGCCGGATATGGAATTGGCTGAAGGCGACACCATTACTTTTGGCACGCATACACTGGAGGTGCTTTTTACCCCCGGCCATACCGCCGGTCACGTTAGTTTTTACGAAGCCGAAACCAACGTTATTTTTGATGGAGACGTTCTCTTTGCTAACGGTATCGGTCGAACCGACCTGCCTGGCGGCGATTATGCTACGCTGATGAATACCATCAACGAAAAATTAATGGTTCTACCCGATGAGACGGCTGTCTGTTCCGGTCACGGCCCGGTTACGAGCATTGGTCGAGAGCGCCAAAGCAATCCCTGGCTATAGTACACCGTGTTACCGAATGAGCGCCCAACGCTGGCTTACAATCTGTTGACCGGCTGGGCTGGCAATAAACTTAAGCAGTTGATTAATCTCAGCCGAACTTTGCTCGGGAACGATGAGCGCTAGATTACGGCTGAGGGGATAAATATCGAGACTTTCTACAGTCGGCAAAACACCTTCGATCGGCACTGAACGCACACTGTCATCCATCAGCGCTGCTGAAACATAGCCGATAGCGCTGGGTGTTGACGCCACAAAGTCGATAATGGCCTGGCTGTTTGGCAACACAATGGCTGTTGAGGCCACGGTCTGGTCATCCATCACCCGTCTTTCAAAGGCCGTCCTCGTCCCGGAACCATCTTCGCGACTGACAATCTGAATGGATCGTGCCGAACCGCCCGTTGTTTGCCATTCTAAAATTTCGCCGCTAAAAATGCGGCGCAGGTCGATTATCGACAAGCCGGTGATGTCATTATCAGGATGTACGATAATCGCTATTCCATCGCGCCCGATAGGAACCAGGCGAAATCCATCGGCGAGCTGTTCCGGTGTGAAAGACACCAGTCCAATTTCAGCCTCCCCGCTTTCCACCAGACGTTGGCCTAAGCGGGAGCCGCCCTGATCAATGTTAAAACTGACGTGAGGATGCTCCCGACTGTAGGCTTCGCTTAGTTCAATAAAGAGTGGCGCTACACTGGTTGAGCCAACCGCCTTCAATGATAGTGGCGTGGGTGGCGTAATCGTCGCTCCGCAGGCCGAGATGATGCAGGCCAGTAGCATCAGCCAAAGAAATTGGTTTACATAGCGCATACGTTTGGGCCTTTTTGGTAACTAAAGGCTAAAGATAGAGATTTTTGCTTGATAATTTCGTGTACATACCACAAACCGGCAAGTAGCCAATCTCTAGTTACCAGCCTCCAGTCTCCAATAACTTCTTAGCCTCTTACCAAGCCCACTACAATTGAAAGAATACTCAGTGCCGCGCAGTAAATGGCAAACACATAAAGGGAGTGGCGCTGGAGGTAGTGCAGCAGCCAGCGAATACAAATATAGCCCGATATAGCTGCCGCAATAAAACCCACGGTGATGGCCGGTAACTGCGCTGCCAGCGTTCCCTCACCAAGCAGGTCGACCAGCGCAACCAATCCGGCTCCTACCAGCGCGGGAATGGACATAAGAAAGCTAAAACGGGCCGCGTCTGTACGATTAAAACCCTGGATAACCGCTCCGCCAATGGTAGACCCGGAGCGGCTAATACCCGGCAGAATAGCGGCTGCTTGCCAAAATCCGATGATCAACGAGTCGAGCCAGGTCAAGTCTTCCAACGCTTTAGCCCGTGAGCCGAACAGTTCGGCTATGGTTAACAAAATAGCGGTTAGGATCAGCAGCCCGCCGGCCACGGCTGGGGCTGCAAAAGCAGCTTCAAAGAAATCCTTGAATAGTAAACCTAACACTACCGCCGGAATAGTCGCGATAACAACAAACCACCCTATTCGAGCGTCTAATGTTTCAAAAGGACGTCCCTTCCCTATTCCTTGAACGACGGCCCT
The DNA here is from genome assembly GCA_020433805.1 of Anaerolineae bacterium. Lineage (GTDB taxonomy): Bacteria > Chloroflexota > Anaerolineae > 4572-78 > J111 > JAGRBY01. The sequence goes on from JAGRBZ010000035.1 coordinate 6,822, forward strand.
GGTAATATTCCAAATATCCTGCCAGAAAAAAATAAAAACCCCGATCAGCGTACCCCACTGAACGAGGACTTCGAATTCAAACGAAGGGTCGGGCCAGCCCAACAGCCAGGGTACCAAAATGAGATGGGCCGAGCTTGAAACCGGAATGTATTCTGTTGCGCCCTGAACAAGTCCCAAAATAATCGCTTGCAGTAAATCCATAAAAAGTATTTTCCTTAAACACAAGACTGTGATGAGAATTTTTTAGCGGCCTATCAACTACAGCCGCACGTGTACGCGTTATACGGTAACGCTTTTCTGTTAACATATCCTAAGAGTAATATTAAAGGATAGTTTGAATTTTATCGTTTCCGTTGGCCGCGATTTTCCTCCGCCACCGCCTTGTACTTATGTAAAAAATCATTTTTATAAGCCGCAAAATTGCCGTCAAGAATAGACTGGCGAATGCGGCGCATTGTTTCGAGCATAAACTGTAGGTTGTGAATGGTAGTAAGACGCAGCGCCAGCGTCTCTTTGGCAATGATCAAATGGCGCAGATAGGCCAGGCTAAAGGTCCGACAGGTGTAACACGTGCAATCGGGATCGATGGGGTTTTTGTCGGTGGCAAAGCGGGCGTTGCGAAGATTGACCCGGCCGTTCGGCGTAAAAACCGCTCCGTTTCGAGCAATGCGCGTGGGTAATACACAATCGAATTGATCGATGCCGCGTGCCACGCATTCGAAAAGATCCTCTGGACTGCCGACACCCATTAGATAGCGTGGTTTGTGAGCCGGTAAAATCGGGTGAAGCACATCAAGCATGGTGTGCATATCCGCTTTCGACTCCCCTACACTTAGCCCGCCGATGGCGTATCCCGGAAAGTCAAGACCGGTTAAGAACTCGGCGCTCTGCACGCGCAGATCAGCAAATATACCACCCTGGACAATGCCGTATAACGCTTGGTCGGATCGCTGCTGGGCCTGCCGGCATCGTTCGGCCCAGCGATGAGTACGGTCAAGCGCCTCAATGTTATAGGTATAGTCATCGGGCGGGGGACATTCATCAAACGCCATAATAATGTCGGCCCCCAACTTTTCCTGGATGGCAACGACCCGCTCCGGCGTAAAGCGGTGTTTGGAGCCATCGAGATGCGAGCGAAACGTAACCCCATCTTCATCGATGTCCCGTAAGCCCTCCAGACTAAAAACCTGAAAACCGCCAGAGTCAGTTAGAATGGGGCCATCCCACTGCATAAAATGATGGAGACCACCGAAATCGGCAATGAGGTCGGGGCCGGGTCTTAGATAAAGGTGATATGTGTTAGCCAGGATCAATGTTGCACCGAGGTTGTGCAAATCATCGGGCGTCAGCGTTTTGACTGTGGCCTGCGTTCCTACCGGAGCAAAAACCGGTGTAGGAATATCGCCGTGGGCGGTATGGATTACGCCTGCTCTGGCGTGGGTGTGGTTGTCTTGGGTTAAACATTCAAAAGAAAAAGTCATCGTTATCCAATCCGTTATGTTTCGGCTACTTTTACACGTCGTCGTCACTTTTGTCAATCTCTACTTTCGCCCTTTAACTTTTATTCCGAGCCAAATGCGGTTATACTGTACATAAGTCGAAATAGGAGACTACTATGGTCATTGTCGATAGCTCGAAACAACAGATCAACCGTACCTATCCGCGTGGCGTATTAATTTTTCTCTACGGCTTGCTCTGGCTGGTCGCCTTGCTGCTCGGTTTCCTGGTTACCGACCAGCTTTTTCCAGCAGGCGATAGCCTGATGATGGTGCTGGCTGTTGCTACTTGGTCAGTGGCCCTGGCCGGGGGTATTGGTAGTACCACTGCGATGCTGAGCCGGCTGTATCAGCATCTGTCCCTTCGACACGATTTTCAGCATCAATCGATTTCTTCTTATCTCCTACAGCCTCTCCTTGGAGTAGTTGTGGGCATTGTGGTGTTGTATCTTGTGGCCGTACCGGCAGCGCTGATTATCGACTTTGCCGACGGTTTTGATGTTTTACTCGCTAGCCTCTCTTTTTCCAACCCTTTTGCTCCGTTTGGTGAGTTTTTTAGCACCGTGGGCAGCGCATTTAGTGAGACGTTTCGCTCACCCGCGTTTGTGGCTTTGCAGATTTTGCTGGCCTGGATTGCCGGATTCTATCAAGATTGGGCCTTGAAGCAAATCAAAGCATTGGGCAAAGGGACAACGGAACCGGGTCTTGATAAGGTGAAAACAACCGAGGAGAACATCATAGATGTCGATGCTTTAGATGAAAATGATCCACTTTACTACAAGGCCTGGTACTATCAAAGGCTGCGTTTAATGCGCTGGTCTTACACCTGGGGTATTTTTATTATAGTTTATGGGGTAGGTTGGTTTATCGCGTCACTGGCGGCTTTTGTCGTTGGCTGGCACGTGTTGGCCGATTTAGCCGACAGCAGCCGAACCGCCGTTACAATCATTGTTGCGGCACTACCGGTCGCGGCGGCGGGCGGCATAGGTGGTGTGGTCAAACTGCTTAATGATTTGTACTACCATGTATCTATTAAACAAGATTTTCATCTGAATTACTTAATGTCCTACCTCATTCAACCGGTGGTCGGCTTTTCATTGGGGTTGGCGATGTATATGCTTATCGCGGTAGGCTATTTAACCCTGGATCGGGCCTTTAGCGGGGCAACAGCGCCTTTTGTCGATGCCCCAGCCGTGATTATGCTACAAATCGTTCTTGGTTGGGCTGCCGGATTTCGGCAGGAAACCCTCACGACCGCGATTTGGGATATTGTCGACAGCATTGTTACGCTGCTAAAATTGATCCTTGCCTACTTTAATCCGCTCAACCTTTTTGACGAAAAGAAACGTGCTGAACGTGTGCAAGCCATTCAGGCTCACCTTGGCCTATTTGAACCAGCCCGTTCAACCGTGCCAACCGGTGACTCAGAACTCGATTGGACTGATATTTTTGCTCAACAGGAACGACGATAGTTCCGGTAAGTTTTTTGAATGGTCCGGGTTGAGCTTTGTTATGGTTGATGCCTTAAATAAAGGTTGAAATGGGTAAAGAAGGATCGAGTAAAGGCGATTGGGGGGCACTCAGGTCGAAACCGGGTAGGGGAAGATGATAGTGCGGCAGGTCAAGTGCGTGAAAGGCGGGCAGCGCGGCAATAGCGAGCCAGTAAGAGATGGCGAATAGCAGAATAATAAGAAGCTTTTTGCATCTTTGGCGAGCCATCATGGGTCGATTTTCCTCTCAATCTTTAATTGGCTGATGCGAAATCGCTATACTACAAAATTTTATCTTATAAAGTATGGTCAGGTGAGGTGACCGGTAATGTTGATAGGCATGTCAACCCCATCGCCCTACTCTCTCATTTAGAGGTGGAGACATTGTACTCCTATCCCCAGAAATACCCAAACTGGGTGCCTATAAGATGAACATAAAATGCAGTAACATCAATCTTGGCTGCCTATGGTATAACATTTAATACAGATATGCGTAAAAGCTAATTCTTCTGATATAACTCTAATACACTCTAACTCGATTCACACATTTCTCCCATAGAATTCTGCGAATATCTTGTTATAGTTTAAATGAACGAAGAGAGAAACTTCGGAAGTCACCTACACAATCATTATCAACTTGTTTTGATTAGCATTCCGCTCTTATTTCTCAAAAATTAATTTGTTGTTCGGCTTCCGAAGTTCTTTCGTTTGTTTCTAGCCAATCAGTATGTAACCTGTAACAAGTGAGAAGAAAATGTTTAGCAAAGCCGATACCCATATGCATACTACTTACAGTGATGGCATTATGACCCCCGAGGAAATGGTCGAATATATTGCCTCTGAAACCGATCTAAGCGTCATTGCTATAACTGATCACGATACGGCAGAAGGGGCCTTTATTGGTCAAGCCTATGCCAGAAGCCATGCGCTTCATTTAGATGTTGTCATCGGTCAAGAAGTTACAACAAAAGAAGGGGATGTGGTAGGACTGTTCTTAAAATCAACCCTGCCACGTTACAATACGGCTCTGGAAGCCATTGAAGCTATTCATGCCCAGGGCGGCCTGGCTGTATCGGTGCATCCTTTTAGTCGCATCTCTACTCTCAACAATATGAAAGGGCTCGGCTCGAAAATATTTTCTTTGCCTCTCGATGCGGCTGAAGTACGCAATGGCTTTCCCAGCAATATTTTTAGTAACCCAATCTGCACGCTGCTGAATCGACATCGGGGTCAGCGTCTTGCCGAACTCGGCGGTAGTGACTCCCACGCTCCTTTTACCGTGGGCCAGGCCTACACCCGTTTTTACGGCAAAAGCGCCCAAGATTTGCGCCGCGCCATTGAGAACCGCACGGTTGAGGCTTGCGGTACACTGTGGACGCCTCGAAACATGCTGCGCCTGACCTCCGCTGTTATAAAACGTGGCTGGTCACCCCATACCCAAGTTTTCACAGACTGACCAACCCTTGCCAAGGAGAAGGAAAACCTGCCGAATAAATCATCGTCGGCAGGTTTTTTCTTTTAGGGTAGGGTATCCATATAAAAAAAAAAGGCAACGATATGTATCGTTGCCTTTTGGGTTTTTGCTTTGATATTAGCTGTACTACAGCGGGAAGATAAAATTAACCGGCTTCGTTAAGATCGCCACTGTTGCGATTCATGGCCTGGTTGACGCTTTCTTTCCCTTTTTGTATGGCTTCAGTGGCACTTATTTTGCCTTTTTCTAGAGCTTCGGTGGCACTTATTTTGCCTTTTTCTAGAGCTTCGGTGGCGCTTACTTTGCCTTTTTCAATTGCTTCCATACTTTTTGCTTGGAGAGCCGCGACTTGCTCTTGGGCCTTATGACCAACATCTGTGGCTCGACTGCGGACTTCCATAATATTTTCTTCAGCTAAATCTTTATACTCAAGGCTTCTATCGCGAATTTGAGCGCGTGTCTCTTCACCAGATTGAGGGGCCAGGAGCAGGGCCAAAGCAGCACCAACGAGTCCCCCTATAACCAAACCTGCAAAAAATGCTCCACCCTCATTTTGACTTGCCATGATGGTACTCCTTTCCTTTCTTTACACCATAAGTCCTTTATTTTCTTTTGAACAACGCTCGGAAAATAGCGCTGACACCGGCCGCCATACTGGCTGTTGAGATAACCGGTTGCACCGCTTTTTCGCTAATAAACGTCGCCGTTCCACCAATAGTTGTAGTTGTATCCTGTAGTTTACCCAATACCGGCCTTATTTCGCGGTCTAACAGTTGAGTCAGATCGTTGACCTTCAATACCAGGTAAGCAGTAATAACAACCAGCATAACGAGCAATAAAATGACAACAAAAACGCCGAGTCCTAAAAAGATGATAAAAATATCACGTAAAACAGCGGCAGCCGCAGGATTGTAAAATAACAAAACCCCTATGCCGCCAAAGAGTAGAACTAAAACAACGGCAACAATAATGCCGATAATCAGTGGTTTTTTGTTGACCGGTTCCGCCGAAAGTTCTGGTCGAGGATTTTCGGCATCCGGATAATTCTGTGGCAATGTTATTTCGTCAGCCATGTACCTGTTCTCTATTTTATGAATTAGAATTTAGAATTGGCTTGCATTTTAGCATATTATGTTGTTCTAAGAAAATTGAATTCAACGCGATGCTAAAGCTTAAGCTTCCGGCTAAATTTTAAGCCAGTCGACCAAAAATAAGCCCCCCCAACTTGCTATTGTAGCTTCAACAATATGCAGCGACCCGATCAACCACATCTCAAAGCCCATTATCATCGCTATGCTTTGACCCAACACAAAGCCAATAATCCCGGCCAATAGATACAAAATTAAATCTCGCATCGACTTCCCTCGCCACAAATGAAAGAGGGTGCCAAACACACCCCCCAACAGTAGCGACAACAGGATAAAGGGCTGCATAGATAATTACACCCCGGCCTTTTCAATCGTGCCGCCCCCTAGCGCGACATCACCTTGATAAAAAACTACGGCTTGACCGGGCGTAATACCACCCAGCGGCGTGTCAAACACCAATTGCACCCGCCCATCGGCCAAGGGGATAAGTTTGCTGCCCATCTCGCGGGATTTGTAGCGAATCTTGGCTTTGATATCAATTGGCTCTGCCGGAGGCTGTCCCACGTACGAAACCTCGTGAGCCGTTAACGTCATTTGTCCTAGATCTTCTTTGCTGCCGACGATGAGGCTGTTGGTTTGCGTATTTTTCTCAATAACATACATTGCCTGCGGAGCTGATAGCCCCAACCCCCGGCGCTGCCCAATGGTATAAAATGCCAGCCCCTGATGTTCGCCCAGTTGCTTGCCCGCCGTGTCGAGAATAGGACCGCTTTGTACCACATCCGGAGCATTCCGATACAAAAATGAGCGATAGTCACCCGGCCCTAAAAAGCATAGATCTTGACTGTCGGGCCGATTAAAAACCGGCAGATTTTTATCTTTGGCGATCTGTCGGATAACATTTTTATGATGCTCGCCAACCGGAAATAGAAGGTGAGCCAATCGATCTTGAGTCATGGTGTACAGCATATAGCTTTGATCTTTGCTGGGATCCAGCCCTCTAAGCAGTTGGTAGCTGCCGTCCTCGGCTTGTCGCACGCGGGCATAATGACCGGTCGCCAGATAATCGCCGCCTAAACTCATAGCTTCCTTAAGCAGCCGGTCGAACCGAATATCGCGGTTACACACAATGCAGGGGTTCGGCGTTACCCCCCTCGCATAGCCATCGATGAAAAAATCGACCACGGTTGATTTGAACACGTCTTTATAATCGCGCACGTAGAACGGAATGCCAAGCGCATTGGCCACTCGCCGCGCATCATTTACAGCGTCAGGAGTGCAGCAGCGGTTCGCGCCGCCGCCCTGTTCTGCCCACAGCCGCAGCATCAGACCGATAACTTCGTAGCCTTGCTCGACCAGTAGCGCTGCCGCTACCGAACTGTCGACGCCGCCGCTCATCGCGACGATAACTCTTTTTGATGATGGTTGATTGTCGTTCATTGCTATCTGTCGTTTCTATAATAAAAGACGAGCCTTCGCTCGCCCTTGTCTACCTATATTTTAACATCGAGATGAAGGATCGGCTAACAATGCCCTTAAGGACGCATTGAATAAGCCGGATTAAGCTGCCTAACCTTCTGAATAACGTCGGGTAAAACGGTTAGCACCGTGTCGATATCCGCCTCGGTTGTTTGCCGCCCGATGCTTAGACGCAGAGCGCTTAACCCTAAATCGTAGGGGACGCCCATGGCGGTTAAAACATGGCTTGGCTCCGGCATGCCGGTGGTGCATGCGCTACCGCTGGCGGCTTGGATACCGGCCAAATCGAGATGCATTAAGATAGGATCGGCCTCGCAGCCGTCAAAAATAAAGCTGGCATTATTCGGCAGCCGCTGAGTCGGATGGCCGGTTAGTTGGCTGTTGGGAATGCTGTTGAGCACACCGTTGATAAGCTTATCTCTCAGCGCCATCTGCCGACGATTTTCTTCATCGCGTCGAGCGGCGACCAGTTCTAACGCTTTGGCAATGCCAACGATGTAAGGCACATTTTCGGTACCGGGCCGGCGATTTTCTTCATGTCCGCCGCCGGTTAGCGTTGGCAGTAGCCGGGTATTGCGCCGCACATACAAGATGCCGACTCCCTTAGGCGCGTAAATTTTATGTCCGGAAATTGCCAGCAAATCGACATTAAGGTCGTCGACCCGCAGCGATTCGTAACCGGCAGCCTGCACGGCATCGGTATGGAACGTAATGCCCCGCGATCGGGCCAATGCGCCAATATCGGCAATCGGTTGCAGCGAGCCGACTTCGTTATTGGCATACATCACGCTGATGAGTGTAGTTTCGGGCCGGATAGCCGCCTCGATAGCCTTAATATCGACCACTCCCTCGTGATCAACCGGCACAACGGTTTGTTCAAAGCCAAACTTATCGCACAATTGATCAATCGTATGGCTCACGGCGTGGTGCTCGATAGGCGAAGTAATGATGTGGTTGCCCTCACCGGCCTGTTTTTTGGCCCAGGCCACGCCGCGAATGGCCAAGTTGTCGGACTCGGTGCCGCAGCCGGTAAAAACAATTTCGCCGGCGGTACAGCCCAAAACATTGGCCACTTTTTGGCGAGCGTCGTCAATGGCTTGGGCGCTGGCCCGAGCCTGACTGTGGACGCCGGAAGCATTGCCATAGGTTTCGGTAAAGTAAGGCAGCATGGCCTCGACAACTTGCGGATCCGTTGGTGTCGAAGCCGCGTGATCGAGATAGATTGAGCGTTTTATCGGCATAATCATTCAAATAAAGATGCGTGAATTTATTGGCGACGAATATGTCTTCTCAAAAATTGGGCTTTGACAAACTGAAGTGTGTCTTGCTCCTTATTTATAATTGAGATGACTCTGACAGACGACCGTTATTCTAGCACGACCATGAGGGGGCGTCAAACAAAATTTAAGATTATCACGTAGATGGCCCAGTTTTGATTGTTTGGTCGAGAAGAGGCTTAGATGGAGACAGCTTTGGTAAGAAAACTGGACCATTCTTGAACCGCTGTGAGCCATTGACATTACTTCAAGATTATGCTACTGTTGCCCTGTCCTAAATTAACCAGGTTTATAAACACAGAAGGAGTTGTCCAATGGGGGAAAGTGTCATTCGAGACAAAGTTGCCGTCGTGACGGGCGGAGCAAGTGGTATTGGTTTAGCCATTGCCGAAAGGTTTGCCGAGGACGGTGCAAAGGTTGTCATTAGCGATATTAATGAGCAGGCCGGTCAAGCCGCCGCCGCCCGCCTGGATGGTTTGTTTGTGCAGGGCGATCTCAGCCAACGGGCTGACTGTCGACGGCTGATCGATCAGACCGTTGAGACGTTTGGGACAGTAGATATTTTGGTCAACAACGCCGGTTTTCAAAACATCGATCCGGTTGAAGATTTCTCAGAAGATACGTGGGACACGATGATCGCTCTTATGTTGACGGCTCCATTTTTACTGACCCGTTATGCCTGGCCTTCGATGAAGCAACAGGGCTGGGGACGCATCATTAATATGTCTTCCATTCATGGGGTGGTAGCCTCGCCGTTTAAGGCCGGGTATATTTCGGCTAAACACGGGTTGATTGGTCTAACGCGGACCACGGCGCTTGAGGGTGGTGCCTACGGAATTACGGTTAATGCCATTTGTCCGGCTTATGTGCGTACCCCGTTGGTAGAAAATCAAATTGCCGATCAGGCTCGAACGCGCGGTATTTCTGAAGAAGAGGTTATTCAGGATGTGATGCTGGAACCGGCGGCAGTTAAACGTCTTATAGAACCATCGGAAGTGGCCTCTCTGGTAGCGTATCTGTGCCAAGATGAGGCCGGGGTGATGAGCGGCTCACCCATAATGATCGATTTGGGTTGGACAGCTCGTTAGAGATATGCTGATGCGGGATTAGGCGATAGAACGATTATTAGGCATAATCTCTTTAATTGGATGGCAACCAACCAGCTAACGAGCCAACGAACAACTATTTACCATTTCTAAGGGAGCGAGAATGAGAACAGGAAACCCCGCGCTTAGCGAAAAAGCGTTTGCCGGTCTGGCCCGGACCAGCGATACAATGACCATTCAGGGTACAGTAAATAAAACGCTGCTTTTACTCATATTAGCGTTGCTTTCGGCGCTGTGGATTTGGATGCGCTTTTTCGATGGGTTAAGCGGTACGTTGGAGCCGTCGCAAGTGGCGGTGAACGCAGGCGCGATTTACCCGTGGATTATCGGCGGCAGCTTGGGCGGGCTGGTGTTTGCCATGATCACCATCTTTAAGAAGACGTGGGCCGGCGTTACCGCTCCGATTTATGCCTTGTTGGAAGGTTTGGTGCTGGGCGGTCTGTCGGCTATTTTCGAAGCCCAGTTTCCGGGGATTGTTATTCAGGCGGTAGGCTTAACGTTTGGGACAATGTTTTGTTTGCTGGTCGCCTACACGTCTCGCCTAATCCAGCCGTCGGAGAATTTTAAGCTTGGTATTGTTGCCGCCACCGGTGGAATATTTTTGATCTACCTGGCGACGTTTATTCTGGGTTTCTTTGGTATCAATATTCCCTATATCCACGGCAACGGCTGGTTCGGCATCGGCTTTAGCCTATTTGTGGTGGTTATCGCCGCGCTTAACCTGGTACTCGATTTCGATTTCATCGAGAACGCAGCGCGGCAAGGTGCGCCCAAGTACATGGAATGGTACGCCGCTTTTGGGCTAATCGTTACGTTGATTTGGTTGTATATCGAGATGTTGCGACTGCTGGCCAAGTTGCGCAGCCGGAACTAAGTGGGGTTGGTAACTGGTTAACTGGAGATTGGTAATTGGTAATTATTGCAACCCTGCTACCTTGTAACCCTGCAACCTTGCAACTTTGCGCCCTTGTGTTAGAATCTCTAAAATATCTATAGTGACATTGATAAAAATTAGCTGGGCCGGAAGTAAAATAGATTTTTCCCTTAATCCCTACTTCCTACCCCTTGCCCCGTTGAAAGCAGCAATGCGTGCTAAATTGTGAACCTGGAGAACGATATGAAGTACTACATCTGGACAGCCGGTTGTCAGATGAATATGGCCGACTCGCAGCGAGTGGCTTCTGAATTAGAAAAGTTAGGCTATCACCACAGCGACAGCCATCGCGAGGCCGATATCATCGTGCTGAATACCTGCGTGGTGCGCCAAAGCGCCGAGGACAAAGCCACAGGCTTTTTGTGGTCGTTGAAGCCTCACAAAGAGAGCAACCCCCATAAGGTCTTGGCTTTGATGGGCTGTATGGTCGGTGTAAAGGGCGGAAAGAAGCTGACGCGCACATTTCCGCACGTGGATGTATTTATGCCGCCCAGCGAACCCGGCCCCCTGGTCGATTTTCTGGTAGCGCGGCAAACCGAAGAGGCAGAGTTGGCCCGCCGTTATCGCCTGCAAGATGATGATATGAGCCTGGTTTTGCCGCTGCACGAGAAGAATAACCTGGTGACGGCTCACGTGCCGATCATTTACGGCTGCAACCATGTCTGTACCTATTGTATTATTCCGGCGCGGCGCGGCGTTGAGCGCAGCCGACCGGTCGGTGAAATTGCCGCCGAAGTACAGAGTTTAGTGGCCCAGGGCGTGCGCGAAGTGACGCTGCTAGGCCAAATTGTCGACCGTTACGGCTTTGAGGTTCCCGACGGCCCGCGCCTGCCCGATTTACTGCGTGTGCTCAACGATATCGAAGGGCTGCATCGCATTCGATTTTTAACCAGCCATCCCAACTATATGGGCGATGACCTGCTCGACGCGGTGGCTGAGTTACCCAAAGTCTGTGAGCATATCGAAGTGCCGAACCAGGCCGGTGACGATATTGTCCTGGACCGTATGAAGCGTGAGTACACGATGGAGCAATATTACGCCCTCATCCGCCGCGTGCGAGAGCGCATGCCGGAAGTGTCCATCGCGACCGATATTATCGTCGGCTTCCCCGGCGAAACGGAAGAGCAGTTTCAGCACACGCTCGATACGCTGGCCGAGTTGAAGCTGGATGTGGTTCACATTGCGATGTATTCGCCGCGACCGGGAACCGTGTCGGCCAAGATTATGCCCGATGACGTTCCGGCGGAGGAGAAAAAGCGACGGCTGGATGCCGTTAACGCCCAACAAGAAGAAATCGTGGCCGAGATCAACGCCAAACTTTTAGGCCGTCGCCTGGAAGTTTTGGTCGAAGAAAATCAGCGCGGCCGCTGGCGAGGTCGCACCCGCACCAACAAGCTAGTCTTTTTCGAAGACGACAGCGGCAAAGATTGGCGCGGCGAGTTGGTTGATGTCGATATTACCTGGACCGGCCCCTGGAGCTTGCGAGGCAGTTTGCCGGGCCAGCAGCCACTTGTCCCGGATGATCAGCCGTTGACGATTGCGTTAGCGGCGCGATAACTAGATCGATACGATTAACCACAAAATGTGGTCAAAGATATAATTATTCACGGACATTAAAAGCCTGCCAAAACAGTTCGGCAGGCTTTTTGATTCAACTCCGTATTTCGATAAACACCGGTCAAGCAAATCGGCTGTTTGTTTTCCAACACAATCAGTCGATCAAGGTGGTTATACCGGCAGCGTCAATATGTTTAGCGGTATCGCTGTAATGGCGAAAGCGGCTGACCTGTCCAGCCTCATTAAATGTCCACAAATGCACTTCTTCATCCCGCAAGTGAGCGCCGGTCATCGGAATTTCAATATCGACCTTCACTTCAGCCGCAACTTTATCGCTGCCGACCATCAGTGACAGTATCTGAAAATCGTGAAATTTCCACTGCCCAATAATCTTGAAAAATTCAAACGCGCCCTCTCGGCCGGTCTGAGACTGGAACCAGGGTACTCCGGCCTGTTGCGCCGAGTTATCGGTCCAATCTTCCCACTGTACATCGTCAGCTAGATAAGTCAAGACTGTGGGAATATCCCCTTTACCAAAGGCTTCATAGATTTTAGAGACTGTAGCTAAATTGTCACTCATAGTACTCTCCTTTGAAACTACAATGAAACTACAAGGAAATTAATAATAAAAGGATGAAAGATTAATCGTGATTTTTCATCCTCGTTGCCAAACAGCAGGTTTCATCGCACGCCATCGTAAATGTAGCCGTCGATATCAATAACCGGCACCTCAATATGTCTATTTTAATGCTATGTAAAACCAAAATGTGTAGGTGAAAGAGGGGAAACAGAAGTAGATTTCTAAAACAATTATACCCCAATAGAGAACATGTACAAACGCCAAATGCGTTTTAGAAAGGATTGCCTAACTTCAATCTGTCATGGATGAGATCCATCATGCCAGCCCTTACGGACTTTCAAAATTCTAAAAATCTGTAAGGGCTGGTGGGCAACTGACCTCAGCCGCCGATGCCGTTTAACGGTACCTTAATGACCGGCGGCAGGACGATGGGGTTTTTGAACTGGTAGCTGACCGGAACAAAATCCTCAAACAGCAGCTCCGTCTGGTCGGCGTTGAACATTTGGATTCTGAGCTGATCGACCGTAACCGCGCCGGAGACGATGGTAAAGTTCCCGCTGCCGCTGCCATCGCCCACAGCATAAACCTGCGATCCCGACGCGCCGTAATTCGCCGCCAGACTGCCGCCGGCAAAGGGCCGAATGAAAATACGAACGCCGTCGGCTTCGGTTGTTTCATAATCGAAATTAATAGTGACCTGATCGTTAAAGTTAAGTACCGCCGGCGAGGTAGGATTCAATCCGGTAATGGTTACCAGATGGGTTTCCTCAACAGGCTCTGTAAAGTGGTAATTAACCCCCACCGGTAATTCGTATAGCAACTGGCTTTGATCAGCCGTCCACATTTGAATTTTGAACTGGTCGACCACAATGTCTCCGGCACTGATTGAGAATGTGCTGTTAGCAAAACCTGCGGTTCCTTCGGTTAGGCCGGTGGTTGGGTAGATTGGCGATGCCGGTGCGCTGTGGTTCGGCGAGGGTGCACCGCCCGTAATCGGCAGCGCTACAAAGCGAACGCCGCCCACGGTGGTGGCGATATAGTTGAAATTTACGTTGATCACATCCTGGCCCGAAATTAAATCCGTTGGCGAAGGCGGGTTGAACGTTTGATCAAAGACAAAGTGAACATCCGGAACGGGCGTGTTGGTAGCGGTGGGCGAAGGCGTAAATGTTGGCGTCGAAGAGGGGGTGAGGGTAGCTGTCGGCGTGTTTGTGGGGGTTGGAGTGTTGGTGCCGGTAGCGGTCGGTGAAGGAGTTACCGGCGTGCTGGTCGGTAAGGATGTTTCGGTTGGTGTGGGGGTCGGCGTGATGGGCGTGGCTGTTGGCGTGGGCGTCTCACCTAATTCAACCGTCACTGTGATCGGAATTGTCGTTACGGTAGCCGTAATCGTTTGCGGCAGGCTCAAGAGGGTGAAAGGGCCAAGATGCACTGTGCTGGTCCACTCGCCGTTTGTGCCTTGCGTTCTCATGTGAAAATACCAGATGCCGTCGGCCAATTCGGCGCTGGTGGTGCCGGTGGCTACACCCGATAGATCAGGCACATCATCCGGCAAATCGCGATCGCCCTGACTCCATAATACCGAGTAAGCCTTGACGTCCTCTTGGGGTGACCAGGCAATGTCGATGGTTTTATCATTAGAGGTTTGGCCGATGAGGTGGCTGGTGCTGTGAACATCATCGGGGTCTTCAACCTGAGGCGATGACGACCACCAGGCCATTACTCCGGCGGCACCAAGCACCAGAAAGGCCAACGTGAGGGCTGGAATAAGCAACAAATAGGGAGGAGCAAATTTAGGTTTTGGTTCGGCTGACGCCGGTGTGGCATCGACCGCTTTTTCTCGATGGAGTTGATCGGCGACTTGCAGCCAGAGTAGATCCCGCAGGCCGGGGCCAACCGGAACCGGTGCCAGCGAGGCCAAAATAGCTGCCGGCGATGCATAGCGCCGTTTGCTTTCCTGGCAGCGGCGGCACTCTTGCAGGTGGTGTTGGATGGTCCAGCGAACTTTGCGGGTCAGTTCGGTGGCTTGGAGTTCGGTGAGAAGGGCGTTGAGGTCGGGGCAATCTTTGCGGCCCCGGCGCATCAGTAAACTCGATACCACAGCTTCACCCAAGGCTTCTCGCAGGCGGGACAGTTTGGTGTAGATAGCGCCCTTGCTGGCTCCTAAGTTTTCGGCCAGTTCGCCGGGGCTAAAGCCCTGCCGTACATGCAGATCGAGTAAGCTGTAATCTTTGGGGGGCAGGGCCGTGGCCGACTGCCAGACCAAATCCACCAATTCTTGATCTTCCAGGACGGCTTGCGGGTTTGATAATTTGGAGGAGTCAACCAGCGTAAAGTTGTAGGACTGATCCGGTTCGCCGGTGTCTTCGGCGGGTGAAACCAGTCGGTTGGCGTAGCGCAGTTCATCGATAGCGGCGTTGTGAGCTACCGTAAAAAGCCAGGCTTTGATATTATCGGGGGTTTTGCGTTCTTCCAACTGTCGCCAGGCTTTAACAAAAGTGGATTGCACCACGTCGGCGGCGACATCTTGATCCCGCGAAACCCTGGCGGCGTGATCATAAATATCCTGAAAATAGCGTTTGTACAGCGCGGCGAAGGCATCGCGATTGCCCTCAGCCGCCTGAGCAGCCAACTGCTGATCCGACTGCCGGAGGTAAACATTAACCGTTGTATCCACCATATTCGTGCTCATGAGAGTTCTCCTTTTCATAACGGCTGGGCCGGGACGCGGCACAGCGTAAGTTTCTTTTGAGTACGTCTACTTGTACAACGGTGAGGTGCAAAAAACCTTACAGTTTTTCACGGGTAAATTTCTATTTTAAGGTTCTTAAAATCCGGGCAGTGCCGCTGATCGAATTTGTTAACTTTATTATAAGGGTTTCTGTTGGATAGTGGTATAGGATTTAGGAGCTAAATCTGGGGGTAAACATCGAAAGCCTGAAAGATTGGTTCAGTTGCCTTACTAAAATCATAGACCTATCGAAGTGAGCGACCCTTTTGAGCCGCTCGTTGACCGAACATCAGAAACGGGACCAATCTTAGAGAGCAGCGGGTTAGTTATCCGGTGCGCCGACATTGATCCACTCGGTGATGATGCGGATTTCGCGGGGGAGTAAGCGCGGTTCGTTTTTAGGCATTTCGCCGGAGATAATTTGTTCGACCATAAAACTGTTGTCGGCGTTCCCCGGCTCGAGGATTGACCCGTTCCACGAGCCTTGCATAATCTCGGCGTGCGAGGTCATGCTTAATCCCTCTTCGGTTTCTTCACCACCGTGACATTTAACGCACCGATTTTCGATAATCGGGAAAACATCGGCAGCAAAACTAACCTGCTCGGTTGTGTTTTCAACGGAAGCCGGGACGGGTGTATCCGTAGCCGGTAGAGGCGTTTCGGTTGGTGCCGGGGAGGGCGTTGCGGTATCGATGGGGGGGGCCTGTTCGGCGGGTTGGTCCGTCGCGCCTGCCGTTTCACCGACCGGATCGGCAGCAGCAGCGGTGGGCTGCGGCGTCGATGTGGCGACGGGCGTATCCGTTGGCGGCAGAGGCGTGGGCGAAGGTTCCCCATCGACCTGTACTGCTTCATTTTGCGGCAGGGCGGCACTTTGGTCAGGCTTATCAGCGGCGAACTGCACAAACCCCCACCAAAGCGCTCCCCAGATGAGAGTAATCGCCACGGCGATTCCTAATTGGGTTATGAGTTGTGCCGGTGACGGCCAGTGGATGGTTTTACGGGTTGATGGTTCGGCTTTGGTACGCCAGAAGGAGTTGCCCATAGTTTTCTAAAATCCGTAAAGAATAACGCCGCCCAAAAAGCCGAGCGCGGTCGCCAGCATAAAGCAGCCGGCAAAACCAAGGAGATAAAGGATCATGGTTGAAGGTTTCCACAGCAGATCCGGCTGTCGCCAGCGGCTAATGGCGATAATGGCGGACAGCGCAAGGAGCGAAATTGCCAGAAAGATTTTGGTATTGGCGTAGGGAGCGTCCCCTTCATAGCGCACAATATAATCGCGATAGCCGGTGGCACCGGCGGCTACGGTGCTGATGGCGACCAGGGCCATATTGTAGAAGGCAGCCCGCTCGAGCAGCTCGTTTCGCTGCCAGAGAGCCAGCAGTAAAAAAAATAAGGCTACCCCGCTAAGGGCTACGGGAAAGTGGACCAGCGGGACGTGCCAGGGGTGCGTATCAAAGATGGTGGTAAAGAGTTGGGTTATCGATTCCATAATATCATCACGGTAGAGATCGCAAAATTGTAGATTCTGTAATACGAAAGCGGAGATAAGGAGATTAAGAGATGGGGAGATTCTTTAAAGACAATCTCTAATCTCCCCATCTCCAATCTCTACCGCTCTCTCCTAAAGAGGCGTAGTGCGCTGATAAAGTTTCTGTACAACAAGGCCACAGCCTAACACAACAAGGCCTATCAACACAAACCACAGCGCCGTTTGGGCAGCGGGTGTATCGGAACCGGAGGTGGGTAGGGTAGCCGGAGTCTCATCGGTGCTGGCCGGAGCATCGGTGGTAGCCGACGCATCGCCCTGGAGTGCGTACTGCTCGGCCAAGAAATCGGCAATGAGCGTGGCTTCGGCATCGCTGACTTGATCTTCGGTGTAGGAGGGCATAGCGCCCTTGGGGGTTCGCAGTTGGGCAATAACAGCGGCAGCGGTCGGTTCTTCGTTGTGCTCGATAAAGTGGTCTAACGGCCCGGTATCGGGATTATGGCAGGCGACGCAGCGTTTTTGTAAGAAAACGTTTTGACCTTCATTTTCGGAGGTGCCGGGGTCTTCCGGTCTAAAGTCATCAGCCGGAGCGGGCAACGAGGTAACATAGGCTCGCATATCGAGAATTTGTTCGTCGCTAACTTGCGACTCGGAGAAAGCCGGCATCGAGCGGCGCGGATTACGGACCTGCTCTATCCATTCGGCTTCGGTCGCGGTGCTGTTTGACAGAGGTCGACCAAATTTCCCTTGTGCTTCTGTGCCATGACACTGAGCACACTGCCAAACTTCTCCTTCCCATAAAGCTTTACCATTGTCAGGGTCTTGGGCTGCAGCCAGCGACACCGTTAGACTGAATAAGACCAAAACAGCAAGTGCAACAACGATAATACGACGTAAATACATTGTTTCCCTCCTTAGATATGTTAGTAGGTAGCGGTAGCCGGTTATAAAACAACTTAGTATGGTGTTCTATAAGCTGCGTATATTCTGTTGTTTTTCTATTAGGTAGTTTGTCTGCAACAGAAAATGATGTCCTACCGGCTTTAAGACTTCATTTTATATATACGGTTGATTTCCGATTTTGGATGTATGAAACTGGATCAATTTAATAATTTGGGAGAAATTGGATGGGTTTTCTTGAAAATTGGTCGTTAGATGGCGGTAGCCAGATCGTTTCAAAGGCTATTTTAGAGAGCAACTCATAACTTGATCGCCGGTGGGATCGGGGCTACCGCCGGCGGGTTCGATGCTGACACCGGCAGTGGTGTAGGAAAAGATAGAGTCGGGGGCGGTGATCCAACTGAGACCGTAGCCTTCGTCATCGACGGAGAAGACGGCACCGCTGGTGTCTTGCCCATCGCGATCGAGCCACAGTTGATACTGCTGATCCGTAGAGAGTGGGGGCAGGTCATCGACCACAACAGCTCCGCGATGTCCGTCGCCGCTAACTAAGATGAAACCGCTGGCGTGGAGTGCTTTGTTGGTGCTGAGCAGGGGGATGGCTTGCATGTGGTCGTCAGGTTCGATAGCCGGTGCGGCGTGAAGCTGCTGCCAGAGGTTGAGGGTGCTAATACCCAACCCAATAATGAGAAGCGAACTGATTACTGCCCAAACGGGTTGAATGCGCTGCCACAAGCGACCCCGAGGCGGTGTTATTGAATGACGCGCGACCGGAGGTTGAACACGAGCCATCAAGCGCTTTTCCAGATCGGGCGCGGGCGCGGCGACCGGTCCTAGTAGGGCCAAATCATCGACTATGGCTTGATAAGCTTGTAGTTCGGCCCGGCAGATATCGCAGTCGGTGATGTGATCGGCTACGGCTAGCATATCGGCTTCGGGTAAGGTGCCGAATATGAATTCCGGCAGCAGTGGGTGAATGCGGTCGTGCTTGTTCATTACAAAACGTCCTGTTGATTGTGTCCTTTCAATTCAGGCTTTGGGTAATAGAGTATACGTACAAAAACCGTTTTTAGATGTATCAGCCGATTTTTTCGTCTGCCAGAAGTTCGCGCAGTTTTTGGAGGGCCAGTCGGATGCGGGTTTTGATAGTGCCCAAGGGGGTATCTAGCTCATCGGCGATTTCGCGGTGGGTGTAGCCGCCAAAGAAAGCCAGCCCTAGTGCTTGTTGCTGCTCCGGAGGCAGTTGGGCAACGGCGTGGCGAATTTGTTCGCGTCGGAGGGTGATGTCGGCGGCTTCTTCGGGGTTGTGGCGGATGGCGGGGAGATGCAAGAGGTGGTCGTTCCAGCCAACATGATGGCCGTTAAGGCGGGTACGCTGCTGACGTAGTACATCGATGGCACGATAGCGAGCGATTGAAGTAAGCCATGAACTGACTTTAGCTCGGTTCGGCTGATAGGTATTGACTTTGTCCCAGACTTTGAGGAAGACGTCGATGGTGATTTCTTCAGCGGTGGCTCGATCACCGACCAGGTTTAAGGCCAAACTAAAGACCAAACGGTGATAGCGTTGGTAGAGTTCATGCAGTGCCTGGGGTTGAGCATGGGTTATCAGCAGAATAAGCGCTTCATCATTGAGCTGTGCGTAATTCACTAAAGGAGTGACCTATCGATAAGAGATTGTTTCAGCAGCCGGATATTGGAAATGATGAACGAGAAAGAACGGATGAGGGGTAAGGGAAAAATTTTTGTTTAAGGGCGTGTATAAAGAAACACTTAGATAAGTGTGCCGGCTGTTATGCGGGGCATTTTACCACAGCCATGTGTGTCTTCGAAATTAGAAGAGCGCAACCTTGTTACTGCGTAAAGCCTCTTCCCCAAATTGAAGGGGAATTCTTTTGAGTTTTGCATTAAATGGCTTCTGGGAACAGGGCATTTTTCTACGCAAGTCGATCTAATGGAAATCTATTAAACCGTTCAGCATATTCGATTGTGACCGTTATCGCAAATCTTTTGACAATCACCCTCATATTGATTAGAATTGTCGTTATGCATTACTAAACTCTGTTTTGACCTTGTTTGCTTCTCACCCCCTCAACTACTTACACGACTTGTCCTAAATTCGTGCTCAAAGCAGAGCGACGTTGTGCAAAATTTAGACCTCGTAAGGATATCCATCGACATTGTAAAAATAAAAGCAACCGATTGACACGTGGGTGTGTGCTATCCTAACCCGGTCTATAGAAGTACATAGCTGTGCTAAATCTTTGCGAATGAACGCAAATTAAGGGAGATAGAATTGATGGCTAGTTATACAACGGACAAAATTAGAAACGTGGTGCTTTTAGGTCACGGTGGTTGTGGAAAAACCTCGCTGGCCGAGGCCATGTTGTATTGTAGTGGTGCTGTCAATCGTATGGGTAAGGTAGAAGACGGTAACACCGTGTCTGACTTTGATGATGAAGAAATTGGTCGCACGATGTCAATTAACCTGTCGGTGGTGCCATGCGAGTGGCAAGGACACAAACTGAATATTTTAGATGCACCCGGTTACGCCGATTTTCAAGGCGAGATGCTCAACGGGCTTCACGTAGCCGATACCGTGGTGCTGGTGGTCGACGGCGCATCCGGTATTGAGGTAGGCACGCAGATTGCCTGGCAGATGGCCCGCGAAGCGGGCAAGCCGATTGTCGTCTTCTTGAGCAAGATGGATCGCCCCAATGCCAGTTACCGACAGGCAATCGAGCAGCTCCGTAATACGTTTGACGCCACATTTGTGCCAATGGAACTGCCTATCCGCAATGGCGAAAAATTTGAAGGGCTGGTCGATTTGATCACCCAAAAAACCCATACCGGCACGGGAAAACACACCGATGCGCCGGCCGATATGGCCGATGAAATCGATGAGTTCCGCCTTCAGGTCGTTGAGTATGGGGCGGAAGGCGATGATGACCTGATGATGAAATATTTCGATGGCGAAGAGCTGACCAACGATGAAATTTCTCACGGTATTCGGGCCGGATTAAGAAGTACACGTATTGTGCCTGTTTTTTGCGGATCAGCCATCGAGTTGATGGGGATTCGCGGCTTTATGACCAATATGATCGAATCGTTCCCGATGCCAACCGCTACAACTGTTACTGCCACCACCAAAGACGGATCCGAAGAAACGCTGTCGAACGATCCCAAAGGGCCGTTGGCGGCGCAAGTGTTCAAAACCATTAACGACCAGTACGGTCGCGTTAGCTTTATGCGAGTCTGGTCCGGCACGCTCAAATCCGATGCCCGACCTTACAATTCGACGGCAGAGACGGAAGAACGCATTGGTGGTTTATTTATGCCGCGCGGGAAAGAGCAAATTAACGTATCGCAAGGGGTTGCCGGTGATATTGTAGGTGTTGTGAAGTTAAATGACACCCAAACCGGTGATACATTGTGTGATAAATCGCATCCGCTTAAGGTAGAACGGGTTACCTATCCGAATCCGGTCTACGCCATTTCGCTGTCGCCGGTATCTCAGGCCGACTCGGCCAAGTTGGGGCCAAGTTTAACCCGCATTACGGAAGAGGATCCCACCTTGCAGTCTCGCTATGAAAAAGGGACGCGCGAAACGCTGCTGGAAGGTCTGGGTGATGCCCATGTCAATATCGCAGTTAAGCGGATGCAATCGCGCTTTGGTCTGAATGTTGATACGGCCGTTCCGAAAGTACCGTATATGGAAACTGTATCGCGTGCCGGAACAGCCCAATATCGGCATAAAAAGCAGAGTGGTGGTGCCGGTCAGTTTGGCGAAGTCCACATGCGTGTTGAGCCTAAAGATCGCGGCGAAGGCTTTGAATATGCCAGCGAAATCTTTGGCGGAGCTATCTCTCAGCCGTTCTTGCCCTCTATCGAAAAGGGGATCAAGCAAGTAATGGATGGTGGCGTTATTGCCGGCTATCCGGTGGTCGATATTAAGGCGGTGGTTTTCGATGGTAAGGAACACCCGGTCGACTCAAAAGATATCGCGTTTCAAATTGCCGGTCGCGAAGCTTTCAAGCTCGCCTTCCAAGCAGCCGGCCCCATTCTTTTGGAACCGATTATGGATATGGTCATCACCATTCCTGAAGAGTACACCGGTGATGTATCCGGCGATTTAAGCACCAAGCGGGGCCGGATGTCCGGGATGGAGCAGCTTATGGGCAATACCATCATCACGGCCCAGGCACCCTTGTCCGAAGTCCAGCGCTATGCTACCGATTTGCGGTCAATTACGCAGGGCCGGGGCGTGTATACCATGAAGCTGTCTCACTATGAGCCGGTTCCCAGCCATGTCGTTGGTGATGTTATCGCTCAGGCACAGCGAGAGCACGAAGAGCATTAAACGTATCTTCTCAATCAAATGGTGTAAGGCGAACGTAAGTTTGCCTTACGAAAACCCTTACTTTTGAGAGGATACCATGTAAAATATGATCCAGGAGCAGAGCCAACGCTCTGCTCACTAATTTATCTAGAAACGTAAGGAGCGTAATAACTCTATGCCCTCAATTTTTCCTTTTACAGCCATCGTTGGCCAAGAACGGATGAAGATGGCTCTTGTACTGAACGCTATAAACCCTAAAATTGGGGGTGTCCTCATCCGAGGGGAGCGCGGTACGGCTAAATCGACCGCTGCCCGGGCCTTGGCTGCCCTCTTACCGGAAATTGATGTGTTTGTCGACTCGCCGTTTAATGATGATCCCAACGACCCATCAAGCTGGTCGGATTGGGTCAAAGAACGGCAAATTAAAAACCAAGAGCTTGCGGTCGGTCAGCATCGTATTCGTTTTATCGATTTGCCGGTTAGTGCGACAGAAGATCGGGTGGTTGGTACGTTAGACATCGAACAAGCCATCAAGAAAGGTGAGCGCCATTTTGAAGCCGGGGTACTGGCTGCCGCGAACCGGGGCTTGCTGTACGTTGATGAAGTCAACCTGCTCGATGATCACGTCGTCGACTTACTGCTCGACTCGGCGGCGATGGGCGTTAACGTGGTAGAGCGCGAGGGGATCAGTTTCTCACATCCTTCGCGATTTATGTTTGTTGGCACGATGAACCCGGAAGAGGGCGATCTGCGGCCTCAACTGCTCGATCGCTTTGCCTTGTGCGTTGATATCCAAAGCATCTCCGACTCAGGTCTACGGATGGATATTTTGGAACGTACGCTTGAATTTGAAATGGATCCGGATACCTTTTATGCGAAATGGCGCAGCGCAGAGGATAATCTAGCCGATCAAATTATCCAGGCTCGCGATAAACTCTCGAATGTTTCCTACAACAAGAGCGATTTATACACCATCGCCGAACTGATGGCCGAACTGCAAGTTGACGGCCACCGGGGCGATATCGTTATTCTCAAAACAGCAATGGCTCATGCCGCTTTCAACAAACGGCGGAAAATCAATCGGCAGGATATTCTGATCGCTGCCGAGTTGGCCCTGCCCCATCGCCTCAAGCGACAGCCCTTCCAGGATACAACGGCGCAGTTTGAGCAGTTGTCGCAAAAGCTGGAGCAGATCCGTGAGGAAGCCAAAGAGCAAGCCCGCCAGCAAGTTAGCCCTGGCGACTCTTCCTCGCAGAACGAGGAAAAAAAAACGATTCTGAATCCTTAGAAGAAGGCGAAGAAGCGGCGCTGACCCCGCCTCCGGGGTCACCGCCGCCTAGCCAGGACGACGACAGCTCGTCCGGTGATCAAAGCAAAAGCAATAACCCCATCTCCATCGGCGATGATTTTAACCCCCGGCGTTTGGCAACCCCGCTCGATAACGTTACCCGCTCTTCAGCCGGTAAGCGCAGCTACACCAAAACCGACCGCAAACGAGGCCGCTATATCCAAGCCCGGCCTGCCTCCGGCAAACCCAAAGATATCGCCTTTGATGCCACACTACGTGCCGCGGCTCCGTTTCAACTTAGCCGCGACCGCACCAATCGGGCGTTGGCCGTCGAAAGCCAGGATATTCATGACAAAGTTCGGGTGCGCCGCGCCCACAACCTCATCCTCTTCGTTGTCGACGCCAGTTGGAGTATGGCCGCTGCCGAGCGGATGGAAGCCACCAAGGGAGCCATCATGAGCCTGTTGATGGACGCCTACCAGCGCCGCGACCAGGTTGGTCTGGTTGTCTTTCAAAAAGAGGACGCCCGACTAGTTCTACCGCCCACATCCAGCGTCGAGCTAGCCCAAAAAGCCTTGGCTGATGTGCCGGTCGGCGGTAAAACACCGCTGTCGGCGGGATTGTATCTGGCCTATAAAGTGTTGGTTCAGCAAACCCGGCTTCATTCCGAAATTATGCCGCTAATGATTTTACTCACCGACGGCGCGGGCAACGTCTCGATGTCTGATCTGCCGGCCCAGGAAGAAGCCCATCGCATTTCGAAACTGATTATGGAAGAAGGCATCCGCTCTGTGGTCATCAACATGGAGCACGCCAGCTTTGATCGCGGTCTGGCCCAGGCTCTGGCCGAAGAACTGACCGCGCCGTGCTACACGCTGCACGATCTCAAGGCCGATACACTCTATCAAACGGTCAAGGACGAACTACGGTTAGGGTAAAAGATAGAACGTAGATTTTCGCAGATAATCGCTGATAAAAAGTAATTGCTCGGTATGTCATTTCGAGGCGTTTTTTGCCGAGAAATCCCCCAGAACGCTGTTTGCACCCGAATACTGTAGGGATTTCTTCGCCTTCGGCTACGAAATGACATAAAGTGCGAAACTCTTAAACAAATAGCATACGAGAGTGAGGAATATCTATCATGAGCACAATGTCAAAACGTGAACGTCTCGAAGCGACGATAAACGGCGCTGCGGTTGATCGCCCGCCGGTCGCCCTGTGGCGGCACTGGCCTGTTGATGATCAATTTGGCGACGAACTGGCTCGGGCCTCGTTAACGTTTCAAGAAACATTCGATTTCGATATCATCAAGGTTACCCCCAGCAGCAACTTCTGCGTGGAGGGCTACGGTGCAACCACATCGTGGCTGGGTAATTTGGAAGGCACCCGCGCCTGGGGGCCGCGCATCATTCAAACGCCCGAAGATTGGGAGCAGCTTAAGCCCCTAGATCCCACGCAAGGGTTACTGGGTGAGGTTGTCGAAGCCAATCGCTTGATTGGTCAGTCGGTCGGCGAGGATATCCCCTTCATCCAAACGATATTTAACCCGCTGTCGCAGGCCAAAAACCTGGTGGGGGAGCGTCTCCTCTCCGATATTCGCCAACATCCGGATGCTATCAAAGCGGGTCTGGCGACGATCACCGAGTCGATTATCCGCTTTATCGAAGCCCTGAAACCGACCGGTGCAGCGGGTATCTTTTTAGCACTACAGCACGCCAGCCACGACCGGCTGACGGAGGCCGAGTACCGTGAGTTCTGCTATGATCTTGACATGCAAATTTTAGCTGCAACTGAAGGAATGTGGTTCAATTTAATCCATCTGCACGGCGTCAACGTTATGTTCGATATGGTCGCTGGGTATCCGGCTCATGCCATCAACTGGCACGATGTCGAAACGCCACCGTCGCTGGGCGAAGCCAAAACTCGCACACAGATGGCGCTCTGCGGCGGACTGCGTCAGTGGGAGACAATGGTGCGTGGTACACCTGCTGATGTCATGGCCGAAGCTAAAACCGCTATCGAGGCTACCGACGGACAGGGCTTTATTCTAGGGACCGGCTGCGTTACGCCCATCGTCGCGCCGACGGCCAATATTCTAGCCGCCCGCAAGGCGGTCGATGCTTATGCCTGATAGCGGCGAAGAGATGAGCCTCACCGTTGAAGAGGCGGCTTCGCTGCGGCAAGGCTTCACCTACTGCCCCCGCTGCCGGGCCGAGATGGTCAATCGCGAGGTGTACGGTCGGGTTCGGCGCGTGTGTTCTGATCCGGAGTGCAGGTTTGTTCAGTTCATCGATCCAAAAGTGACTGCCGCCGTAATGGCCGAAAAAGACGGGCGTATTCTCATGGTGCGCCGCACGATGGATCCGGAACGGGGCAAATGGTGTTTTCCCGGCGGCTTTATGGAAATCGGTGAAACGCCGCAGCAAACTGCTGTCCGCGAGTGCCGGGAAGAAAGCGGCTATGAGGTTGACCTCATCCGCCTGATTGATGTTTTCTACTACGAGGATTATCGCGGTAGCGGAGTTCTTATTATGTACAAAGGTAAAGTCGTAGGTGGCCAACCCGCCACTGGTGACGATACCGATCAGGTCGGTCTTTTTGGTTTGGATGATCTGCCGGAGATTGCGTTCGATACAAATCGTCAGGCCATTGCGCTGTGGCGAGAAGGTAAATTATGTGATGACTAAAATTCTAGCAATTGAATCTTCCTGCGATGAAACCGCCGCCGCTGTAATTGAAGACGGCTATTGCATTTTGTCAAATGTCGTCGCTTCACAGATTGATATTCACCGGCGCTATAGCGGTGTCTTTCCCGAAGTGGCCTCACGTCAGCATATTCTGGCTATCGGTACCGTAGTTCAAGATGCCCTTATCGAAGCCCGAACCGGCTGGAACGACATTGAAGCCGTCGCGGTGACCTACGGTCCGGGCCTGGTTGGTAGTTTGCTGGTGGGTGTTAACGCGGCCAAGGGTATTGCCTTGTCTCAAAACATTCCCCTAATCGGCATTAACCATTTGGAGGGGCATCTGTACTCCAACTGGCTCGATACCGAAAATCGCGGTCATCCGCCGCGTAAGCACTTTCCGGCGCTGTGCCTTATTGTTTCCGGCGGCCACACCGAACTGGTTCTGATTCGAAATCACGGCAACTACGAAATTCTGGGCCGAACCATTGACGATGCAGCCGGAGAGGCGTTCGATAAAGTGGCCCGCGTGCTTGATCTCGGTTTTCCGGGCGGCCCGGCGATTCAAGAAGCTGCTAAAGGCGGTAATCCAGCGGCATTTAAGTTCCCTCGCGCCAAACTGGGCGACTCATTCGATTTTAGCTTTTCGGGACTTAAAACCGCTGTGCTGCGCGTTGCTCAAAAATATACCAAAGTCGAAAAACTGCGACGGCCCTCGCGTGAGCAGAAGCTGCAACAAAAACAGGCCGAACATCGCCAGATGCCGGTAGCCGATATTGCGGCTTCATTTCAAATGGCGGTCGTCGACGTTTTGGTTAGCAAAACCAAAGCCGCCGCCGAGAAATATAATGTTACCGAAGTGCTGCTGGCCGGCGGCGTATCGGCCAATATGCTGCTGCGCAACAAAATGATGACCGCTATCGACCGGCCGGTGCTGATCCCCCCGCTTTACCTGTGTACCGACAATGCGGCAATGATTGGAGCTGCCGCCTACTGGCGTTTGCAAGCGGGTCAAACCAGTGGGTGGGAACTGGATGTGGTGGCAAATTTGCGGCTGGCTTAAGGAGGAAATTTTAACGCTTAAACGTTGAGAAAGTAACGCATTTCGGGCATAATTAAAAGTGAATTACATCATTCTTATCAAGGTTTGCACGAGAGACTTGTTTTATGAAACTTCACGATTTGAAATGTCCCAACTGCGGCACACCCATTGACCGTACTACCTCCCTTAGCCAACTTATAGAATGTACAAGCTGCGGCTCTACGCTTTTGGCAACCGATCTCGGATTGGATACCGTAAACGCTTGCCCCGACTGCGGCACACTCAATGCTGAAGACCAGCGCTTCTGTACTGACTGCGGCCACGCGCTTTATGTTGAATGCGTTTTGTGTCACCAAAAAAACAAAATTGATGCCGTGCATTGCCAACGTTGTGGAGTTAATTTAAAGCGCAACCAGCTACGTCGCCGGCAAATGCTTAAAGATCGGAAGCGATTGCACGACGAGCGCAATCAAATTTTTAAGGAAAAGGTGGCGCGTCAGCAAGCGGAAAAGTTGCAGCGGTTGCTGGATGACCTGGATGAGCCGGAAAATCACGAGTTTGCTATCTACCAAATCAACCAGATCGGCATCAACGCTGTCGATGCGCTTATTGAGACAATGCTCCAGGATGATGATCCA
Source organism: Anaerolineae bacterium (assembly GCA_020433805.1). Lineage (GTDB taxonomy): Bacteria > Chloroflexota > Anaerolineae > 4572-78 > J111 > JAGRBY01. The sequence continues at coordinate 34,408 of JAGRBZ010000035.1, forward strand.
GACGCTCGATATGGCTCGGCCAGAGCGCTGGGCCAAATTTGCCAAGAACAGGATGTAAACGCTTTAATTAAGTCACGTTCGGCCAAAGCGTTGATTCAGGCGCTGACCGACACCGAAGTTGGAGTTCGATATTGGGCAGCCGATGCGCTTGGTAAATGTGAATCACGCATCGCTGTTGAGCCGTTAGCGAAACTGCTGCAGGTTGAAAGACACGATGGTGTGCGTCACCAAGCCCGCGAGTCGTTAGAGCAAATTGGCGGCAAACGTGCCCAGCAAGTATTATCCAACCTCCCTAAACCGAACCGGTTTTTCGGTTGGATCAAGCGATAATGGTGATATAGATAACTGACACGGTTTTATACCCCTCCGTGCCAGCGACTTGCCAACAAAAAGGATGAACGAATTTATGGCTAAGAAGACAATCCTCTACACCGGCCAAGGTGATGAGGGCTATACCAGCCTTCTCGGTATGGAGCGCGTAACGAAATACGATCTCCGTCCGGAGGCTTATGGCACGGTCGATGAAGCAAGTGCCTTTATGGGGGTCGTTCGGGCTGAGCCGACGGCCAGTGACCGAACGCGCACGATTATTTTGGAAGCCCAGCGCGATTTGTGGGTTCTTATGGGCGAACTGGCTACGCCGCCAGGCGTCAAGCTGCCAAAAACTTTAGAGGCTGATCGTGTCACGTGGCTGGAAGAAGTCACTACCCAGTTGGGCAACGATTTTCCCCCTTTAAACCAATTTGTTATTCCGGGTGATACATCCATTGGTGCCTGGCTAGATGTCGCCCGCACCGTGGTCCGCC
>JAGRBZ010000359.1 GCA_020433805.1 Anaerolineae bacterium
AACGGGTATTTTCCAGCAAGATTACGTCGCCGGGCGACATCGTCATCACGGCCGATTTAACATCTGGCCCGATGGTATCATCCAATTTTTTCACAGGCCTATCCAGCAATTCCGAAAGGCGCTGCCCGGCGGCATCGAGCTGAAACTTGGGATCGGGTGCGTCTTTAGGACGGCCCAAGTGGCTCATCAAAATTACAGCAGCACCATTGTCCAGTAAGTACTGAATGGTCGGCAGGGCGGCCCGGATGCGGCGGTCATCGGTGACTTCGCCATTTTCCATAGGTACGTTGAAATCAACCCGTACCAGAACACGTTTGCCATTAACATCCACGTCTTTGATAGTTTTTTTGTTCATGGAACCCTTCCTCTCATAGTTGGTAAGAATATTACAAATAGATCGCCGAACCGACGACAACACAAGCAGTGGCTGCTCTGCAACTGTCGTTTTGTTCGACGCCGACCATCATAATAGCATTGTCTTCGACTATGCGCCAAAATTTTACTCAGGAGCGCCCCGATGCACAAAAATCCTAACAGTTTATGTGGTTGTTACCGGCTGCGCGTCACCCCCACCCGGTCGCAAAAGTCGATGATCGGACATTTGCTGCACCAGGGTGAGGTTGGCGTACATAGATTCTGTCCCATACTCACCAGAAGTCCATTGTATTCGAGCCAATATTCTGGCGGTAATTTTTCGCGTAGCGCGAATTCGGTTTTTTCCGGAGTCTTGGTCTCGATGTAACCCCATCGGTTAGAGATGCGATGCACGTGAATGTCAACACAGATGCCGGGTTTTTGATATCCGGCTGTGACAACCAGGTTAGCCGTTTTCCGTCCGACGCCGGGTAGCGTGAGCAGTTCGTCTAAATCGTCTGGAACCCGACCGTCATATTCATCAATAAGTTTGTGCGATATATCCAGGATACTTTTGGCTTTGTTGCGATAAAACCCCACCGGATAAATGACCTCTGCAATTTTTTCGGCAGAGTGTTGGATCATGGCCTGTGGCGTATCGGCCAACTCGAAAAGGCGAGGGGCTACCACAGCCGTCAGCGTATCTTTGGTTCTTAAACTCAAAATGGTCGCAATCAAAATTTGGTAGGGATCCCATTCGTCTTTGCCGCCCTTGTCATCAACCAGGGCGGGCGGCCAGTCTTTGGCCGCTTCACGAAGAATGGTGATAACCTGATGGATGTCGTTGTCTTGCATGGATGTTAGCTCCAATGGAGTGGTTTGTTCGACCTTAGCCGAGTTTCGCATTATAACACAGGTCCAAGAAAAAACAGAGTTAAAAGCAATCGACGAATATTCGACGATACACCTGTCCACTGCTACAATAAGGTTAACTTCCTACTGATATATACAATCGAATCGATACACACCAAAGCAAGGGCGCTGGGATGATCATGGACGACTTTACAAAAAAGTTAAAGAACTTCGCTATGGAAAGAGAAAAAATGCCCTCAAAAACAGACTATCAACATTTGATCAGTGCCGATGTCCATTTTTTAGGTAACATCCTGGGAGAAATAATTGAACAGCAAGCAGGGTCGGAAAAGTTTGCCTTAGAAGAACAGGTTCGAAACTTGGCAAAATCGCGCCGCTCCAACGGCAATGGTAACACCGAAACCGAATTGACAGCTCTGGTCGACTCATTGGAGTTACCTGAAAAGGAGATTGTAGCGCGTTCTTTTACCACCTACTTCGAGTTGATCAACCTTGTCGAAGAACACCACCGCGTGCGGATTCTGCGCGACCGTGAACGCGAGGCTCATCCCATTCCGCTCAAAGAGTCGATTGCCGATGCCATCCGACAGCTTCATGAAATGGGTGTCGATGAAGCGACAATGGCCCAATTGCTGGATGATCTTCACATCGAACTGGTTTTTACCGCTCACCCCACCGAGGCCCGCCGCCGGACCATTCTTTCCAAACTGCGCCGGATTGGTCAGGCCTTATACGATCGCGAGATCCGCGATATGCTGCCTGCCACCCACGAGGAACTGATGGCGAGCATCCGGGCCGAGGTTACCACCTTATGGGTTACCGAGCGCAGTCGAACATTTAAGCCGACCGTGGTTGATGAAGTGCGTACCGGCTTGTACTACCTCAGTGCCACCATCTGGAGCGTTTTGCCCCAGGTCTATCGCGCTATGGAAGTTGCCCTGGCCCAATATTATCCTAATTTAACGCCTCCGCAACGATTTCTCACGTTCGGTTCCTGGATTGGCGGCGACAGAGACGGCAACCCCTTTGTCACCAGCCGGGTTACCGCCGAAGCTCTGCACTTGCACCATCGTCTAGCCACTGAGCGTCACCGCGCCTCAGCCCGTATTCTCGACCGATCAATGAGCGTGTCTACCCGCTTCGCCGATCTCGATCCGGAACTGCAGATGGCAATGGACTCTAACCTAAAAGATGACCCGTCCGACCACGTTCAATACCTACAAGATCGCTACCCCGGCGAACCGTACCGTTGGCTGTTAGCCGCAGTCTCCGAAAAATTCGCAGCGATGAATAAAGATGATATGCAGGCTCGCCTGCTCAATCCGTCGCTTGAAACGGGGGATCCGCTGCCTCATCGCGACGAATTTCTCGAAACCATCGCTTTGATGGATCGCACGCTGCGTAAAAGCGGTATGAGCGGTATTGCCGACGCCAACCTCAAGAGTTTTTACCACCAGTTGCAGTCGTTTGGACTGCATTCGGCTTGTCTCGATATCCGTCAGTATAGCCAGTATCATATTGATGTTTTAGACGAGATTTTGCGCCATTTAGGCTATGCCGATAACTATGCCGAACTTTCGTCCCCGGAGCGAACTGAACTGCTGACGCAACTCCTCTCTTATTGGCCGCCCGATCTCTCCCTGCTGCCGCCGCTTTCGGAAAAAGCAGCCGAGACGGTGAAGCTGTTCAAATTACTCCGGCGCGTGGTCGATATTTACGGCCCCGAATACCTTGGCCCCTATATTGTTAGCATGACTCGCGGCCCCGATGATATTTTAGCGGTATTGCTGCTGGCGCGTTGGGTTGGCCTGTGTCTGCGTCCCAATGGCTCCGACGGCCTCGATCTGGTGCCGCTGTTCGAAACCCGCGCTGATTTAAGTAATGGCCCCGACACGATGACTCAGTTATTTACCCACCCGCATTACGCTGAACATCTCAAACGGTTGGGTAATCGACAAATGATAATGATTGGCTATTCTGATAGCAACAAAGACGCTGGTTACATCGCCGCCAAGTGGGAACTGTATAAAGCGCAAGAAGCACTGGCCGACTGCTGCCGCAGCCACGGTATCGCGATGACCCTGTTCCACGGCCGGGGTGGTACGATTGCCCGGGGCGGTGGTGCTCCCAATCGCGCTGTGATGGCCCAGCCGCCGGGTTCGGTGGCGGGCAAAATCCGCATCACCGAACAGGGCGAAGTCATCGACGAACGCTACGGTAACCCGGCCATCGCCCGTCGCCATCTGGAGCAGATGGTTCACGCCGTGCTGATGAGCAGTGCCCCTGATTCTCCGTCCCAAACCGAGGTGTCAGAAAAATGGCGCACCACTATGGATAAGCTGGCCGAGGTCGGTTATCGTGCCTACCGCAAGCTTATTTATGAGACACCGGAACTGTTGGAATATTGGCAGCAGGCTACCCCAACCCGTGAGATTAGCCAGCTTCAAATTGGATCACGTCCGGCCCGTCGCACCAACAGCAGCGCCATCACGGATCTACGGGCCATCCCTTGGGTCTTTAGCTGGATGCAATCGCGCCATGTTTTGCCGGGCTGGTACGGTTTGGGTACCGCTCTAACAACCTTCACCACCGACGAGAGCAGTCTGGCCCTTCTGCAGGATATGTATGGGGGCTGGCGCTTCTTCAAAGAGGCCCTTGACAACGCCCAGGTTTCGCTGGGTAAAACGGATATGGGGATTGCCCGCCTCTATGCCGGTTTGGTCAAAGACGAGCGCGTACGTGACATGATCTTCGGCGATATTTTGGCCGAATATAAGCGCACCTGCGAGGCCATCCTCCAGATTACTCAAAAGAATGAAATATTGGAAGGGACGTTTCTACAACGCTCTATTCGCTTGCGCAACCCGTATGTTGACCCACTGAACTTCATTCAGGTCAGTTTACTGCGCCAGCTACGTGCCCTGCCCGATCCAAACGGCCCGGATGCCAAGCCTATCCTCAAGGCGATTTTGCTGGCAACGAACGGGATTGCTTCGGGACTGAAAAATACCGGCTAATTTGCCATAATAGATAGCGTTCGGTAGGATGGACTTCTAATCATAAACTATTCATAATTGAGGAAAAACAATGGGGTTTTTAGACTCGCTAAAATCGATCTTCAGTGGCGATGGGGAACTCAGCGACGCCGGCTATTGGATTTACGTACGCTCACGTCGCTGTAAGGAATTGATCAAAACCCGCGTCGATCTGCGCAACGATCTGAGCCTGCAGGATGAAGGCGGCTACCTTACGCGAAAGGTTTTAATCGGCAACAACAGCCGCTGCTTTGAACGCGTTGAGGTAACACTTATTTTTGACCAAAACCGTCAATTAATCGATCATCAGGCTAGCGGCGGCGAATTAATTAGCGCCGAAGCGTACGAAGCGGCTCTGAAAGCGGAGCAGCAACGGGAACAACAAGAGGCGGAACAGGAAGCAGAGTAAAATGTCTCCGGTTGCTGTTCCGTTTTGATAACTATACAAACAAACCGATTGGCTATCGCCTCAACCCGCCAGGCCGAGTACTTTTTGTATTTTATCCAACATTTCATCATTGCGGCCTTTGACAAAATAGTCGGCTGCACCTTTGTCGATGCACTTCTTGGCGGTTTCAACCTCGTCCCAGGCTGAATTGGCGATAACCGGTAGTCCGGGTGATTCGCTTTTAAGACGTTCCAGCAGCTCGAGACCGGCGTATTTTGACTCATTGCCTGCAAAGTCGGGCATGTTCAAATCGATAATTACCAAATTGAACGGCTCACCCTCATCTTGGGCTTCTTGAAAGAGTTCGTAAGCAGCCTGATTGCCTGTTGCCGTTTCTACATCAAAGCCTTCTCGAAACAGCGTTTTGGCTACGCTGCGCAGAATATTTTCTTCATCATCAACTAACAAAATTTTAGGTTCTGATTCCATAGCTCAACCGGCTCCATTGGAAGAATAGTGAGAGGTTAGCGGATTGCCCGAGCCACTTCGCTGAGCAAACTGTTGGGTGTGTAAGGTTTGGCGATAAGATTTTTGATACCGGCTAACATGCGTTCCTTTGTTCGCTCGACGCGTGGGTTCGAGGAGAGCATCAGCGTTTTGTTGATAGCGCCGCTATCTTTTAGTATGTGCAATATCGCCAGCGAGTCGGCCCCAGCCAGAATATCATCGACCAAAACCAAATCGAACCGGTGGGCATTGCTTATGGTATAACCCCGATCCGGCGACTCGATCTTGTAACCGGCGTTTTTTAATGTAACGGTCGCAAAATGTCGCCAGTGGTCGTTATCGTCAATGAGAAGAATTTTGCCCCGCCCATGCTCTACTTTGTGTCCGTTAGATCCCCGACCTTTGTAAACCGGTAACTTCACTGTAAACGTAGAACCTTGACCTAACTGGCTGACGGCCGAGATGCTGCCTCCGGTTTGCTCCACAATAAGTCGGCTGGCCGGCAGACCAAACCCGGCGTGGCCACGAATACCTTTACTGGTGTGGAACGTGATCCAGATGTTATCTAAATCGTCCGGGGCAATGCCGATGCCATTATCGACCACATCGATTGCCACAAAAGCGCTATCTTCCACCGAGCGAATGAGTAGATTGATTTCAGGTGGACGCTCATCGCCGGCGGCTTCTACTGCATTTTTGATTAAGTTCGTAAAGACGCGATGCATTTGCACCGGGTCGGCGACAACCAACGGCACAGGAGCTGTTGGGGCCAGGGTGACAAGACCGGCCGGCAGGTTCATAGCGGTGATGGCATCTTTCACCACATCATCGATCATCGTTGGACGCGGCGCTTGCTCGCGCGCCGGACCGATAAGCTCTTCTTTGATGCGTAAAATCATCGCCGCCGCATCTTCGATAATTTGTAAGTCTTCAAGGGTAGAACTGAGGCTAAGCCGTCTCTCTAACTTTTCCGACGAAAACTGGCTAAGCTTATCGGCTGCTTCGCTTATCTGCGGGTAGTCCTGCTGAATAACAGCGGCTTCCTTCTGAATAAGTTGGGCGACACTGCTGTTACCGTCCAATTCATTATTTAGCAGCTTACCCATCAGCACAGTAAGAAGCTGTAAATCGGTGCGTGTTCGGTCAACCGAACTGCGAATGGGGTCAGCTTTGTTGCCAATCCAGTGGATGGCGTCGCCGGTGGCCGTGGCGATTGCTTCGTGCATTTTGGCCTGCAGCAGTTCGGCGTGTGCCTCTTCTAATTCTTGACGCTGGTGAGCATTTTCGATGGCAATGGCCAACTGATTGGCCATCGCTTGTAACGATGAAATATCTTCGTCGGAAAAGGCCGCTGCTTCGGTGCTTTGTACAGTCACTGCTCCGATTACATGACCGCCCACAGCCAGCGGCAGCGCCATCTCCGAGCGTGTTTCCGGCAGTACCGGATTAGGATACCAAACCTTCTCCGTATCGACATCCAGCGAAATGCGGGCTTCATTACGCGCTGTACAGGCTCCAATCATCGAGTTTCCACCCACCGCTAGCTTGTGATTATTTTCCATCATAATTTGGCCTGGTTTGCCGCGTCCGGCCCGCAGCACCGCAAACTCGCGTGCTTCATCGATGAGAAAAACTCCGGCGTAGTAGAAGTTGTAAGCGTCACAGATGATATCGACCGTTTTAGGCAACAGTTCGTCAATATCCATAATCTGCGTGACATTCTGGCTCACCTCGGCGGCAGCGGCCAGCAAATTCGCGCGTCGAAGCGCCTGTTCAAGAGTTACGTTGGCTTCAATTTCGGCTTGGTTCATGATAGTTCCTTATCCGGTTACTTAGGGATTGTTCCGATAGAAAATGGTACAGCATTGACAAGTGGTGATAGGAGCAGTTGCGCCGTTTATAAATTATGATAGTACAGGGTATTGTATTTGTAAACCTGCGCAGTAAAAAGACGACATTTCTCATTCTAGAGCAAAGACCGGACATGTTTTCGGAATTTGAGTTCTATTGACGACAAGTTTTCGTTCGAACATTAGCTTTGCCGCAAAATTTTAGGCAAAACCTGTCAGGTCGGGTCATTATCCATCCTTTTACTTTACCCAAAACTCTCCTGGTCGGGCCGGAAGACAGGCACGTGCAGCGTAAACGTAGAGCCGATACCCGGCTCACTGGATACGCTGATTTTTCCACCCATTGCCTCCATCGTTTGCAAACAAGATGGCAGCCCTAAGCCCGTGCCACCTTTTTCAGCTTTGCCGGTGTGAAACGTAAGCCAAATTTTGGTTAGCTCCTCCTCCGGAATGCCGCAACCGTTATCGGCAATATCGACCATGACAAAGTTAGCATCGGCCTGGCGAATAGCAATAAAAATATGGGGCGACGGCTGCTCATCCATCGCTTCCATCGCATTCTTGACCAGATTGATGACCACCCGCCCAAATTGTTTGGGATCAATTTTGACTTTAGGAATAATACCGTCGATGCTGTACGAAACCGTATTAGACGGTAGAGCAAAGCTCTTAATATTATCTTTAACTACCTCCACCAGGTCGCTGGCCTGCCATTTTTGGCGGCGGGCCGGGCCAATGAGGTCTTCTTTTATTTGCAGGATGGTGTTAGCGCTTTGGGCAATAATATCCAGGTCTTCTTCTATCGATTCGACATCCAGCATCCGACGCAGCTTCTTGAGCGGTTTTTTCTTGAGGCGCTCGACATCCTTGGGCAAATCAGGGTGTTTTTGGGCCAACCGTGAGGCCGATTCGATGATCAGGTGACCCAATGGGTTATCTCGAATGGAGACATCGCTCTGGGCGATAAGGTCACTGGCGATGGTGAGAAACCGTCCAATATCTTCTCGCGTGCGGCTCACACACCCTGGTATAGGGGCCGCTTTGTTGCCCACCCAATGGATGGTTTCACCTGTGGCTGTGGCAATGGTTTCAAACGTTTTTGTACGAATTATTTCTTTGTTGGCCGCTTCTAAATCGTACAGCAGCCGAGCATTGTTGATGGCGACAGACAGTTGATCGGCCATCATTTGCAGCGATGAAATATCCTCTTCTGAAAAAGCGGCCTCGGCCTCGCTCTGTACGGTCAACGCGCCGATAACTTTGCTTTTGATGAACAAAGGCAGCGCCATTTCCGAACGGGTGCGCGGCAGCAGCGGATTAGGATACCACACCTTTTCGACATCGACATCTAATGAGATGCGGGCCTCGCCATCGCGAACGGCCGCTCCCACCATCGAGTTCCCGCCGATTTCCAGCTTATGCCCCTGTTCAACCATACGCCGCCCGGCCTCGCCGCGTCCGGCTTTGAGCACGGCCCAGGTTCGTCCGTTTTCGTCAGGCGTATCATCGACCAAAAATATACCGGCGTAGTAAAAACCGTACTCTTCGCAGATAATATGGACCGTGCTGGCCAACAGTACATCCAGATCCAAGATCGAGGTGATATTACGACTTACTTCCGACCCCGCTTGCAGCAGCGTGGCCCGGCGCGAGGCTTTGGCAAACAGTTCAGCATTCTGTTGGTGCAGCCGGGCATTGTTAATGGCGACGGCCAGTTGATCGGCCATGGCTTGCAGCGAGGAGACATCTTCATCGGAAAACGCGGATTCTTCAATACTTTGTACGGTGAGCGCTCCTATGACATTGCCGGCAATAGCGAGCGGCAGGGCC